>NZ_JBFBAA010000029.1:0-131194 GCF_040682035.1 Actinoplanes sp. NPDC051470
GCGGGCGTTTATCGCTTACTGTGTTTTCTTCTCCTGACCCATCGGTGGTGCTTATCGGGGCGAATCTCTGAGCTGCCAACTAACCCCCAACACCTGGGAACCATGGTCATCCGGGAGACGACTATGGTCACGGGGGTGTCCATGGGGGAGCGTGCGCAATACGTCCGCCGGTGCAGCGTCGCGAGGCGCCGCACGGTGAGGTCGCGCGCCCGGCTGATCGTGCGGCACACCCCGGACGGGACGATCCTCACCGTACGGCGGCGCGAGGTCACGCCAACGGGTGAAAGGCGCCGGCTCTCGCCGTACTTGATGGTCCTGATCGCGTTGTTGATCATGGTGGGCAGCGTGGCCGCCCTGCGCACCGGCGTGAGCCGCGACCTGGCCCCGCCGACCGGTGACTGCCCGGTCCGCACCTCGGCCGTCACCTCCACCGAGGGGCACACGCTGCGCCTGCGCGCCGAGCCGTCCCGCGGCGGAAGCTCGCTCGTGCACCTGTGCGCCGACCCGTCGACCGGGCCGATCCGGCACTGGACGATCACCGCCTTCCCGGGCGCCACCGAGGTCGCGGCGGTGCAGCCGGTCGGCGAGCGGCTGGCCCTGGCCGTCGTGCCGATGCCATCCGGCCGGCCGCTGGACCTGACCGTCGACCTGATCACCACGGCCGGCGCCTGGCTCCGCTTCTCCTGCGGCCTCAGCGCGCCCGACTGATCGTCACCGCCGGGCCGGCGTGGTTGTCCGCTTCTCGGGCGGGCTCACCGCGGGCCGGCGTGGTTGTCTGTAGGCATGTTTCGCTTCTCGCCGGGCCGCGGCCCCGCCGTCGCCGCGCAGGGAATGGTCGCCAGCAGCCAGACGCCGGCGACCCTGGCCGGACTCGAGATGCTCCGGGCCGGTGGGTCGGCGGCCGACGCGGCGATCGCGGCGGCCGCGGTCTGCTGCGTGGCCGAGCCGATGTCCACCGGGATCGGCGGGGACGCCTTCGCCATCGTCTGGGACGGGAACGAGGCCACCGGGCTCGACGCGGCCGGCCCGGCGCCACGCGAGGCGAGTCCGCTGCCGGTGCCGGTGCGCGGGCCGAACGCGGTGGACGTTCCCGGGGCGGTGCGCGGCTGGGCGGCGCTGAGCGAGCGGTACGGGCGGCTCGGCCTGGACACCTGCCTGCGCCCGGCGATCGACCTGGCCGAACGTGGGGTCGCGGCCGGCTTCCACTGCGCCGACGCGTGGCGGACCACGGAACACGCGCCCAAGGAGTTCGGCGCCGCGCCGAGGACGGGTGAGGTCTACCGGCTGCCGGAACTCGGCGCCACACTGCGGGCGATCGCCGAGGGCGGTCCGGACGCGTTCTACCGGGGGCGGGTCGCGGCCGCCATCGCCGGGGCGAGCTGGCTCACCGAGGGTGACCTGGAGGCGTACCGGCCACGCTGGGTGGATCCGATGCGCGTCACCTACCGCGGTGTCGAGGTTCTGGAACTGCCGCCGCCGACCCAGGGGGTGGTCGCCCTGGAGGCGCTCGCGCTGCTCGGCGGCCCCGGCTTCGACGAGCAGGTCCGGGCCGTCGCGCTCGCCCTCGAAGATGCTTTCGCGTACGTCCGGGACGACGCCGACGTGGCCCACCTGCTGTCACCGGAGCACCTCGCCGCGCGTACCCGGGAAACCGCGCGACTGGCCCGCGAACCGCAAGGTGGCACCGTCTATCTCTGCACGCTCGACGCGGACGGCATGGCCGTGTCGTTCATCCAGAGCCTGTACGAGAACTTCGGCTCGGGCATCGTCGCGCCCGGCACCGGCGTGGTGCTGAACAACCGGGCCGAGGGCTTCGGGGTGGCCGGCGAGGTCACGCCGGGCAAGCGGCCGTATCACACGCTGATGCCGGGCCTGCTGCTCGAACACGGACGGCTGCGCGGCCCGTTCGGCATCATGGGCGGCTTCATCCAGGCCCAGGCGCACGTCCAGTACGTGACGTCGGTGGTCGACGACGGCCTCGATCCGCAGGCGGCGCTGGACCGGCCGCGGTTCCGGATCGAGCCCGGCGGCGTACGGCTGGAGGAGGGCCACTGGCCGCGGGCCGAGAGCCTGCGCGCGGCCGGGCTGACCGTGATCGAGGATCCCGACCGGGGCATCTTCGGCGGCGGTCAGGCGATCGAGATCCGGGACGGCCGCATCCTGGGCGGCTCCGACCCGCGCAAGGACGGCATGGCCGCCGGCTGGTGATCTTGTCGTGCGATTTCGCGCGCGCACCGCCGCCGCCCGTCGCTGAGGTTGCCTGACGTACGTCGGGAGGCTTACCTTCTGGGAGCGCTCCCATCGATGTACGTGAAAGGACCGCCCGTGAGACAACCCGCTCGTACGGCCATCCTGGCGACCGTCCTCGCCTGTGCCGGAGCCGTCCTGACCAGCGGGGTCGCCGAAGCCGGCACCCTGACCGGTGAGTTCTACCGCGAGCCCGACACGCCCGTCGCCCGCTGGGTGGCGGCCAACCCGGGCGACGCGCGCACCGCCGCCATCCGGGACCGGATCGCCTCCCAGCCGGCGTCGCATTGGCTCTCGAACTTCAACCTCAACACCATCGAGACCGAGGTCGACGGGTACGTGGACGCCGCCTCCGCCGCCGGCAAGGTGCCCGTCCTCACGCTCTACGGCATCCCGAACCGCGACTGCGGCGGCGCCAGCGCGGGCGGGGCGCCGGACCTGGCCACGTACCAGACCTGGGTGAACCTGATCGCCCGCGGCCTGGCCGGGCGCACCACCGTGATCATCCTCGAGCCCGACTCGATCGCGTTGCAGACCTGCCTCAGCGCGAGCGAGATCACGGCCCGCGACCAGGCGTTGCACACGGCCACGAGGACGCTGCGCGGGGCCGGCGGCAAGGTCTACCTGGACGCCGGGCACTCCACCTGGAACTCCGCCACCGAACAGGCGAACCGGCTGATCGCGGCCGGGATCGCGGACGCCGACGGCTTCTACAGCAACGCGTCGAACTTCAACTCGACGGCCAACGAGGCCGCCTTCGGCCGGGCGGTCATCGCGGCCCTGAACAGCCGCGGCGTCACCGGCAAGCGGCAGGTCATCGATACCAGCCGCAACGGCGGCGCGGCCGGCGACTGGTGCGGCGACGACAACACCGACCGGCGCGTCGGCCCGGCGCCGACCACGGCCACCGGGAGCGCCGACATCGACGCGTACGTGTGGATCAAGCCGCCCGGCGAGGCCGACGGATGCCGGTACGCGGCCGGCTCCTTCCAGCCCGACCTGGCCTTCAGCCTGGCCGGTTCGTCCTCGTCGCCGCCGCCCACGCCGGGCGCCTGCGCCGCGACCTACGAGACCACGTCGACCTGGAACGGCGGCTTCCAGGGCCAGGTCACGGTGACCGCGGGCAGCACCGCGCTGACCGGCTGGCGGGTCACCTGGACGCTCGGCAGTGGACAGTCGATCGGCCAGGTCTGGGGCGGTCGCCTGTCGGCGTCCGGTTCGGCGGTCACCGTCACGAACGAGTCGTGGAACGGCGCCCTCCGGCCCGGCGCCACGGCCCAGTTCGGGTTCGTCGCCACCGGGCCCACGTCGAGCCCGGCGCTCAGTTGCTCGTGAGGATGCAGTCGACCTGCTCGGCGTGACCGACGGTCGACCCATGCGGCGCGTCCTCGGACTGAGGATCGCCGCATGGGTATGCAGTGGGTCACCCGGTGGGGTGGGGCGCGACGAACGTGCCGCGCCCCACCACGGTCGTCACCAGACCGCGCTCGCGGAGCAGTTGGATCGACTTGCGCGCGGTGCCGCGGGCGACGCCGTATTCCTGCACCAGCCGATTCTCGGAGGGGATCGGCCGGTTCGGTAGGAGCTCACCCGACTCGATGCGTGTCTGAACCGCGTCCGCCACCTGCACATACAGCGGCACGGGCCCGTCATGGTCGATCACCCGGCGAACATCTCACGCCCAGGCCGACCGTGGTCGACAAAGGGGAGCCATGGTGAACCATGGACAGGCGGGGTGAACCGCGGTAGGTTCGATGGTGCGCCGCAACCGCATTGGCCGGTTGCCAGCCACGCCCGGCGTCCTCAATGGACGCCGGGGCGGTGGCTCTGGTTAGCGCAACATCCGTCGGCGCAGCCGCTTCCGGTTGTCGGTCTTCCACAGCAGGCGTCGCCGCGCCAGGCGTCGCGGCCCTCCTTGACCGCCACGGCGGCGATGACCAGGGCGGCGATCGGGTCGGCCCAGGTCCAGCCGAACAGCGCGTTCAGGCCGAGACCGACGAGCAGGACCGCCGACAGGTACGTGCAGAGCAGCGTCTGCTTCGAGTCGGCGACCGCGGTGCGGGAGCCGAGCTCACGGCCGGCCCGGCGCTGGGCGTAGGACAGGCCCGGCATCACCGCGAGCGACACCGCGGCCAGGGCGATCCCGGCGTACGAGTGATCGGCCTCGGCGCCGCCGGCCAGGGTGCGCACCGAATCGACCGCGACGTAGGCGGCCAGCGCGAAGAACGAGACCGCGATGATCCGCAGAGCCGTCTTCTCCCGGGCTTCCGGGTCGTGACCGGCGAACTGCCAGGCGACCGCGGCCGCCGACGACACCTCGATGACCGAGTCGAGGCCGAAGCCGATCAGCGCGGTCGAGCCCGCGGCCCGCCCGGCGCCGATCGCGATCACCGCCTCGACGACGTTGTAAGCGATCGTGGCCGCGACCAGCAACCGGATGCGGCGGGCCAGCACCGCCCGCCGGGCCTCACCGGGCCCCGCGGGCGTCAGGGGGATCAGCGGCAGGCTCATCAGCAGCAGCCCTGGCCGGCGGAGTCGGGGCACGCCGCCGGGTCGACCGCGAGGACCAGCCCGAGCAGGTCGTCGAGCGCGTGCCGGATCCGGACGTCGGCCAGCTCGTACCGGGTGCGGCGGCCCTCGGGCGCGGCCACCACCAGGCCGCACCCGCGCAGGCAGGCCAGGTGGTTGGAGAGGCTCTGCCGGCTCACGCCGAGCAGGTCGGCCAGCTCGGCGGGATAACCGGGCGCATCGCGCAGGGCGAGCAGCAGCCGCGCCCGGGTCGCGTCGGAGAGCGCGTGCCCGAACCGCGCCAGAACCTGCCCGTACGTCGCCGTCTCCACCCGGCCGACAGTACAGCGCACGATGTACCGAGAGAAGGGGCCAGCCGTCGTGATCGGCCACGGTCGGCGTCATCGTTGCCGGGCCAGAACGCGGCGGGCGGCGACGATCGTGACCGCGACCAGCGTGGCGAACACCGGCCCGGTCGCGGTGTGCGCGACCGCGAGCACCGCGGTGTCGCCACGGCCGTAGAAGACGACCTGCACGGCGGCGTTGACGCTGTTGATGCCGATGGCCGTGGCGGTGGCGGTCAGGTGAACCCGGCGCAGGGCCCGGTGGTGGTGCCAGTCGCGGGGACCGCCGGTGACCCGGTTGAGGATCACGGCCCGGCCAACCGCCGGGCCTTCCGCACCCTCCTGCGCATCGGCTCTCGCGTGCCGGCCCTCCGGCGCAAGATGTTCGGCCCGGTCGTCAGCCCAGCTCCTCGGCCAGCCCGACGATGATGCCTTCCGGCCCCCGGACGTAGCAGAGCCGATAGACGTCCTCGAACCGCTCCACGTCGCCCACCAGCTCGGCGCCGTGCGCGCGCAGCCGGGCGAGGACGTCGTCGATGTCGTCGACGGCGAACATGACGCGCCGGAGGCCCAGCGTGTTCGTCGGAGCGTCGGCCGGCTCGGACCTGATCGCCTTCGGCGTATGGAACCTCGCCAGCTCGATCCGGCCGGGGCCGCCCGGGATCCGCAGCATGGCGACGTCCTGCCGCACGTCATGCACGCCGATCACCCGCTCCACCCATCGTCCTTCGACCGGGCCTCGGCCCTCCAGCTCCATGCCGAGCTCGACGAAGAACGCGATGACAGCGTCGATGTCCTCGACAACGATGAGAACGTTGTCCATCCGTTTGACGGCCATGCTCTGCCTCCCTGGCGTGGTGCGGCCGAAGTGGCCGCTCCATCCCTGGGACGAAGCCACCGGCCCGTTCTCGACATGCGGCGGAGGCGGAGCCGATCGTCTACTGAGCCAGCAGCGATCCCGAGCGTTCGACGGCCAGGTGGGGGTGGCGGCTGCCCACGGCCACGTCGCGCCAGAAGCGTTGCAGGGGATTGCTCATGCGGAAGCCGCTCGAGCCGTGCAGGTCGAGCATCAGGTCGGCCGCGGCGCGGCAGTCGCGGGCGGCGTCGGCCAGGTCGACGTGCAGGCGGACGTCGTCGTCGGGGGTCAGGGGCGGTCGGCGTCGATCTCGGTGGCGATGCCGAGCATGGTGCGGTCGGCGCGCTGCGCCAGGTGGGTGGCTTCGGTCAGCCAGTGCCGTGCGCCGGGGGAGCCGCCCATTCTGGCGTACGCGCTCATGAAGGGTTTGCGGCCGGAGGCGAACATCCGGGTGATCGTGTCGAGGGCGCCGAACGTGGCGCCGACCACGGGGGCGAGCACGGTGAGCCCGAAGAGCAGCATGGCGGCCAGCGTGTCGATCATGACTCCACCCCAGCACCGCGGGCGCGGCGGTGCCATGCGCGTTCCGCCCGATTTCATACGCGTCGCTACCATGCGGTCGATGGACATGATCACCGCGGCGATCGGCAGCGCCCGGATCGGCCGGGCCAACGGCCGCCGCATCCGGCAGTCCGGCGCCTGGGGCGTGCGGTTCCCGCCGGTCGCCGCGCTCGGCTTCCACGTCCTGCTCAGCGGCGAGGGCTGGCTGATCACCGCGGCCCAGGAGCCGGCCCGGGTACGCGCGGGCGACATCGTCTTCACGGCCGCCGGCACCGATCACGGGCTGGCCCACGCCCCGTGCCGCCTGGGTGACCTGCTGCCGATCGAGCTGGGTGAGTTCCCGCCGGCCGACGGGCCGTGCGACTGCGAGTTCCTCTGCGCCGCGTACGCCATGGACCCCGGCCGCGCCCCGGCCCAGCTGCGCCACCTGCCCGGCGTGACCGCCCTGACCCCGGACGGCGACCCGGGCCTGCGGGCGGTCGTCGAGATGTTGCGCGCCGACCTCACGTCGCCCGGGCCCGGCACCGAGGCCGGCCGCTCGGCCCTGCTCGACCTGATGATCGTCCACATCCTCCGCCAGCTGCGGGCCGACTGGCCGCTGTCCGCCGTGGCCCGGCGCGTCGGCTACGCGACCGAGTTCGCCTTCGCCGCCGCCTTCCGCCGCCGCTACGGGGTTCCGCCGGGGCGTTTCCGCAGTTCAGCGGCCTGAATTCGGGTCGCCGAACGGGTGACGCAGCGCGACCGCCCGACCCCGGAAAGCTGTCCCGCCGGTACCGCCGAGTACTGAGAGGACTCGATGTATCGTCCTGCGGGTGACTGATCCGCTGCGCCCGGGTGATCCGGCCGAGCTCGGCGGCTACCGGCTGCTCGGCCGGCTCGGCCAGGGCGGCATGGGCGCCGTCTACCTCGGTCAGGGCGCCGACGGGCGGCTGGTCGCGGTCAAGGTCATCCGGCCCGAGTACGCTTCCGACCCCGAGTTCCGCGGCCGGTTCCGCAGCGAGGTGAACCGGGCCCGGCAGGTGCCACACTTCTGCACGGCCGAGGTGCTCGACGCCGACCCCGACCACCCGACGCCCTACCTGGTGGTCGAGTACGTCGACGGGCCCAGCCTGGCCAAGGTGATCGCCGACCAGGGCCCGCTCACGGCCGGCAACCTGCACAGCGTGGCCGTCGGGGTGGCCACCGCGCTGGCCGCCATCCACGCCGCCGGCGTGATCCACCGCGACCTCAAGCCGGCCAACGTGCTGTTCGCGCTGGGCACGCCGAAGGTGATCGACTTCGGTATCGCCCGGGCGTTCGAGGTGACCAGCCAACATACGCGTACGGACCAGATGGTCGGCACGGTCGCCTACATGGCCCCGGAGCGCTTCGACACCGACCACCGCACGCCGGTGGGCCCGGCCGCCGACGTGTTCGCGTGGGGCGCCGTGGTCACGTACGCGGGCATCGGCCGCACCCCGTTCCAGGCCGACTCGCCCGCCGCCACCGCAGCGCGCATCCTGACCCAGCCGCCGGAGCTGACCGGGCTGCCCGCCTCGCTCCAGCCGGTGGTGGCCCGCACCCTGGCCAAGGACCCGCGCGAGCGGCCCAGCGCCCACGAACTGCTCGACCTGCTGCTCGACGTCGACCCGAGCGAGGCCACCCAGGTGGTACGCCCGGAGCTGCTGCGGGTGGCCCAGGAGGCGCGCCGGCGCACCCGGCCGGTCAACAAGCTCCGCCGCGCGCTGGTGGCCGCCGCCGCGGTGCTGGCCCTGGTGGCCGGCGGCCTGCTCGCCGCGCATTCCTTCGCGCCGCAGATCTCCGAGGCGCTGGGCGCCGAGCCGGCCGCCCTGCGGAGCGACACCGCGGTCCTG
Source organism: Actinoplanes sp. NPDC051470 (assembly GCF_040682035.1). NCBI lineage: Bacteria > Bacillati > Actinomycetota > Actinomycetes > Micromonosporales > Micromonosporaceae > Actinoplanes > Actinoplanes sp. NPDC051470. The sequence goes on from NZ_JBFBAA010000029.1 coordinate 8,370, forward strand.
GCGCCGTCGCCGACACCGGCCAGGAGCCGGGTGATCCGAGGCCCGTCGATCTTCGACCGGCTCGACCGGCCGGGGCAGTGGCGGACCAGCCGGCAGGCCGCCGGCCGGTGCGAGTTCGCGAACGACCGGCTCGAGGCAAGCACCGGCGACTCGAACTGGTTCGCCTGCCCCGGGCCGGCGGACACCTTCGCCGGGGACCAGTCGGTGGCCCTGGACGTGTCGATCCTCGGTCGCGGCGCCTGCGCGGCCGTCTGGTTCCGGGTGGTCGAGGACAACGGGTACCAGGTGCTGGTCTGCCCGGCCGAGGTGCGGGCCGGCCTGGACAGCGGCGGTGAGGTCACCGGCGAGGTCAAGGCCGCGATCCCGGCGGTCGAGCTGGGCCACGCGCGCCGGATCGAGATCACCGTGACCGGTCAGCAGGCGTCGGTGTACGTGGACGGCATCGTCAAGCTCACCTTCCCGGTCGACGAGCCGTTGCTGGCCGCCGGGCGGGTCGAGCTGGGCCCGTACAACGACGACCTCGATAGCGGCGACCCCTTCAAGGTCGCCTTCGCCAACGTGGAGGTACGGACGCTGTGAAGCGTGCCCTGGTCGCTCTCGCCCTCGTCGCCCTGGCCGGCGGTTGTGGCACCGCCACACCCGGCGGCGCGCCGGCCGGCCCACCACCGTCCGCGGCGGCCCCGAGCAGCGCGCCGCCCAAGAGCGCCGCGCCGGCGAGCAGCAAGGCCGCCCCGGCCTTCGCCGACCTCACCCAGGGCAGCGCGAAGACCGTGGTCAAGATGTACTCGTTCGACGCCGACAACTCGGCCGCGGTGGTCGAGCCGATCGACTTCAAGACCGCTGTGTGCGCGGCCGACGCCCCGGACTGCAACCGGGAGTGGGACACCGAGGACAGCCGCAGCAAGGTCACCGTGCCGCTGGCCGAGAAGCCGAAGTACTTCACCTGGCAGGACGACAACGGCGATGTCTGCCTGAAGAAGCCGGAGGACGGCGGCACCTGCCCGATGAAGGAGAAGGCGTTCGCCGACTGGATCAAGGAGAACCCGGGCGAGATGGTCGCGATCACCACCGACAACGGCGAGATCGTCCGGGCGGCCCTGGTCTACGTGCCCTGAACCGCGGCGCGGACGGTCTCGATCGAGGCGGCCACGTCGTCGGCGTTCGTGGCCCAGTTGCTCACCGAGATGCGGGTGACGGCCCGGCCGCGCCACCGGGAACCCGACATCCACACCGTGCCCGAAGTTACCAACTGGTCGGTAAGAGCGTGGGTGGCGTCGTCGTCGGCCATCGCGAAGCAGACCTGGGTGAACGCGACGTCGTTGAGGATCTCGACGCCGGGCAGGGCGCCGATGCCCTCGGCCAGCGCCCGAGCATTGGCCACCAGACCGTCGACCAGTTCGGCCACGCCGTCGCGGCCGAGCGACCGCAGCACCGCCCACACCGGCACACCGCGGGCGCGGCGGGAGAACTCCGGGGTGACCTCGACCGGGTCGGGCGGGCCGGCCGCGTCGGCCGCGTTGATCATGTACGCGGCCCGGACCCCCATGGCGGTACGCAGCGCCTCCGGGCGGGTCACGATCGCGACGCCGCAGTCGTACGGGACGTTGAGCGTCTTGTGCGCGTCGGTGGCCAGCGAGTCGGCGGCGGCGACCCCGGCGGTCAGGTGGCGCAGCGCCGGTGAGGCGGCGGCCCAGAGGCCGAACGCGCCGTCCACATGCACCCAGGCGCCGCGCGAGTGGGCCAGCTCGATGGCCGGCCCGAAGTCGTCGAAGGCGCCGGAGTGCAGGTTGCCGGCCTGCAGGCAGACGATCACCGGGCGGTCGCCGGCCCGGTCCAGCGCCTCGGTGAGCGCGTCGACCCGGATCCGGCCCTGCTCGTCGGCGGCGACCGCGGTCGGCCGCCCGAGCCCGAGGTAGCGCAGGGCCAGGTCGATCGTGTCGTGCCGTTCCGCGCCGACCAGGACGCGCAGCGGCGGCGCCCCGATCAGGCCGTCCGCGGCCAGGTCCCAGCCCCGGTCGGCGAGCACCTGGTGGCGGCCGGCGGCCAGCCCGGTGAAGTTGGCCATGGTCGCGCCGGTCACGAAGCCGACCGCCGACCGGGACGGGAGTCCGAGCAGGTCGAGCAGCCAGTCGCCGGCCACCGCCTCCAGCGCGGCGGTGGCCGGGGTGACCGCCCGCAGGGCCGTGTTCTGGTCCCAGGCGCTGGTCAGCCAGTCGGCGCCGAGCGCGGCCGGGTGCACCCCGCCGATCACCCAGCCGTAGAACCGGCCGGAGTTCATGCCCATCAGGCCCGGCTCGGCGGTCTCGGCCAGCAGGTCGAGCACCGTGGCCGGGTCGGTCGGTCCGGCGGGGAGATCGGCGAAGGCCGCCGTCAACGAGTCGAAGGAGGCCCGGGGCGGGATGGGCCGCGTGTTGCGCTGCGCGAGCCACTCACGCGCGTGCTGCGAGGCGATCTCTAATGCGTCCACTCCGGCACGATACGAGGGCGCTCGAGGCCGTAGTGCTCGCGCAGCGTGTTTCCCGAGTATTCGGTCCGGAAGAGTCCCCGCTCCTGGAGGATCGGCACGACCTCGTCGACGCGAGCTGACGCAGCGCGTACTCGGGTTTGATCAGCCGGTCGAGCTCCTCCTCCAGCGCGAGCGCCTCCGCGGGTGTCGCGCCGATCGCCGGGACGATGCCGGGCAGGATCTTCACGGTGTCCGGGTCGCGCCCATTCATTAAAACGGAACGTTTGAGGTCGGCGTAGAAGGCCTGCGCCTCCTCGAGCGTCTGCTGCGCGGTGAACACCGCGTCGGCGTACCGGGCGGCCAGCTCCTTGCCGTCGGCCGACGACCCGGCCTGGACCAGCAGCGGGTGGCCCTGGGGCGAGCGTGGCACGTTGAGCGCCCCGGCCACCTTGAAGAACCGGCCCACGTGCGACGGCGGGTGCACCTTGGTGTCGTCGCCCCAGACGCCGGAGTCCTTGTCGCCCAGCGGCGCGTCGTCCTCCCAGCTGTCCCAGAGCTTGCGGGCCACGTCGATGAACTCGGCCGCCCGCTCGTACCGGTCGCGGTGCGACGGCAGCTCGTCCAGGTTGAAGTTGCGGGCCGCGTCCACCCCGGCCGTGGTGACCACGTTCCAGCCGGCCCGGCCGTCGCTGATGTGGTCGAGCGACGCGAACCGGCGGGCCAGGTTGTACGGCTCGTTGTAGGTGGTCGAGGCGGTGGCGATCAGCCCGATGTGCTCGGTGGCGCCGGCCAGCGCGGTCAGCAGCACGGTCGGCTCCAGGCCACCGGCCGGACGGCGGCCGATGCTGTTCCAGAGCACCGGGCTGTCGGCCAGGAACAGCGAGTCGAGCTTGCCGCGCTCGGCGATCCGGGCCAGCTCCACGTAGTGCCGGACGTCCACGTGCGCGAACGGGTCGCTCTCGGGCAGCCGCCACGCCGCCTCGTGGTGCCCGACGGTCATCAGGAAGGCGTTCAGGTGAAGCTTTCTTCTCGAAGAGCTCATGCGGTCACTCCCAGGGCGCGAAGCAGAAGATCACGAACATCAGGAACGGCCGGGCGTACGTCCAGAGCGATCCGCCCGGCGTCCAGCACCACGATCCGGTCGGCCAGCGCGATCGCCTCGTCGACGTCGTGCGTGACCAGCAGGACCGTGGGCGTGTGCCGGCGGCAGAGGTCGCGCAGCAGGCCGTGCATCTTGAGCCGGGTCAGCGCGTCCAGCGCGCCGAACGGCTCGTCGGCCAGCAGCAGTTGCGGCGCGCCGACCAGCGACCGGGCCAGCGCCACCCGCTGCTGCTCGCCGCCGGAGAGCTGGTTGGGCCAGGCGCGTTCGCGCCCGCTGAGACCGACCTCGGCCAGGGCGTCGATCCCGCGGGTACGCGCGTCCGGCGCCCGATGGCCGAGGATGACGTTGTCCAGCACCCGGCGCCAGGGCAGCAGCCGCGAGTCCTGGAAGACGACCGACACCCGCGACGGGATGCGCAGCCCGCCGTCGCCCTCCACGTCGTAGTCCAGCCCGGCCAGGGCCCGCAGCAGCGTGCTCTTGCCCGAGCCGCTGCGCCCGAGCAGGGCCACGAACTCGCCGTCGACGATGCTCAGGTCGAGCCGGTCGAGCACCACGTGCTCGCCGAAGCGCCGGGTCAGGGTTTGGATTTCGACCGCCGAGGTCAGCTGGTCAGCGTGCGGCGCCATGAGAGCACCCTCCGTTCCAGAAGCCGGAGCAGGGTGTCGGACACGAACCCGAAGACGCCGTAGACCAGCAGGCCGACCACGATGACGTCGGTCTGCGCGTACAACTGGGCCTGCGACATCATGTAGCCGACGCCGCTGAGCGCGTTGATCTGCTCCACGGTGATCAGGATCAGCCAGGAGAACGTCACCGACAGGCGCAGGCCGACGAAGAAGCCGGGCAGCGCGCCGGGGAACACGACGTGCCGCAGGAACTCCCACCGGGTGTAGTTCTGCACCTCGGCGAGCTCGACGTAGCGGTGGTCGATGCCGGTCAGCCCGGCGTACACCTGCACGTACATGTAGACCGCGGCGGCCAGGGCGATGGTCACCACCTTGAACGTCTCGCCGATGCCGAGCCAGAGGATCAGCAGCGGGACCAGGCCGATGGTGGGGATGGCCCGCTTGATCTGGACCGGCCCGTCGATGATCGACTCGCCGATCCGGCTGATCCCGGACGCGACCGCCAGCGCGGTTCCGGCGGCGCCGCCGATGACGAAGCCGAGCGCCGCGCGCTGCAGCGACGCGAGGATGTTCTGCTGGAGGTCGCCGGAGACGATCAGGTCGGCGGCGGTGCTGAACACGGTCCACGGCGCGGAGAGCATCCGGGGGTCGAGCAGGCCGGTCGCCGAGGCGATCGACCAGATCACGATCAGCAGCAGCGGGCCGGCGGCCCGGCCGTACGGGATGGGCCGGCCGGGGCCGAGCCGCCGGCGGCGGATGGGCCCGGCCGCCACCGGGGGAGCGGTGGCGGCACGGGACGACGTGGTCAGGGTCATGGCGTCACTCCCGGTACTCGGCCGGCACGGACTCGGCCGCGATCTTCTCGAACCGGCGGTCGAACAGGTCGGCGGCCTTGATCGGCTTGATGAACCCGCCCTCGACCAGCAGGTCAGCCGACTCCTTCTGCCAGGCGATCGCCTTGTCCCAACTGGTCGGGAAGATCGGCTTGTCCTGGACCGCCTCGATGCGTTTGCCGTCGTCGGCGGTCACCTTCTGGTCCTTGACGTAGTAGGCGTCGATCCAGGCCGGCTGGTTCTTGAACTGCCAGACCTCGGACCGCGCCCAGAACGGGATGAACGAGCGGATCGCCGCCGCCTTGGCCGCGTCGGCGAGCACCTCGGCGGGCGCCCAGAGGATGGTCAGGTAGTCGACGGCGGTCATCGGGATGCCCTTGGCGCCGTCCTTGGCGTACTCGCTGAGGTATTTGGTCAGGACTGGCTCGCTCAACGGGGCCACATCGACCTGCTTGCTCTGCAGCGCGACCAGGAACTTCGTGCTCGGCAGGGCGACCAGTTCCACGTCCTTGGGGGTCAGGCCCTGTTCCTTGAGCGTGCGCAGCACCACGACGCCCTGGGCCTGGCCCTGGGAGAAGCCGATCTTCTTGCCGCGCAGGTCGGTGACGGCGTTGATCGCGGCGCCGGGCGCGGTGGCGTACGTGTAGAGGGGTTTCTGTTTGGTCTGGACCGCGACGATCCGGGCCTCCACGTTGATCGCCGCGGCCTGGATGGGCGGGATGCCGGCGTTGGAGGCGAGGTCGATCGAGCGGGCCCGGAAGCCCTGGATGATGTCGGGGCCGGCCGATAGATTGGGCCAGTCGGTCACCTGGAACGGCAGCTTGCCGATCTCGCCCGAGGCCTGCAGCGCCACCTGCGTCGGGTGGATCGCGATGGCGAGCTTGGTGCCCGGCGGGACGGCGCTGGGCAGGGGCGCGGCGGCGGCCAGTCCGTCCCCGGCCGCGGCCTCGCCGCAGCCGGCCAGGCCGAGCGTCGATGCCCCGAGAAGGCCAAGCAGCAGAGTACGTCGCTGGACGGTCGGTGTGGTCATGCTGGTAACCTATAACACCTACCGGCTTAATAGGTTATACGAGTTGTTCAAGGAGATCGATGTGACGACCCTGGTGGTGTCCGGGAACCCGCGGCCCGGCTCGCGCACGCTGAAGCTCGCCGTCGCGGTCGGCGAGGCCCTGTCCGAGACCCCGGTCACCGTGATCGACGTCGGCGAGATCGGCGCCGGCCTTCTCACCCCGGGCGACGAGGCCACCGCCGCCGCCGTCGAGGCGCTGCTGGAGGCGAGCCTGCTCGTGGTGGCCACGCCGACGTACAAGGGCTCGTACACCGGCGTCCTGAAGGTGCTGCTCGACAACCTCCAGGCGAACGCGCTGGCCGGCAAGACCGCGGTGCCGGTGCTCACGGCCGGCGTCCAGCCGCAGGCCGACGCCGCCGCCGGACACCTGACCGCGCTGCTCACCGAGCTCGGGGCGACCCTCGGCCCGACCGTGACCGCGACCGAGGCCGAGCTGGGCGACATCCCGGCTATCGCCGCTCGCGCAGCAGCGGCAGCAGCGATCCCTGGCGCTTGATCTCGGGGAGGTAGGGCGGGGCCGGAGGGGCACCGACCTCTGCCCTCCCGGCACGCTCTCGACCAGCGACAATGACGAGATGAAGGCGCGATCGCAGGCCGCACCGGGCAGTCGCCCGGCCCCCGTCCAGGCCGATCGGCCGCGGCGCGCCACGGCCGTGCCGCCCGAACTCATCCCCGGCGCCCAGAAGTCCGCGCTCGACCGCGTCATCGACCTCCAGCGCACCGTGGGCAACCAGGCCGTCGTGCAGCTCGCCAAGGCCAAGGCGGCCGCCCCCGCCGCGGTCACGCCGGCCGAGCTCAGCACCCTCGGCACGGCCATCGCGAAGGCGGCCCACGACATCGTCGGCACGCCCGCCGCGGCCGGCCTCTTCGGCGTCATCACCAAACAGGTCAACCGGAAGAAGCCCCGGGCGACCGCCCCGAAGCACAAGCCGGACGACCCGATGGCCGGCCTCTACACCGAGCTGTACTCGAAGGACACCGTGGCGCTGCTCGCCCGGCTCAGCCAGAAGCAGCGCCTCGAGGTGGTCAACGGCCTGCTCGACGCGCTCATCCCCCAGCTGGGCGCGGCCGACAAGACCACCGGGGCGGTGACCGCGCCGGACGCGCCGATCGCCAACGACACCGCCGCCGCGGCCGAGGAGGCCTCGGTCAGCAAGCAGATCCGGAACAACTGCGAGGGCGGCTGGGTCAACGTGCGGCGGACCATCCTGGCCACCTTCGGCGCGCTCGAGGTCGGCCCGGACAAGGCGATCGGCCGGGCCAACGACTTCTACGACAAGATGGTGAGATCGGAGCTGCTCGGGGTCAAGGGCAGCCTGGTCCACCCCGACATGCAGGCCGCGCTCGACGCCGCGACCACCTGGATCAAGGCGCAGCCCGGCGTCGACGTCGAGGCGGTGAAGACCGGCATGGGCAAGCCAGGCGGCTTCTGGATCCGGCCCAACCGGAACAACCCGCTCGCCCTCAGCGAGCACAGCTTCGGCTTCGCCATCGACCTCAACGCGTCGATGAACCCCAACATCGGCAAGAAGGGCGGGCTCGACGCGGTCAAGGACGCGACCGGCGTCGACCCGGGCCGGCAGGAGGACGACGGCCTGAACGCCGCGGGCGTGCAGAAGGTCGCGGCGGCCCTCCACCAGGCCAGCGCCGACTACGTCGCGACGATGACCGAGGAGCCGAAGTTCACCGCCCGCGTGCGGCAGATCGCCGATGGCGTACGCACGGCCGACAAGCTGACCGGCCTCGACGACACCGCCGCCGGGGCCCTGAGCACCCTGCTCCGCGAGGGCAAGAAGGCGCCGGGCGCCGACGCGGTCCTCACCGCCGCCTTCGGTCCGGGGGCCGAGACCCCCGCGCGCAAGACGGCCGTGGCGTCGCTGCTGCGCCTGTCCAAGGCCTGGCGGGCGGCCAACCCGGCGTCCGGAAAGCGGCCGAAACCGGCCACCGAGGGCACCGTCGGCTCGGTCGCCGCGAACGGCTTCCTGAGCCTCCAGCCGCTGCTCGTGGCCGGTCTCTCCGGCACCGACGCCGGTAACCTCAACTGGCTCGGCTGCAGTTCCGTGCACGACTACATGCACTTCGAGCTGGAGAAGGGCACCAAGCCGGCGCTGTTCTGACAGGTTTCGACGGCTCCAGGCGGGTACCCGCTGCGCCATGAAACAGGAGACCGACGAGGTCACGGTGGTCGTCGCCACGCGGAACCGCAGGCAGCGGCTGCTCGAGACGCTGCCCCGGCACGCTGCCCCGGTGATCGTGGTCGACAACGGGTCGACCGACGGCAGCGTCGAGGCCATCCGGAAGACGTTCCCGCACGTCACCGTGATGCGGCTGGGCGCGAACCGGGGTGCGGCGGCCCGCAACGCCGGGGCCGCGATGGCCGACACGCCGTACGTGGCCTTCGCCGACGACGACTCGTACTGGGCGCCCGGCTCGCTGCGGGAGGCCGCGTCGGTGCTGCGCGATCACCCCCGGACCGGGTTGATCACCGGCCGGGTGGTCGTCGGGCCGGAGAAACGGGCCGATGCGATCTCCGAGGCGATGGCCGCGGCGCCGCTGGGCGCCGCCCGTTCCGCCCCCGGGCCCGCGGTGCTCGGCTTTCTCGCGTGCGCCGCGGTGGTGCGGCGCGACGCGTTCCTCGCGGTCGGCGGTTTCGCGCCCGAACTGCTGATCTACGGCGAGGAGGACCTCCTGGCGATGGACCTCGCGGCGCACGGCTGGCAGCTGAGCTACACGCCCCGGCTCGAGGTGCGCCACCTGCCGCAGGCCCAGGGCCGGGATCCGCGGGCACGCCGCCGGCTGGAGGCGCGGAACCGGCTGCTGGTGGCCCTGTTGCGCCGCCCGCCGGCCGAGGTCAGCCGGGCGGTCACGGCGGCCTGGCGCGCCGACCCGGCCGCGCTCCTGGCGACCCTGCCCCGCCTCGGCTGGGCGCTGCGTGGCCGCCGGCGGCTGCCCGCCCACGTGGAAGCCGGCCTGACCCGCCTCGATCTGGCCCGGACACCCGCCTGATCGTGTCCAGCGGCGCGGCGTCGACCTCGACCCGCAGCGCGGCGGCCAGCAGGGCATACCTATCCGGTCGGCCGGTCCGCCGGGGCGCTGAGCCCGAGCGACGTACGGAGGAAATCCAGCTCGAACCGCCACAGGTTCTTGGCCACGGCGCCCATGTGGGAGGCGCCGGACAGCGGCAGGAGGGCGTGCGGGCGCCCGGCCGCGAGCAGGGCCGCGGACAGCTTCATCGAGTGCACCGGAAGCACGTTGTCGTCGACCATGCCGTGGACCAGCAGCAGCGGGCGGCGCAGGTTCGGGGCATCGGCGATCAGCGAGCCCCGCGCGTACGCCTCCGGGTTCTCGTCCGGCAGGCCCAGCGTGCGCTCCTGCCAGTGCGAGCTGTAGAGCAACAGGTCGGTGACCGGGGCGCCGGCCACGGCCGCGTGGAACACATCGGGGCGGCGCAGCACCGCCAGCGCGGCCAGGTAACCGCCGGCCGACCAGCCGCGGATGGCGACCTTGGTCAGGTCGAGGTCGCCGAACCGTTCGGCCGCCGCGTGCAGGGCGTCGACCTGGTCGGTCAGGCGCGGGGCGGCGTGGTCCCCGCGGCGGGCCCGTTCCCAGCGCGGGCCCCGGCCCGGTGTGCCCCGGCCGTCGGCCACGACCACCGCGAAGCCCTGGTCGGCGAACCACTGCGAGGCCCAGTAGCGATTGCGGGCCACCTCGGCCTTCTGGCCGGCCGACCCGCCGTACGGGTCCATCAGCACCGGGAGCCGCACCGAACCCGGCTCGTGCCCGGTCGGGAAGAGCACGGCCGCCCGCAGTTCACGCTCACCCAGCGTGACGATCTGTGGCCGGGGCCGGATCGGCGGCTCGGCGGCGACGCTCCGCAGCTCGTGCCCGTCGACGGTCACTCGGGCCCCGTCGAGGTCGGCCGTCTCGATCACGGTCACCCGCTCGGTGCGACGGCCGCTGTGCACGCCCGGCGCGGTGGTGAGCCGGACCAGGCCTCCGGCCCGCGACCAGGTCCACAGCTGGCGCTCGGTCGGCTCCTCCCGGCCCGCGAACAGCACGGTGTCACCGTCGGCGGACAGCACCTCATCCAGTTGGAGGCCGGGCGGCGTGACCGGTTCGCCGCCGACGGTCAGCCGCCGGGTGTCGCCGTCGTCCACGCTCCAGACGAGCTGTCCCGATCCGGTCCGCGCCGGCACACCGTCGACGATCGTGGTCCAGTGCGGATCGGTGTTCTCGGCCGTCCTTTCGGTCGCGCCGGACTTCGGCTCGACCTCCAGCACCCGCATCACGGTCTGCCGCCGGTTCTGCACCGCGATCAGCGGGCCGTGCTCGTCCCACCCGGCGCGGGTCACGTACTCGAATTCGGCCCGATCCCACTCGACCTCCACGCGGCCGCCGTCCAGGCCGAGGATGTGCAGGGTGACGTCGGCGTTCGGGGTGCCGGCGGCCGGGTAGCGCAGGGCCACCGCGGGCTTCTCCGGGTGGGCCGGGTCGGCGATGTGCCAGACCTGCACCGGCTCGTTGTCCACCCGGGCGGCCAGCAGCCGGGTGCCGTCCGGCGCCCACCAGTAGCCCTCGTACCGGCCCATCGACTCGGCCGCCTCGTGTTCCGGCAGGCCCCAGGTCACCTCCGGGCTCTCGTCCCCGGCCAGCACGCGCCGGCCGGCTCCGTCGCGGCCGATCACGTGCAGGGCGCCGTCGCAGACGTAGGCGATCGTCCGGCCGGTCGGGTCGATCCGGGCCTCGGCGGCCGGCTCCTCGGCGTCCAGGGCGGTGACCTCGCCGGTCGCCACGTCGGCGGCGAACAGGCTGCCGTTCAGGGCGAAGACCGCGGTGTGTACGCCGGCGTCCGTACCGAAGGAACCGATGCCGGCCGACCGGTCCCGCATCCGCTCCCGTCGCGCCCGTTCCTGCTCGGACATCGGGGCGCCCGGCCCGGCGTCCAGCGCGGCCGCGTCCACCAGCAGCGTTTCGGTCCTGGTGGCGACGTCATAGGACCACAGATGGTGTACGCGGTCCGTGCCGCCCTTCGACCGCAGGAACAGGACCCGCGAACCGTCCGGGGCGATCCGGACGTGGCGGGCGCGGCCCAGCGAAAAGCCCTGCGTCTCGGCGACGAGATCGGGAAAGGTCATGGCGTCACGTTAATCCGTTGCCGTGGCCGCCCGTGGCTCCTACCGTGGAGATCACCAAACACGGCAACGACCAAGGAGAACCTCCGATGATGTGGCCCGCACCCACCACCTCGCCCCGGCGCGGTTGTTCCCATCGGTGGCTTGACTAGCCCGGCACAGCCCGCTGGTCGGCCGCCGCTTCCGAACCCGGAACGGCGGTTCTTTTTTGTTCGTTGACAAGTCCACAGTGGTTAGTCATCTGCGGCTGTAGCTCAGCTGGGAGAGCGCCACCTCGCCATGGTGGAGGTCGCCGGTTCGATCCCGGTCAGCCGCTCCTTGTTCACGATCCACGACGTTTCAGCATTCCGCGGACGGTTCCGCATTCCACGGACGTTTCAGCATTTCACGAAGGGAGAAGCGGGTGAGCGACGTGCTCGTCCTCAACGCCGACCTCGGCCCGCTGCACCGGGTCAGTCTGCGGCACGCCGTCCGCATGCTCGTCCGGGAGGTCGCCGAGGTCCACGAGGCCCGGCCCGACCGGGTGATCGGCGTCTGGCCCGTACCGACCGTGGTCCGGCTGGTCAGCTATGTGGTGACGCGCTGGCGGCACAGCCGGGGGCCGGCCTGGTCCCGGGGCGGTGTGCTGGCCCGGGACCGCGGGCGGTGCGCCTACTGCGGGCGGCTCGCGACCACCATCGACCACGTGCTGCCGCGCTCGCGCGGTGGCGGCAACACCTGGCTCAACACCGTGGCCGCCTGTGGCGGCTGCAACCAGCGCAAGGGCGACCGTACGCCGGTCGAGGCGCGTATGCCCCTACGGACCGTACCCGCGGTCCCGACCTGGGCCACGCTGCCGCCGCGCTGAAGGGATCGGCCGGCGGGGGGACTTCGCCACCCCCGCCGGCCGTCCGTGTCGCCGTAGCTCAGTCGGTGAGAGCGCCGCTTTCATACAGCGGAGGTCGGTGGTTCGAACCCACCCGGCGATACTGCGGGACGTGGCGCAGCTTGGTAGCGCACCGGTCTGGGGGACCGGGGGTCGCCGGTTCGAATCCGGCCGTCCCGACGCAGTCGGTCGTGCACCCAGGCGCGACCCACCGGGACAACCCGGAACCGGGCGCGAGGAGGTCTCCCCGCGCTCACGCCGGGCCCCGCCGGTGATCACCATTCCGTCCGGCGTACCCATCGCCGTCGGATCTTGGTTTGCTCGGAGACGCCAGCCGATGGGCGCCGGCCACCGCCTCGAAAGCGGTCGGGGGTAACTCCCGTGGGCGTTCGACTCGCCCCGTCTCCGCTCGTTGTCCGGCCCGTATGGCTCAGTGGAAGAGCGTCCCCTTCACACGGGGAAGGTCCCAGGTTCGAACCCTGGTGCGGGCACCCTGCCGAAGTTCACGAAAACTGAAGGCTCGTCGGCGTGAACTTCGGGATGCTCAACGCCTCTGGCCAGGCCCAGATTCTGACGTTCGTCGGGAGAAATGCACCTGTCAGCGGATCAGCGCCGCTCACACGGAGACAGCGCCGGAGGCGAGCCGCGCACTTATCTGCGGCAGGTCCGTGCGTCGGCATAGGTGACAGTTGGTCAAGCCCGGTGAGGGCTGAGACGATGTCGCCGTGACTAGACCGGCCATAGAAGTAGTTGACTACGATCCCGCTTGGGTAGACCTCGCGGCGATCGCCATCATTGAGCTCCGGTCTGTGCTGCATGGGACTACGCCTGAGATCGAGCACATCGGGTCCACCGCTGTGCCGGGCCTCGCGGCCAAACCCACCATCGACCTCATGGCAGCCGTCGACAGGCTGGACCTCGTTGAGGAGCATGAAAACGAGCTGGCGGATCTTGGGTACTGCCGGCACTTCAACGGAATGGCGGACAGACTGCTCTTTGTGCGCAGTGCAGAAGAACGACGCACCCACATCCTTCACGTGGTCACGCTCGACACCTGGGCGACTCGCAACCAGCGGCTGCTGCGCGACTACCTCCGCGATCACCCGCGAGACGTTGAGCGCTACGCCCGGCTGAAGAAGACGCTCGCCGCCGCCAGCATCCATCCCGGCGATTACGCGAAGGCCAAGACTGATCTTATCCAGGAGCTGACCGACCGGGCACGGGCCGAGCTCGGCCTGCCGTCGGTGCCAGTGTGGGAGAAGGCGAGCCGGTCAGACAGCTGAACCCATCCTCCACCGAACGCATGCTTCTGAGCGGCTTGCGCACCAGTGGAGACTGCGGGTCTGGCGTGGCCATCTCGTCTCGCCATCCGCGGAACAGCGTGTGTCGACCTCCGCGTCGGTCGGCGGGATACGGAGCTGGATGTCAGTGCGGCCGCGGGGCGTGTTGACCTCGTCCAGCGGACGCTCCACCACGCTGCCGGTCAGCTGGTAGATATCGGCCTTGTCGCGCAGCTCCAAGAAGTCGTCCCGGATGGTCCCGTCGACCATCCCGGCGCTCGCCCGTGCGAACACGAACTTCGGTCACCCCGCCCTCGTAGCTCAGGGGAAAGAGCGCGGCGTTCCGAACGCCGAGGTCGCTGGTTCGATTCCAGCCGGGGGCACGACCGCATGCCCGAGTGGCCAGGGAACCGTCTGCAACACGGTGTACGCCGGTTCGAATCCGGCTGCGGTTTCGACCACGCCCCGTCACCCGCCGAGGGGACAGGACGTGACATTTGCCGTCCAATCCGACAGGCTTCGCGACATGGCACAGCGTCGTTGGCTCATCACTGGCTGCTCGTCGGGTCTGGGCCGGGCCCTGGCCGAACGCCTGGCCGCGGAGGGTGAACAGGTCCTCGCGACCGCGCGCGACGCCGCGAGTCTGGCCGCGCTGACCGACCTCGGGCTGCTCACCGCCTCGCTCGATGTCCGGGACGACGCGCAGTGTGCGGAGGCCGTGGCGCTCGCCACGGACCGCCTCGGCGGGTTGGACGTCCTGGTCAACAACGCCGGCTACGGCCAGTTCGGCGCGGTCGAGGAAGTCGGCGACGACCAGCTGGCCGAGCAGTTCGACACCAACGTGTACGGGCCGTGGCGGCTGCTGCGGCACGCGCTGCCGGTGTGGCGCGCCCAGGGCGGCGGCCATGCGATCTTCTCGTCGTCGGTGTCCGGAACGGTGGCGTTCCCCGGCCTGTCCGCCTACACGGCGAGCAAGTTCGCGCTGGAGGGACTCGCCGAGGCGCTGGCGGCCGAGGCCGGCCAGTTCGGGGTGAAGGTGACCATCCTCCAGCTCGGCGGGTTCGCCACCGCGTACGGATCGAACCTGCGCCTGCCCCGCAACCCGATCACGGCCTACCAGCCGCTGGTCGGCGGCATGCTCGACGCGGTGCGCGGGCTGACCGAGAGCGACATCGTGAGCCCGCCGAGCCTGTTCGCCGACACCGTGCGCCGCGTCGCCGACCTGCCGGAGCCACCGCTGCGCGTCCCGGTCGGCCCGGCCGCGTTCAGCTTCATCGAACCCGCTCTGAAGGCGCGGCTGGCCGCCTTCGACCAGGCCCGGGACGGCGCGACGGCCCCCGTGTGATCAACAATGGGGCATGGAATTCCTGTGCTTCCACCGTGACCGGCCCGGCTCAGGGGCGTTGCGCGACGAGCTGGTCGAGGATCACTGGTCCTACATGGACCGGTACGCGTCGGAGCTGATCGCCCGCGGGCCGGCCCTCGCCGACGATCTCGACACGGCCACCGGCAGCCTGCACATCGTCGACCTGCCCGGCCCCGCGGCGGCCCGGGCGTTCGCGTTCGACGAGCCCAACTATCAGGCCGGCGTCTACCGCGACGTGCTGCTCCGGCGCTGGCGTAACACCCTCGGGCGAACCATGTGGGAGTTCCCGGGCGGCCCGGCCGGCGGCCACCGCTACCTGGTGCTGGGCCTGGGCGCGGGCGAGGCCGCCGACCTGGCCGTGCCACCCGGCGAGGAGCGGCTGATCGCGTACGGTCCGCTGCTCTCGGACGACGGCGCCGCCTGGCTGGGCACCGCGGCGCTGATCCAGGCGCCCGGCCCGGCTGCGGCGCGCGCGATCCTGACCCCCGGCCGGTACGCCGGGATCGAGGTGCACAACTGGCAGTTCGGCGGGCGCCGCTGACGCCTGTGGACGCGCGCGTCAGGTGCCCTGGCGCGGGGCCGGGACCTGGTGTTTCGCCGGGTAGCCGAGCAGGTCGATGAGGTTGCCGGTCGCGGTGGTGAAGGCCTGGTGCAGGTCATCGTCGAAGTGGTTCTGCCAGTCGCCGGCCGAGCCCCTGCGGTAGTGCGAGACCGTCTGGTTGCCGCGCATCCGGGAGAAGCTGTAACGCTGGCGCAGCGTGGCCAGGTCGTCGGGCGGGACCGTGATGCCGCAGTGCCGCAGCAGGCGGTCGAGCTCGTCGGCCTGCCGGTCGCCGGTCAGGTCTTCGTAGCGGAACAGCGCGATGCGCTCGTCCTCGGCCGCGGTCACCCACGAGCGCAGCGCCCGGAACGCGCCCTGCTTGTTGAGGTGGCCGATCAGGTGGAGCAGGCCGTCCTTCACCGGCTTGTCGGCCAGCTGCCGCCGGAGTTCTGGGATGTCGCCCATCGGGCCGTGTGTCTTCAAGGTCGAGAAATAGCTCGATACGACCATGTCCCGCGGATCGCGATAAACATAGAACGCGCGCCAGCGCTCCGGTTTGGGAATGGTCTCGAACTTCCTGTGCGACAGGAACATCGACAGCGCGACCCGGCCTTGCGGTGGCGGCTCGGGGTGTTCCCACTTGTAGTAGCGCGGAACGTACGGCAGCAGTCCCGAATATTGATAGACGATCGGATCGCCGAACAATGCGGTTATCCATTGGCTGGCGGTCTTGCGGATCGCGCAGTGGTAGACGTTCGCGAATTCCGACCGCGCGCTGACCGGCACGGCCAGCCTCAACCGGATGTTGTGGGCCTCCAGCTGGGCCCGGCGGGCTGCGATGCGCCATGACTCGGGCGCGTTCTGCTTGGCGAAGGTGACGGTACGGTTGATCATCCCTTGGTCCTGATCCGTGCCGCCGGGAACGGCTCCCCGCGGCGGTCGAGGTGCGTCGAGAATGGTCGTGAAACGGCGCCCGATCCCCACTTTCCGGGGAACGGACGATGGTGGTTCGTGTTCACCGCCCGAGAACACGAACCGTGCCGAGGTGTGTCGTGACTTTACAACACGAGTGGGCGTTTCGCAGTGCTGTCTTGATGAGTGTCGAAGTACTTGTTATATACAAGCAAATAGTCCTGTAATATCTTCATCTCCGCTAGGAAATGGCAAAAAACCGCCGGGTCGAGGTTCGACCCGGCGGTTCTTTGTCGGCGCGGTGTGGCGGTCAGCCGCCCTGGGTGTGCGGCGGCCGGTCGTCGTCCGGCGAGTCCTGGGCGTCCGGGTCGCCCGTGGTGGGCGCGGACGAGGCGGGCGTCGGGCCGTCGGCCGGCTGGTCCGCCACGATGCCGCCGTCAAGGTGCGGCCGGGGCGTGGCCGGCGGGTCGGCCACGATGTCGGGGTCGAGGCTCGGCGTGGCGGGCGGGTCGGCCACGATGCCCGGGTCGACGGGTGGACGCGACGCCGGGGGAGCGTCGTCGGCCCACGGTGAGGTGGACGGCGCCGGCGGTTCGTCCGCTTCCGGCGTGGTGAAGGCCGGGGGCGGGGGAGTCGCGGGGACCGACGGGAGGTCCACCTCAGGCGACGCCGGCGGGGGCGTCCCGGGAGCGGCGGGCGCGTCGGTGTCCGGCGGGGTGGCCGTCGCGGCCGGGGGTGGCGGTGTCGCCGGAGCGGGCGGCGCCTCGGGGTCGGGCGGCGTGGCCGTGGCGCCGGGCCCCGGCGGGCCGGGCGGTGTCGAGGGGTCGGGCGGTGTCGAGGGGTCGGTCGGCGGCGAGGCCAGGTCGGCGAGCCGGGCGAAGTTGACACTCCAGCCGACGCCGAACACCGGCGGGCCGACCAGCTTCGGGTTGGCGGGATCCCAGAGCTTCTGCTTGATGCTGTCGGCGGTCGGCGCCCGGAAGTCGTACGGCACGCCGCCGACATCTCCGTGCCAGTCTCGATCAGCGGTTGGTTTGTCCAGCTCACGGGCGACGGCGGCGCCGGTCAGGACGCCGGCGGCCGCGGCGACGATACGTGCCAGTGCGACGTTCATCGGGCCAGCGTACGACTCACCCGCACCCACGGCTCGCCACGGCCGGCCGGGCCGCCTCAACCGAGGACGTCGGGGGCCTGCCACTTCTCGCCGCGGACGTGGTGGGCCAGGAAGGCCAGGACGGTGGCGTACCAGGCCTTGGCGTTGCCGGGCTTCAGGATCCAGTGGTTCTCGTCGGGGAAGTAGAGGAAGCGGTGCGGGCTGGGTTCGCCGCCGGCCCGGGACTGGAGATCCCACCACAGCCGCAAGGCCTCGCCGATCGGCACGCGATAGTCACGGTCACCGTGGATGATCAGCATCGGCGTACGAATCCGATCGGCGAAGTCATGCGGTGAATTGGCCGCCGCGACCGGGGCGGGCAGCTCGCGCGCCCACAGGTCGGACGTGTCGGTGGTGGCCGCGAACTGGTCCAGCGCCCACAGCGACGCGTGCGTGACGATCGCGGTGAAGCGGTCGGTGTGCCCGGCGATCCAGTTGGCCATGTAGCCGCCGAACGACCCGCCCATCGCCGCGGTCCGGGACTCGTCGAGGTCGGCGCGGGCGACGGCGGCGTCGGTGAGCGCCATCAGGTCGGTGTACGGCTTGTCGCCCCACGCGCTCCAGCCGCGCTCCATGAAGTGGTAGCCGTACCCGGTGGACAGTGCCGGGTCGGGCAGCAGCACGGCGTACCCGTCGGCGACCGCGATCCACGGGTTCCACCGCCACGACCAGGAGTTCCACGAGTGCCGCGGGCCGCCGTGGACCCAGAGCAGCATCGGCACGGGCGAGTCGGCGTCCGCGTGGTGCGGCAGGGCGAGCCAGGCGCGCAGCGGGGTGCCGTCCTCGGCGGTCGCGGTGACCTCGGTCAGCCGTCCGGGCAGCTCCAGCTCGTCGGCCGGACCGAGCAGGGGCTCGAAGGCGGGAGCGCCGGTCAGGGCCACGCGGACCGGTGCGGGTGGGCGGTCCACGGTCGCGCGCAGCGCGTACGCCCAACGCCCGTCCGGCGCCACCCGCACGTCGGTGTACGCGCCGTCGTCCGGCGTCAGCCGCGTGACCGACCCGTCGGCCGCGTCCACCCGCCACAGCGGCGACCGGCCCCGATCATCGGCGATCACCACGAGCGAGGCGCCGTCCGGCGTCCACCGGCCGAGGTCCGGCCACCGGTCCCAGTCCCGGGTCAGGTCGCGCACCGGTCCGCCGGCCAGCGGCACGACGCCCAGCCAGCAGGTCATCGACGCGGCCGGGGTGGCCCGCCGCCACACCACCACGGCGACCCGGGTGCCGTCCGGGGAGATGCGCGGCGACGCGAAGGACAGGGCCGGGTCCTCGGCCAGGGTCCGCCGCTCGCCGGTCGCCACGTCGATCGCCACCAGCGACACCTGCCGGTCGCCGTCGGCGCTGGACACCCACATGGTGACCACGGTTCCGCCGTCCGGGCTGATGTCCCAGTCGACGCCGTCCTCGAGCGCGCGCCCGACATGCCCGGTGAGGTCGCGCGGCTCCCGGTCGGCGCCGACTGCCAGCAGCCGGGTCCGGTCCGGGCCCAGATCCTGGTCCCAATGCCGGGGCGGGTACTCGCTGTGCAGGATCGCCGAGACGCCGCCGTCCTTGCGCTGCCTCCGGATCTCCTGGTCGGCCGGCACGTCCGCCGCGGACGGCATCAGGTCCGACCCCAGCACCACGGTTCCGGACGCGCTGGTGATCAGCCCGCGTACCCCACCGGGCGGGGTGGCCAGCACCCGCGCGTCACCGCTGCCGGCGGGCTGCACCCACACCGCGGTCCGGGCCTCGGCGCCCTCCTCGGCCTCCGGGTCCGTCCGCTTCGACGCGAAGAGCAGGTCGCCGTCCGGGGTGAACGCGGCCGCCGACTCGCCCTCGCTGCTCCGGGTCAGCCGGCGGGCCGGCCGCCGCCCGTCCGGGTCGACCTCCCAGAGCGCGGTGACGTAGCGGGTGTTCTTCCGGTCCGGTGTGGACACCCCGACGACGACTCGGCTCCCGTCCGGCGCCAGCCACAGCCCGGCCACCCGGGGCAGTCCGGCGTACACGTCGAGATCGGCAAAGGGATCGACATTTGTCACCATCGTGTTTTCATACCATCGAAACGACCTCCGGGTAGGGCGGTGGCAGCCGGTTGCCGCGTGGCCGCCCTCGCGCCGGGCTGATGGACCGGGTTCGGGACTGACAACTCACCGACTGGTGGCTTGTCCTCGGGCGATCAAGCGGCGCAGACTCGCCGTTCGGGAGGCACCATGCGTCAGAGGGCTGTGCAGCGCGTCGAGGACAAGCCGGAATGGGTCACGCCCTCGGCCCCGGCCCGCCCGCCGGCCTCGGCGCTGATGCATCTCCAGCAGACGGCCGGGAACCGCGCCGTCGCCCAGCTGCTCCAGAGCGGCGGCAACATCGTGCACACCCTGGCCGAACCCTCCCCGGCCTCGTTCGGCGACATCCAGGCGATGCGGCCCGGCAGCAGCCTCGTCACCGGCGCGACCTCGATGCCGGACGGCAGCTTCAAGGCGCCACGGTTCGACATGGGCGCCCCCTCGGCCGGTGGCGCGGATCCGGCCGGGCTGAGCTGGGCCTGCCGGCCGACCTGGATCCAGCACTACGACGAGGGCAACAGCGAGTGCGTCTACCTCGAACCCGGCCGGCACCGGACCTCCCGCGAGGAGAACGGCAAACCGGTGTTCATCCACGTGTCGCGGGACGTGTCGAAGCGGATCCAGCAGGGCGAGGCGGAGCACGCCGGCGACATCAAGCGGGCCCGGGACCTGTCGATCCGCGACGCCGAGAACGTGCTCGCCAAGCACGTGATCGGAAAGACCTTCACGGCACCGACCCGGGAGGAGGCCGAGCAGCAGGTGCTCGACCGGATCCTCGGCCGCCTGGCCCACCCGGAACTGGGCAACGACCAGAGCACGTGGGGCGACACCTACCGCAAGCTGTACGAGAAGACCGCCGAACGGGACACCAACGGCTGGCACACGTTCACCCAGGCCTTCCCCAAGCACGAGGACGGCGAGGTCACCTACGAGGTGGTCGACCGGACGAAGATCGGCGCCAACCCGCCGCGCACGTTCATCTCGTACTGATGACCCTCAGGTCAGCAGCACCTCGCGCATCTGCTGGCCCGGGTTGAACATGCCCAGCGGGCGGCCGGAGCCCGGCTCGAACACCTGAAGGACGTTGTTGCGGCGCATCAGCTCGCGGATCGGCAGCGCGATCGGGGGCGGGTCGCCGATCGCGTCGTGCAGCGCCCGGGCCGACGTGATCAGGCCCGAGGCCAGGCCGGCGGCGTCGCTGTCGACCGGCACGCCGAAGAACTCCCAGCCGGCCGCGGTCAGGTCGAGCAGCTCGAAGAGGTGGTTCAGCAGCGGGGCCGGGTCGGTCACCCGGGTGATCCGCTTGGCGTGGGCGCCGACCACCGCGGTGGCGCCGGCGATCTGGGCGTACGGATGGAAGCCGCTCCGCAGTTCGAACATGGGCCAGCGCAGGTAGGGCGCGGCGTCCCGCCACAGCGGCCGGTAGTTGCGGCGGTCCAGCGCGAACCAGTGCCCGGTGCGCTGATGCAGGTCGGTCACCTGGCCGGCCAGCGCGGCATGCGCGGCGTCGGCCGACTGGTGGATCACGTCTGCGGCCACGATCAGCCCGTCGTCACCGGCCAGCATGCGGCTCACCGTGTCGGCCTGGTCGGCGAACCGCATCATGACGGCGCCGCCGAACTGGCTGCGGACGTCATGCAGCAGCGCGTCCCGCACACCCGGGTCGCTCGACGCGGGTTCCCGACCCGACCCCCGACGGAACCACCGCATATCGCCTCGTTTCGCCGTGACTGGCCGATCCGCGGTCATGCTAGCCGCAGGGGCGACTCACATGCTCGCCAGGGCGATCGCGAACACGGCGGCGGAGGCCGCGAGCAGGCCACCGAGCGTGCCGCCCATCAACAGCAACGCAGGGCGGGTCCGCAGGAACAGCCGGAGCAGCAGGTAGACGCCGGCCGCGCCGATGAACGCCAGCACGGCCAGGTAGGACACGAACAGGAAGCACGCGCCGATCAGCACCGCCGAGCCGATCGAGGCCCAGACGGTCGCCCGCCCACTGAGGTCACGCCGCAGCACCAGGTAGGCCACCGCCCCGGTGAACAGCAGCACGACCACCTCGGTCAGGCCGACGTGGACCCGGGCCAGCATCAGCATCAGCACGAAGCTGAGCGCCACCCCGCCCACCACCCCGGCGGCGGCGAGGAACGCCCGCTGGAAACCGAGGCGTGGGACCAGGGCGGGCAGCGAGACGCCACCCGCGTAACACGCGGCGAAACCGACCATCAGCGCGAGCGAGGAGTCCATGGGCGTCGATGCTACGAAGCCCGCGCACCCCCGCCGGCTCTTCCGCCGGCGACGATGTCGAGGTCGATCGGCATACCCGTCTTCACCGTGCGGCTGATCGTGCACTCGCGGTCGATGGCCGTCCGCAGCGCCTTGACCACCCGCTCCCGTTCGGCGTCGCCCAGACCCTCCAGATCGACGTCGAGCGTGACCGAGATCCGCTGGTACTCGTGGCTGCCCGGCTCGCGGTCGCGCTCGACGGTGGCGTCGACCCTCGCGTCCGGCCCGGAGCGGCGGACGACCATGTCCTCGATCGTCACGGTCGTGCACGCGGCCACCGCCAGCTGGAGCAGCTCGCCCGGGGAGAACGCGCCGTCGATCTCGTCGGTGCCGATGCGTACCTCGGCGCCTCGATCGTTGCGCCCGATCCACGTGTGTGCGCCGACCCGCTCCACGCTGCCGCCATGACCTGCCACGTCGCCTCCTCGATCCGGTTTCCCGCTCGATTGTCCGCGATCGCGCCGCCCCGCCCCACCCCGACCCCTTTGCTCTGCGCACTCATACGCACCCCCTCTTCGAACTGCGGAAATGTGGTTCCGCTCGCTCCCGGATCGGCGCGGTGACCGATTGATGCCGTTATCGACGGGGTGCGTATGGGTGCGCAGAGCAAAGGGCCGCTAGGGGGCTAGCCCTGACAGGAGACGGTGGGCCAGGTGTAGTTGCCGTTGTGCTGGACGGTGACGCCGAAGGTGTTGCCGCTGCCGTTCGGGCGGGCGGTCATCACCTGGCCGGAGGAGTCCCAGCTCGGGCCCGTGTTCCAGGTGTTGATGACCTTGGCCGGGGAGGGGACGTTCATCGTCACGGTCCAGTTGGTGGAGCCGGTGACCGCGACGTTGAGGTTGTAGCGGTCGCTCCACTGCTGGCCGGCCGACAGCGTCGCGGTGCAGGACCCGCCGCCACCGCCGCCGCCACCGCCGCCGCCACCCGAGCCGCCGATGGTGATGTTCGAGTTGCCGCTGGACTGGTAGCCCTCGGTCGCCAGGATCTGGTAGTCGTGGTTGCCGAGGTTCATGCCCTTGCCCGCCCAGGCGCTGAAGTGGGTGCCGGCCGAGATCGTGCCGCCGGTCCGCTTCTGCTGGCGGACGCTCCAGTACTGGTAGAACGTCTTGTTGTCGCCCTCGATGGACGGCGCGTTGACCCGCTGGGTGCGGTAGATGTCGTAGGTGCCGCCGTCGCTGCTGACCGTGCCCATGAACGTGCCGGTCGGGCGGTAGGTGCCCCAGTTGTCGACGATGTAGTACTCGATCAGCGGGTTGTGGGTCCAGCCGTAGAGGGTCAGGTAGGCGTTGCCGGAGGGATTGAAACTTCCGGAGTACGAGACGCTGCGGCTGGTCCCCTGGCTCCAGCCTTTGCCGGCCACGAAGTTGCCGGTGTTGCGCCAGCTGGTGCTGTAGTTCCCGTTCGCGCCGAGCTCCATCGAGACGGTGCCCTGGCTGTCGGTCCAGAACGAGTAGAAGTAGCCGTTGTTGGTGCCGGTCTGGTTGGTCGTGACGGCTGCGTAGGCAGCTCCGGGCAGGACGGTCGTCGCGGCGAGGACGGATGCCGCGAGGGCGGCCACGAGGGCGCGTGTGAAGCGCATGTGGATCCTCCTGGGTGATGACCCCGGTGGCAGGGCCGGACATCGATCGATGTCTAAGCCCGAGTATTCGACGAGTCTCGGCGACGTGTCAACAAGTTCCGGAAACTATCGGAATCACGCGGTCGGCGAGGTCGATGACCCGTGGGTCGTGGGTGGCCACCACGGCCAGCGTGCCGTCCCGCACGACCGCGGTGATCGCGTCGAGGACCAGGCTCACGTGCTCGTCGTCCTGGTGTGCGGTCGGCTCGTCCAGCACGGTGACGGCCGGGACCAGCACCAGGGCCCGCGCCATCGCGGTGCGTTGCTGCTCGCCCAGCGAGGTGTCCCGGGCCGGGCGGGCGGCGATCGGGCCCAGGCCGAGCCGGTCGAGCAACCCGGGATCGGCCGCCCGGCGCCGCACCCTGCTCGGCAGGAACACGTTCTCGGCCACGGTCAGCTCGGGGTCCAGGGCCGGCCGCTGGGGGAGCAGCGACACCGTGGCCCAGTCGGTGACCCGGTGCGCGGGGCGGCCGCCGACCAGGACGTCGCCGGAGGCCGGCGGCATGATCCCGGCGATCAGGTGGCACAGCGTCGACTTCCCCGAGCCGGACCGCCCGGCCAGCACGGCCAGCTTGCCAGGGGCCAGGGTCAGATCGATGTCGTGCAGCACGCGGTGCCGGAGGGCGCGGATCTCGACCAGCGTCACGGCGTGCTCCCGGGCGGGTGGAGTTCGACGTGGCCGTCGACCAGGGTGACCACGACCCGGCCGGCCGGGAAGAGCGGCAGCGCTTCCTCCGGCAGCTGCAGGCGGCCGAGCCCGTCGATCGTCGCGGTCCGGTCCTGGCCGGCGTCGTCGGCGCCGGACAGCACCCCGTGCCGCAGCCGCAGGACGGTGTCGGCCGCCGCGATCGCCCGCGAGTCGTGCGTGGCTATCAGCACCGCCGTGCCCCGGTCGGCCCGGTCCCGCAACAACCGCAGCACCAGCGCGGCCGACTCGTCGTCCAGCTCGGCGGTCGGCTCGTCGGCGATCAGCAGCCCGGGCGGTCCCACGGCGGCCGCGGCGACGGCCAGCCGCTGCTGCTCGCCCCCGGACATCACCCCCGGCCGCGTCCCCGCCTGGTCGCTCAGCGCGACCTCGGCCAGGGCCGCGGCGGCGTCCGCCGGCACACCCCGCAGCCGGGCCAGCTGCAGGATCTGGCCACGCGCGTCGAGCTGTGGGAACAGGCTCTGGGCCGGACGCTGGGCGACCCAGCCGATCTCGCGGCGGCGCAGCCGGTGCAGCTCGCGCCGGGACAGCGCCGACACCAGCCGGCCCCGGTGCCGCAGCTCGCCGCCGGCCGGCCGTTCGCGCAGCGCCAGCACGGCCAGCAGGGTGGACTTGCCGCTGCCGGACGGGCCGGTGATCGCACTGACCCGGCCCGCCCGCACGGTCACGTCGACGCCGCGCAGGGCCTGGGTCGGACCGGTCCGCGCGGCGTACAGCTGGAGCAGCTCCCGGCCGGCCAGCAGCGGCTCGCTATCCGTTGTCACGGTAGGCCTCCTCCTCGGCGCCGGGGGAGCGGACGGCGGTCAGGGCCACCGCGAGCACGACGGCCAGCAGGGCGGCCGCGGCGGTGACGGCGAAGGCGGCCGGGGCCGGTGCGAAGACGAACCCCGGCCGCAGGCCCGGCTGGTCGTCCAGCAGGCGTGGACCCAGCGGTACGAGCGCCAGCACGCCGGCCACCGCGGCGCCCAGCCCGACCACGCCGAGCAGCACGAACTCCAGCGCGCGGGCCCGCAGCACCCGCGCCCGGCCCAGCCCGACCCGGGCCAGCATGAGGTCGGCCGGGCGGCGGATCGCGGCGGTGCGCTGGGCGTACACGCCGAGGGTCAGAACCGCGAGCAGGGCCAGGTAGCCGGCCACCGCGAGCTGGTAGCCGCGGGCCCGGGCGGTGGCCACGTAGACGTCGTCCTGGCGCAGCACCGCGGCCGTCTCCACCCGCTGCGGCCGCACCCCGAGCGGGGCGGTCACCGCGTTCAGGCCGGCGGCGCCGGAGCTGCTCCACACGTACGTCTGGGCGAAGACCTGCCCGCC
This sequence comes from Actinoplanes sp. NPDC051470, assembly GCF_040682035.1. NCBI lineage: Bacteria > Bacillati > Actinomycetota > Actinomycetes > Micromonosporales > Micromonosporaceae > Actinoplanes > Actinoplanes sp. NPDC051470. The sequence continues at coordinate 33,649 of NZ_JBFBAA010000029.1, forward strand.
GGTCAGCCCGGACCGGGGCCGCAGCCGCGGGTCGGCCGGACCCAGCTCGGCGAAGACCGGCGCGGCCGCCATCACGTACATCGGCTTGCTGCCCAGCCCGGGAAAGGCCGGCACGTGGGCGATCACCGAGAGGTTGGCGCTGTCGAAGCCGACCGCGGCCCGCAGCGAGTTCAGGCCCGCGGCGGCCGGGTCGTTCACCACGATGGCCCGGATCGTCCCGTCCGGGTCGGTCGGCGCCGCGGCCAGCCGGGCCACCGCGTCCCGGGCCGCGGCCAGGTCGTCGCCGCGGCCCCAGAGCGCCACGTCCCGGAAGCCGGTCGGGTCGATCAGCAGCGCCTCGCGTTGCCCGTTGTCCAGCGGCGTGGCCGAGTCGGTGCGCCAGACCAGCGTGGCGCCGGCGGGCAAGGGCGGTGTGCGTACCCCCGGAACCGGTCCTTCCGGCGGGGAGCCGTCGGGCCCGGCCTTGGGCACCAGCGTCGGGTGCGGGTCGAGCTCCCACGAGCCGTTCTCCAGGGTGGCCACGCCTTCCGCGCCCGCCGCCACGGCCACCCGGTCGTCGCCGGTCACGGCCGCCGCCTGCTGCGCCGACAGCGCGAACAGCAGCATGCCCAGGCCGGTGGTCACCACCAGGACGGCGAGCCGGCGCTCGGCGCCACCCGAGCCGAGCCGGCGCCGGGCCAGCCACAACGCGGTCCCGCGGGGCGCCGGGCTGGTGAAGGCGGCGAGCAACCGGGGGAGGTGGCCGGCCAGCACGCCCGCGGCGGCGAGCACGAGCAGCGGCACGAGCAGGTCCACCCCGCGGGCGTCACCGGCCGTCCCGCCCGTTCCGGCCAGCCCGGCCGCGGCGACCAGCGCGGCGACCACCACCAGCAGGCCCCAGGGCAGCGACCGGCGGGCCGTGGCCGGTGGCGCCGGGCGTACCCGTCGAGCCGCGGTCAGCGCGCCCACCCCGCCCACCGTGACCAGACCGGCGAGCGTGCCCGCACCGGCCAGCGCCGCCGCCGGGCCGAACGACTCCGCGATCACGCCCGGCGGCCCGAACCCGGCCACCAGCCGCCACCCGGCCAGCCCGCCCAGGGCCGCGCCCAGCAGCGCCGGAAGCAGATGTTCGAGCAGCCACAACCCGCCGACCACGGGCGCCGGCAGCCCGACCGCCACCGCGTGGCGCACCTCCCGATCACGGCGGCGGGCGGTCAGCAGCGCCACCGCAAGCACCGAGGCCAGCCCGATCCCGATCGCCGCCCACTCCATCGGCCGGGTCCGCTGCCGCACCGTGTCCGTGGTCTCCTGGGCCGCGCCGGCCAGCCGCCCGATGCCGCTGGCGAACCGCAACGAGAGCGGATCGTCCTGGCCCTCGTCGATCTGGGCCGACGCGTACCGCCGGCGCATCTCCTCGACGCCGTGCGCGGTCCGCCGGGCCTCGGCCAGCGTCGCGTCCGGGGCCAGGGCTGCCTCGGCCGACCAGAGGATCTGGTCGCCCACGGCCTGGGCCAGGCGCTCCACGGTCGCGACGTCGCCCACCAGGAGGTACGCCGGGAGCGTGCGGAACTCGGTGTCGCCCGGGGTGTCCCGGTTCCGCAGCGCCCAGACCCGGCGCCCCGGGCGGTCGGCCGGGAGCCGTCCGTCCGCGTCCACCCGGTAGACACCGGCCACCGGGGCCGTGGCCCGTTTGCGTTCCCCGTCGATGCCCAGGCCGACCGTCAGCGTGATGGTGTCGCCGGCACGGGCCCCGATCTCGGTCGCGACCGGCTCGGGCAGCCACAGCCCCTCGCCGCCGGTCCGGTCCGTCACCAGCTCGCCGGCCGGTGACTCCACCGCGAACAGCCGTGCCCGCGCCGGCTTCCCGCCGGCGTCGACGGTCGATTCCCAGGACACGCCCCGCACCAGCTCGGCGCCGATCGATCCGCCGGTCAGCCGGGGCGGCTCCAGCCCCGGGACGGTCCGCAGCTCGTCCAGCACGCCGGCCTGCTCGCTGCTGGGCCGGGTGTTCGCCGACAGCCGCACCACCGCGCTGTCGTCCTGCCGGGCGGTGACCGGGATCGCGGCTCGCCGCGCCGTGAAGGCGGCGTTGCCGGACGCCTCGGTGAACATCGGCCCGGCCGCGGCGGCCGCCGCCAGCACCAGGAACGAGGACACGACGAGCGCCGACCATGCCCGTTGGCGCAGCCCCCCGAACACGGCCACCGCCGCGAGCCGGGACGCCATGCGACGACGCTACAACAAGATCTATCGTGGACGGGTGCGGCGCGTGCTGGTGGTGGCGATGTCCGGCGCCGGCAAGACCACCGCCGCGCGCCGGTTGGCGGCCGCCCTCGGCCTGCCCTTCCACGAGATGGACGCGCTGGCCCTGGGCCCGGGCTGGTCGACGACGCCGACCCTGGTCGCCGACGTCGAGGCGATCGTCGGCGAGCCGGGCTGGATCATCGACTCGTGGGGCTACCCGCCGGTCCGCGACCTGATGTGGGCGGCGGCCGACACCGTGGTCTGGCTCGACTACCCGCGCCGGGTGGTGCTGCCCCGCCTGCTTCGCCGGTCGCTGTCCCGGTCGTGGCGCCGCGAGCCGGTCTTCGGCGGCAACGTCGAGCGCTGGCGCGACTGGCTGACCCGCGACCACCCGTTCTGGCACGCGGTCGCCACCTTCGGATCCCGTCGTGCCTACCTGGCCGAACGAACCGGACGTGAGGGTCATCTCCGCGTTCTCCGCTTCGACGACCCTCACGACTTCGAGACCTGGCTCCGCGACCTGGCCTAGTCGGAGATCTCGACGTGCAGCAGCTGGTCGTCCAGCGTGCCGGTCAGGGCGTTGTTGGCCGCCTGGTCGACGAGCCGGTAGGTCACCCGCACGGTGTGGTTGCCGGGGCCGACCCGCTTGCAGACCTGCGTGCTGTCGGCCTGGCCCGCGTCGGTGGTGAACGAGAGGTCGTTGACCGGCGGCATCGGCGCCCCGTCCAGCAGCACCTGGACCTCGACGAAGTCGACCGGCGCGACGACGTTGACGCCCTGGCCCTGGAGGCGGCCCTCGGCCGAGTAGGTGACCAGGATGTGGTCGCTGTCCATGGCCGGCGTCACAAAGGTCACGAAGCTGCCGGGCACCGGCGCCCAGCCGCCCTCGGCCAGGGCGACCGGGGTGTCGTTGAGCCGGGCCAGGCTCTGCTCCTGGACGCCGCCGTCGCAGTCGGCCGGGCCGGCGCCGTCCGCGCTCAGGGCCAGGTCGTCGTCCAGCAGCGCCGCCGCCGACGGCCCGCCGGCCAGCAGCGCGAGCACGGTCGCGACCGCCGGGACCAGGATCTTGGTTCGTGTCCGCATGGTGCTTCCCCTCGGTTGGCGCCGGCCCCTCGGCCGGCGTGGCGACACCGTCCCAGCGCGGCCTCCGGGTGGTGTCACGGTTGGGTCATGGCCGGGCGGGGTGCACCAAACCACCCTCAACGGGGGGATATATCGGCCGACCGGCTGAGCCGGGCGCTTGCGCCGGGACCGCACCATGACGACGTGCTGCGAAAAGTTCTCACCCTGGTGGTGGTCGGGGCGGTCGCCTCGGCCGGGCTGGTGGCCAGCGGGTCGCGCGAGGTCACGGCCGCCCGCTCGGCGGTCATCGACGTGCTGTTCGTGGGCAACAGCCTGATCGGCACCAGGACCCGCGGCGGCGAGGACACCCCCGACGTGGTCCGCCGGATGGCCGGGGCGCGGGGCCGCACGGTCCGGGTCACCAAGGCCATCCGGTACGGCAGCACGCTGCAGAAGAGCTGGGACACCGGGCTGTCGAGGCGGCCGCTGACCGCCGGGCGCCGCTACGACTTCATCCTGCTCCAGGAGTTCAGCGTGCTGGTGGCCAGCGACCCGGCCCGGGTCCGGCGCACCCTGCTCGACACGTACACCCCGGCCCTGGCCCGGTCGTTGAAGCCCGGCGGCAAGGTGATCCTGTTCAAGAACTGGGCGCTCGTACCCCACAAGGGGTTCCCGAGCCGGGCCGCGAACGTGGCCGCGATCGACCGGAACTACGAGCGGCTCGCCCGGGACCTGCCGCTGCCGGTCGTGCTCGCGCCGATCAGCGACGGGTTCGAGAAGGTGGTGGCCCGGCGCGGCACCACCCCGCTGATCGTCAAGGACGGCAAGCACCCCACCAGCCAGGCCATCTACCTGGACGCCGCGATCCTGTACGGGATGTTCTACGGCGAGGCGCCGGACGACGTGCCGAACCTGTTCCTGAAGCCGGCCACGGCCCGCTACCTCCGCGGGGCGGCCACCCAGGCGTTGGCGGCCTGACCGAACGATTCACGGCCCGGCCGCGTGAATGGTAGGTGTGAGCGAAGCACTGCTCGAGCGCGCGACGCCGGCCGAGACCCCCGCGCCGCCGAGGATCGCCGGCCTGGACGGGCTGCGTGGCCTCTGCGCCCTGTACGTGCTGCTCTTCCACTGCTGGGCGTACACCTTCAAGGGTTTCCCGAGGAGCACCGGCCCGGCCTGGCTGGACTGGCTCGGCCTGGGCCGGCTGGCGGTGGTGTTCTTCCTGGTCCTGTCCGGTTTCTCGCTGGCCGTCTCAGCGGCGCGCAACGGCTGGCGGCTGGGCGGGCTGCGACGCTTCGTCCGGCGCCGGGCCTGGCGGATCCTCCCGCCGTACTGGGCCGCCCTGGTCCTCAGCCTGATCATCACGCTGACCGTGGTGCGGATGCCGCACTCCGGCCCGCCGAACGGCAAGTCGGTGATCGTTTTCGGCCTGCTGCTGCAGGATCTGGTGCGCGCGCCCACGCCCAACGGCGCCTTCTGGTCGATCAGCGTCGAGGCGCTGCTCTACCTGACCTTCCCGCTGCTCCTGCTGATCACCCGCCGGGCCGGCATCGCGGTCATGCTGCTGTGCGCGACCGCACCGGTGATCGCCTACGGCCTGATCAATCCGCCCCCGGCCGATGCCGCCCGGCACCTGGCCTGGCAGCTGCTCCCGGTGTTCGCGGCGGGGGTCGCGGCGGCGGGGATCGTCGCGGCCGATGATGCGGTACGCCGGGCGCCATGGCTCTGGATGTCGATGGCGGCGGCGGTCCCGGCCGCCGCGCTCATCGTGATCCGCGGCGGCGGCTGGGTCGTGGACAACTACTTCACCGTCGACCTGGCCATCACCCCGGCCCTGGCCCTGCTCGTGGTGGCCCTGGCCACCGGCCGTCCGGCCTGGCTGGCCGGTCTGCTGAGCGCCCGCCCGCTGGCCTGGCTGGGCTCGTTCTCGTACAGCCTCTACCTGATCCACCTGCCGATCGTGGTGGCGATCAGCCTGACCGTGGTGGCGCCCCGGTTCGGGCACGGGCTGACCGCCTTCGCGGTGACCACCGTGGTCGCCGGCGGTGTGTCGTTGATCGGCGCCTGGCTGTTCGCCAAGGTCTTCGAGTTCCCGTTCCAGCGCCACCGCTCGTTCGCCGCCCTGTTCCGCCGGGCGGCGTAGTCGATCGTGCGGGTTTCCGCACGTGTCCGATCTCTGCTTGACCCCTTTCCGGACCGGCTGCGACCGTCCCGTCGACGGTTATCGAACTCGGTCGATACGGGGGCGGACTCATGCAGCTCGATCGATGGCGCCTGCCCGCACGGACCGCGCTCGCCGCCCTGCTGGCCTTCGTGCTCGCCCTCGACCTGGGCGGCTCCGGCATCACCACGGTCCCGGCGGCCGAGCGCGACCGGGCCCGGGCCTCGGCGCACCGGGCGGCGGCCAAGCCGGCCCAGCGCTGGGGCACCGCCACCGGCGGGTCGGTGACCGGCCGGAACGCCAACCGGATCATCCCCGCCTCGGAGCGCGCCCGGTACCCGCTGCACACCACCCGGGCCGCGCCGGCGGCGCCGCCGAACCGCGCCTCGGTGACCAGCGGGCCGGCCGGCGCGAAGGCCGGCTTCGACCGCCGGACCAGCCGGGTGCGGACGCCGCGCGACGCGACCGAGCGGGTGTACGACAACGCCGACGGCACGCAGACCACCGAGTTCTCGGCCGGCCCGCCGGTCGAGCCGGGGGCCGGCACCGGTGGCATGTACGTGCGCGGCGGCTCGACCGTCAAGGGCGGCTCCGAGCTGCTGGTCGGCAACGACGGCCAGAACGCGGCCGCGTACGTGAGGTTCGACTCGGTCAGCTCCCGGCTGGCCGGCCACACGATCCTCGGCGCCGGGCTCAGCCTGGTCAACTTCGACGCCGGCTCCTGCCGGTCGCGGCCGATCACCGTGCACCCGGTCACCCAGTCCTGGTCGGACGAGGGCGCCTACAGCTATCCGGGCCCGTCCGTCGGGGGCTCGCTGGCCTCGGCGTCGTTCGCGCACGGTCACATCCCGCTCGGGTCGGCCACGTCGCCCTGCCCGATGGCGGCCGAGTTCGTCGACCTCGGCAACGGCGGCCGTCAGGTGGTGCAGCGCTGGGCCGACGGCCAGCCCAACCACGGGCTCTCGCTGCGGGCCACCACCTCGGACAGCAAGGACTGGAAGAAGTTCGGCGGCACGGGAACGGCCAACCGGCCCACGCTGTACGTGACGCACAGCCCGTACAACGCGAAGTACGAGATCCCCAACCCGGTGCCGAATCCGCCCGTGACCCAGATCCAGGACGGCAAGGTCAAGGTCACCGTCACCAACACCGGGTCCGAGGCCTGGACGCCGAGCACCTACTACCTGGCCTACCGCGCCTACAACGCCCGGACCGGCGTCTCGGTCGTGCAGCAGCGGGCCGCCACCCTGCCCGGCACGGTGGCCCGCAACGCCAAGGTCACCCTGGACGCGACCATCAAGGCGCTGCCCCCGGGCGTGTACTTCCTCGACTACACCATGGTGCGCACCGGCGGCGCGGTGTTCACCGACTTCCAGGTGCCGCCCGCGCGCATCGTGCTGCACGTCATCGACATCCCGGCGGTGGTGGCCGAGCTCTACCCGCCGAACGGCTACCAGGCGCCGACGCTGCAACCGCTGCTCTGGGCCCGTGCCGTCGACACCGACGCGCCGCCCGGGCAGACGCTGCAGTTCAGGTTCGAGGTCTGCGACGTCGACGCCGACAACAAGCCGGTGTCCTGCACGAACTCCGGCTTCCAGGCCAGGCAGGCGTGGACCGTACCGGCCGGGCGGCTGCTCTGGGGCCGGAACTACCAGTGGCGGACCACGGTCAAGGACAACAACAACGAGACCGTGTCCGCGTACTCGACGATCATCGCCTCGGTCCCGCAGCCCGATGTCGTCTCCCGGGTGGCCGGCGCCCCGTACGCCGAGACCGGCCGCGAGTTCGACGCCAACACCGGCAACCTGAGCACCGCGGCGCTCGACGCCGTGGTCGGCACGGCCGGTCCCGACCTGAACGTGGCGCGCACCTACAACAGCATGGACCCGCGGGTGGACGGCGCGTTCGGGGCCGGCTGGTCGTCGCGCTACGACATGAAGGTGGTCCCGGACGGCGACGGCTCGGGCAACGTCGTGGTCACCTACCAGGACGGGCAGGCGGTCCGGTTCGGGCGGAACCCGGACGGCTCGTACGCCCCGCCGGCCGGCCGCACCGCCCGGCTGACCACCACCGGCACCCAGTGGGTGCTGCTCGACAAGAGCGGCACGACCTACTACTTCACGCTGGGCAGCGGCAAACTCGCCAAGATCACCGACAACGCGCTGCGCTCGGTGATCCTCAGCCCCGACGGCGCCGGCCGGCCGGCCACGGTCCAGGTCTCGAACTCGCAGACCAACCGGCTGGGCCGCAAGCTGACGTTCGTCTGGGAGGGCAACCACGTCAGGCAGGTCCGCACCGACAAGGTCGGCGGGGCCGAGCTGACCTGGCAGTACTTCTACACCGGCGACCTGCTCACCAAGGTGTGCTCGCCGGAGGAGAAGTGCACCCAGTACGAGTATTCGGCCGGGTCGCACTACCGGACCGCGGTGCAGGACGCCCGGCCGGAGTCGTACTGGCGGCTGGGCGACACCGCGCCGGGCGCCGGGGCGGTCAGCAACTCCGGCGCCGCCAGCGACGTCGGGGTCAACCTGGGCCAGGACGCCGGCACCTACCAGAACGTGACCCTCGGCGCGGCCGGCGCGCTGGCCGGCACCACCGACACCGCGGCCTCGTTCGGCGGCACGAACTCGTCCGTCACGCTGCCCCGGGGCACCCTGAAGAAGAGCCGCGACGCCGCGGTCGAGGTCTGGTTCAAGGTCGGCCTGACCCAGACCGGCGGCCCGCTGGTCGGCTACCAGAACAAGGCCCTCGGCACCGCCTCGACCACCGGCGTGCCGATCCTCTACACCGGCACCGACGGGCTGCTCCGCGGGCAGTTCGCGGTCGGGTCGATCAACCCGATCACCTCGGCCGCGGTGGTCAACAACAACGTCTGGCACCACGCCGTGCTGACCCTGATCGGCACCACCCAGACGCTCTACCTGGACGGGGTCAGGGCCGGCGAGCAGACCGGCGTCACGGTCGACGCCACCCTGCTCTCCGAGAACCAGATCGGCGCGGCGTACGCCACCGGCACCTGGCCCGGCTGGGGCGGCACCGCCCAGCGGTCCTTCCACGGGGTGATCGACGAGGTGGCGGTCTACCACCACCCGCTCGGCGAGGCCACGGTCAAGGCCCACCGGGCGATGGCGAGCCCGGCCGCGCAGCAGCTCAGCAAGGTGATCCGGCCCAGCGGGAAGGTCGCCTCGGAGATCACCTACGACACCGCGACCGACCGGGTCAAGGAGTACACCGACGGCAACGGCGGCACCTGGGACGTCGGCCGGCCGGCGGTCTACGGCGACGACCACGACCTGCGCCGCAGCATCCAGGTGAACGACCCGGCCGACCGGCCCCACCTGTACGAGTACGACGCGATCACCGGCCGGATGCTGCGCTCGGGTGTCCCGCTCGGCCTGGAGACCCGGGCCGAGGACCAGCCCCGGCCGAGCACGCCGCCGGCCGATCCGCCGGCCGAGCAGTGCACCCGGCCCGACCCGCAGGACCCGGGCTTCTGCACGATCATCCCGGCCGATTCCGGCGGCCCGGTCTTCGTCCGGCACCCACTCGAGGGCATGGCCATCCGCAGCTTCAGCTACAACGCGCAGGGCTACCAGAGTCAGGTCGTCAACGAGAACGGCTACTCCGTCGACCTGACCTACGACAAGCGGGGCAACGTGCTGACCCGCACGACCTGCCGCACCGAGAACCAGTGCTCCACGGCGTACACGACCTATTCGGCCACCGTCACCGACGAGTTCGACCCGCGTCGCGACCTGGCCGTCGAGACCCGGGACGCACGGTCGGCCTCGGCCGCCGACCCGAAGTACGTCACCCGCTACGCGTACGCGCCGGTGACCGGGAACCTGACCGAGCAGACCAACCCCGACGGCAGCCGGGTCAAGCACACCTACACCACCGGGGCCGAGGCGGCGTTCGACAGCGGCAACCCGCCGCCCGGCCTGCTCGCGTCCACCACGGACGGCCGGGACAAGGTCACCCGGTTCCGCTACCTCCAGAACGGCGACCTGGCCCAGGTGACCGACCCGAAGGGCCTGATCACCGAGTACACCTACGACCCGATCGGCCGGAAGATCGCCGAGAAGCAGATCTCGGACACCTTCCCGGACGGCGTCACCACCGCGTACCGGTACGACGGCCACGGCCGGATGACCACCAGCATCGGCCCGGCGACCACCGACGCGGTCAGCGGGGTCCGCCACCAGACCCAGATCACCACCACCTACGACGCCGACGGCAACGTCACCGGGGCCACGGCGGCCGATCTGCTCGGTGGCGACCCGCCGCGGACCAGCCTTACCGAGTACGACGAGTTCAACCGGCCGGTGCGCCAGGTCGACCCGCTCGGCCACGAGACCACCGCCGGCTACGACCGGTTCGGCAACAAGGTGACCGAGCAGGATCCGAACGGCAATCGGACGGACTACGCGTACACCGCGCAGAACAAGATCGCCGAGATCCGGGCCCGCGACTGGCGCGGTGACCCCGAGGGCGCCCCGCCCACCGGCACCGGCGACCACCTGGTGCTGCACCGGTACTCGTACGACTTCGCCGGCCGGCTGGCCAGCGACACCGACGCCATGGGCCGGCGGCTGGAGTACCAGTACTACCGGGACGACCTGCTCCAGCGGGTGGTGATGAAGAACTTCCACGACCCGGACGGCAGCACCCGCGACTACGTCACCGAGGAGACCGAGTACGACGGCGCCGGCCACCCGGTCAAGAAGATCCTCAACAACCGCACCCAGGTCGTCACCAACGAGGTCGACGCGGCCGGCAAGGTCATCTCGACCACGGCCGGCCCCGGCCCGGAGCAGCGGGTCACCACGTTCCGGTACGACGGGAACGGCAACGTCGTCCTGACCACCCGGACCGGCAGCCCGTCCAACCTGCCGTGGCCGGTGGCGGCACAGACCGAGCAGGTCGCGTACGCCTACGACGACGGCAACCAGATGATCCGCCAGACGGTCACCGCGGGCGACCAGACCCAGGTCACCGTCAACGACTACGACGACCGTGGCGTGCCGATCTCGGCGACCGACCCGCGCGGCACGGTCACCGGGGCCGACCCGGCGGCGTACACCACGACGTTTGTCAACGACGAGCTGGGGCGGACGACCGAGGTCCGCGGCGCGCCGGTCGCGGCCGAGAGCAACGGGCAGCCGGCCGCCACGGTCCGGCCGGTCAGCAAGGTCGGGTACAACGCGTTCGGCGAGGCGGTGGCGTCGCTCGACCCGCTGGGCAACGTGTCCAGGAGCGAGTACGACCGGCTCGGCCGGGTGGTGCGGTCGATCGCGCCGAGCTACACCGCGCCGGGCGCGAGCGAGGCGGTCGTGCCGGTCACCGAGAACCGGTACGACGCCAACGGCAACGTGATCGAGTCGGTCGACGCGGACGGCACGTCCACCCGGTTCACCTTCGACCAGCTCGACCGGCTCACCGTCCTGGACGAGCCGGCCCGCACGAACGACGAGCGGGCGATCACCCGGTACGCGTACACCCGCACCGGGGAGACCCTGTCGGTGACCGGGCCGACCGGCGCGCGGGTCGAGACCACCTACGACGACCTCGACCGCGCCGTCAGCTCCACCCAGGTCGAGCGGTACCCGGTCACCGAGAACTTCACCAGCCGGCTGACCTACGACGACGCCGCCAACGTGGTGGCCATGCGGAGCGCGTCCGGCGCCCTCACCAGCAACGCGTTCGACGGTCAGGGGCAGGTCACCCGGACGACGTCGCCGACCGGGGTGGTGACCGAGTTCGGGTACGACTACGCGGGCCGGCAGGTGCGGGTCACCGACGGCAAGGGCCGCACCACCCGGGTCGGCTACGACCTGTTCGGCCGGCGGATCTCCGACTCGAGCCTGAACGCCGCCGGGACGACGCTGCGCTCGACGACCTACGAGTACGACCCGGCCGGCAACCTGGTCGCCTCCACCGACCCGTACTCGACCCGGACCACCTACGCCTACGACGCCGCGAACCAGCTGGTCCGGCAGGTCGAGCCGGTGTCGGCCACCAGGTCGATCACCACCTCGTGGGGCTACGACGCGGCCGGCAACCGCACCCGGTACACCGACGGGCGGGGCCACGCGACCGTCTACACGGTCAACAGCCTGGGCCTGTCCGAGTCGACCGTCGAGCCGGCCACCGCGTCCCACCCGGCCGAGGCGGACCGCACCTGGTCGGTGGGCTACGACAAGACCCTGCAGCCGGTCCGGCTGACCGCGCCCGGTGGCGTCAGCCGGACCCGCGGCTATGACGCCGCCGGTCGGCTCACCAGCGAGACCGGTGCGGGTGCCGAGGCCGCGACGGCCGCCCGGTCGCTCGGCTACGACATCGCCGGCCGGCTCGTCACGGTCGGCGCGCCCGGCGGCGAGGACCGCTACACCTACGACGACCGGGACAACCTGCTCGGGGTCACCGGCCCGTCCGGCGCCGCGTCGTTCGTCGTCGACGCCGACTCCCAGGTCACCTCCCGGACGGACGCGGCCGGCACCGCCACCTTCACCTACGACCGTGGCCGGCTCGACACCGTCAAGGACGCGCTGACCGGCGTGACCCAGAAGCTCGGGTACGACAACGCCGGGATGCTCAGCACCGTCGAGTACGGCGCGCTGTCCACCCGGACCTACGGCTACGACGACTTCGGCCACGTCGCCAGTGACACGATCAGGAACCAGTCCGGGCAGAGCGTCTCGTCGATCACCTACGGCTTCGACCTCAACGGCCAGATCAAGAGCAAGAACACGACGGGTACGGCCGGAGCCGGCCAGAACACCTACGACTACGACAAGGCCGGCCGCCTCATCGCCTGGACCAGCGCGGCCGGCACGGTCGGCTACGACTGGGACGACTCCGGCAACCGCACCCGGGCCGGCCCCAAGACGTCCACCTTCGACGAACGCAACCGGCTGCTCGCCGACGGCGACTACACCTACGCCTACACCGCCCGGGGCACCCTGCGGACGCGCACCAGCTCCGGGCTGGCCGAGCCGTACACGTCCGACGCGTTCGACCGGATGACCACCGCGCCCGGCGTGACCTACACCTACGACGGCGCCGACCGGGTCGCCACCCGCAACGGGGTCCGGTGGGCGTACGGGGGCGGAGGCGACGACCCGGTCTCGGACGGCGCCGAGAAGTTCGCTCGCGGCCCGGGCGGCGAGCTGCTCGCCGTCGGCCAGGGCCAGCAGGCCCGCCTGACCATCGGCGACGTGCACGGCGACATCGTGGCGGTGCTCGACCCGACCCGGCCGACCCCGGCCAAGCCGGCGTCCTCCACGGCGTACGACCCGTGGGGCAAGGTGCTCGCCACCGACGGCGACACCGGCAACCTGGGCTTCCAGGGCGACTACACCGACCCGGCCACCCAGCAGGTCGACATGGGCGCACGCTGGTACAACCCGGGCAGCGGCACGTTCGGCTCACGGGACAGCCTCGGCTACTCGACCGGCGACTCGATCCTGGCCAACCGCTACACCTACGGCGCCGGGGCGCCCCTCGACCACGACGACCCGGACGGGCACCTGCCGCGGTGGGTGAAGAGCGGCTGGAACAAGGTCAAGTCGGTGACCAGCGCCGGCTGGAAGGCGGTGACCACCGGCTGGGGCTACGCCAAGCAGGGCGTCGGGAAGGTCTTCTCGGCGTTCCGGGCCAGCCCGCTCGGGCGGCTCACGTCGTACCTCTACCACAAGTCCGGCGCCGATCGCGTGGTCGCCAAGGTCAAGGAGGGCTTCGACGCGGCCGCGACCGGCCAGTTCAAGGAATGGTCGAAACAGCAGTACCACGCGGCCAGGAAGGAGCTGGCGAAGAAACGCCAGGAGGTCACCCGGAGGGCGATGGCCGCGGTGCGGACCGCGATCAAGTACTCGCCCCTGCCGGTCCTGGCGGCCGCGGCCAAACCCCTGATCAAGGTGGGCGGCAAACTCATCCAGAGCGCGGTCACCATCGCGCCGGCCGTCCTGGCGCTGACCGTGCAGGCGATCGTCGACCCGTCGAAGTTCGCCGCGGTCGTCTACCACAAGGCCGTCGAGCGGTACGGCGCCGTGGTCGAGACGGTCTCGAAGGCGGCCGACGCGGTCGGCCAGTTCGTCCAGGAGCACCAGGACGCGATCATCGAGGGCCTGGCCATCGTCGGCAGCATCGCCGCCGGCGCGGCCTGCACGGTGGCGACCGCCGGGGCCGGGGCGGTGGCCTGCGTCGCCGGCTCGGCGGCCCTGATCAACCTGGCCAAGGACGCGGCCCAGGGCGACATCGACAGCCTCGGCGACGCCGTCAAGTCGGCCGGCATCGGCGGCGCGCAGGGCCTGCTCGGCGGCGGCTCCGGCCTGGTCGGCAGCAAGGTCGCCGGCGCGGTCGGCGGGCGACTCAGCGGGCTCGGCGGCCACCTGATCAGCGGCGGCGTCGACGGCGCGGTGAGCGACGGCGTCGCCCAGTACGCGGCCACCGGCCGGGTGAACTTCGCCGGGGTGGCGACCAGCGCCGGCATCGGCGCCGTCACCAGCGGCTTCGGCCGCGGCGGATCGGGCTGCCGCAACAGCTTCACCGGCGACACCGGCGTCCTCACCCCGGACGGCGGAACCAGGCGGATCAGCCTGGTCCGCGTCGGCGACCCGGTCGTCGCCACCGACCCGACCACCGGCCGCACCGAGAACCGCGTGGTCACCGATGTGATCACCGGCACCGGCGAGAAGCACCTGGTCGACATCACCGTGGACACCGGCGACGGCCCACACGTCATCACGGCCACCGACGAGCATCCGTTCTGGGTCACCGACCTGAGAACCTGGGTCCTCCCCACAAACTTGCGCCCCGGCTACCGCTTCGAGACCGCCGACCACCGCCAGGCGACCGTCCACAGCACCCGGCCCCGGACCGAGTGGACCACCGTCTACAACCTCACGGTCGACGGCCTGCACACCTTCTATGTGGCGGCCGGTGATGCCGCGGTCCTGGTCCACAACGACAGCTGTTCGATCGCCGGTCAGGGCGGTGTCGGCAGGTGGACGGCGCCCGGGAAGGCGAACCACATTCTCACCTACGACCTCCGGAGCTCGGCCGGCCATTCCAAGGTGTCCGGCAGCCTGTGGAGCGGCAACATGACGGCGGCGGAGCGCTCGGTCGACGGCGGGTGGAACCAGCAGGCGCTGACCCACACCGAGAACCGAGCGACGCGCATGTTCGGCCTGCCCAGCCGCTTCGAGGTCGTCGGGGACACCTATTTCGGGGTTTTCAACCATATACCGATCGAGGACGGCGACACCCTGCACCTCACCGGAACCAGGCCACCTTGCTCTCGCTGCAAGGGCTCGATGACTGAGTTCGCCGAGAGCAGTGGCGCCGACATCACCTACCACGGCCCGACCGGAAGGTGGCCGTGATGAACACTTTCGCATCTGGGGAGGACCAATGATCAGGCGTAGGTGGCGGATTCGCCACGTGGTGGTGGCGCTGGCCGTGGCGGTGGGAGCCGTGGTGGCGGTGCCGAGCGCGCCGGCCGCGCTGGCCGACGCGGCGGGCCGGGGCGGCGACTATGTGCCGCTGACGAACATGGCCCGCGTGCTCAACACGCTGAACGGGACCGGCACCACCAAGGGGCAGCGTGGCCCCCAGAGCATCACGCCGTTCCAAGTGCTCGGGGTGGGTGGCGTGCCCACCACCAACGTCAAGGCGGTGTTCGTCAACATCACCACCAAGGCGCCGACCGAGGTCACCTTCCTGACGCTGTTCCGGAGCGAGCTGGCGACCCGGCCCGGCGTCCAGCACGTCAACGTGGCGGCGGGCGACAACCTGTCCAACTCGGCGATCGTCGAGGTCGGCGCGGACGGGAAGCTGAAGCTCTACAACAGCGTCGGCAAGATCGACGTGATCGTCGACGTGCTCGGCTACTTCACCACGATCACCGGCGCCGCCGGGCCGGGCGGCTTCGTGCCCGTGCCGTCCACCCCCACCGTGCTGAGCACCGCGGCCGGCATCGGCGTGCCGTCGCCGGGCCTGGTCCCGGCCGGCGGCACCATCTCGGTCAACCTGCTCGGCGGCGTGGTGCCGGCCGGGTCGACGGCGGTCTTCCTCGACCTGCAGACCAACCGGGCCACGGCCGACGGCTGGATCGGCGCCAGGCCGACCGGCGGCAGCGGTGAGCACGCCGTGCTGGCCCACGAGAACGGCACCACCGCCCATGGCGTGATGGTCCGGCTCGCCGCGGACGGGCGGGCCGACTTCCGGAACGGGGGCACCGGCGAAGTCGCCCTGCTGGCCCGGCTGCTGGGCTACGTCACCAGCGTGAACACCGCCGGGGCGGGCTACCGGCCGCTGGTCAAGCGGGTCACCGACCAGACCGTGGCAGCCGGCGCGACCGTCGACCTGCCGATCGGCGGCACGTTCGGCCTGCCGGTCCGGAACATCGCCGGCGTCGCGCTCAACTTCACCGCGCAGAGCAACACCGAGAACGGCTACTTCAAGGCGTACGGCCTGGGCGCGGCCGAGCCGAACAGCTCGATCGCCAACTGGAACGCCGATCGCACCCGGTCGGCGCTGGCCGTCGTCAAGCCGGGCACGGACGGCAAGATCCGGGTGAAGAACAACTCCACCGGTTCGGTCCGGCTGATCCTCGACCTCCAGGGCTGGTTCGCCG
The DNA here is from genome assembly GCF_040682035.1 of Actinoplanes sp. NPDC051470. Taxonomy (NCBI): domain Bacteria; kingdom Bacillati; phylum Actinomycetota; class Actinomycetes; order Micromonosporales; family Micromonosporaceae; genus Actinoplanes; species Actinoplanes sp. NPDC051470. The sequence goes on from NZ_JBFBAA010000029.1 coordinate 49,731, forward strand.
AACCGATCACGCCGCTGCCGATCGCGCAGTACGCGCCGACCGCGGTGCTCCAGCCGCCGGGCTCCGGGACGTCGCTCGGGACGATCGAGTACGCGTACGTCGACAACATCGGTGTGACCCGGCTCGGTCACCAGACCGACCCGGACAACTTCCTGTCGCTCCAGTGGACCGCGGCCCCGGCCACGGCCGATCCGCACACCGGGCCGCCGGCCATCGCCGCGTACGCCGACGGCCGGGTCCAGGTCATCGCGCAGAACACCGCGGGCGCCTACTGGACGGCCGGCCAGACCGCCAAGGACGGGGCCACCTTCGACCCCTGGACCGGCATCGGCGGTTCGCTGGCCTCGCCGCCGACGCTGGTCACGCTGTCCACCGGCCCGGTCGGGCTGGGCGTCGACGCGGACGGCGCCCTGTGGCACTACCGGGTCGTCACCGGCACCACCTCGTACTGGCGCAAGCTGGTCGACCAGGACCTGGCCGGACCGGTCACCGCGGTTCCGGTCGCGCAGGGCCAGCAGCTGTTCGCCCGGGACACCTCCGGCGCGGTCCGTACCGCCCTGTACGCCACCGACGGCGCGATGGGCGCCTGGACCAACCTCGGCGGCGACGTGACCGGCCGCCCGGCCGTGGTCGTCTCCCCGGGCTCGCGGCTGCGGGTCTTCGTCCGGGCGGCCGACGGCAGCGTCCGGACCAAGGGGCAGGACCTCGCCGGGGGCTGGGCCTCCGACTGGGCCACGATCGGCACGTTCACCGCGGCCGGGGCGCCGGCCGCGATCCTCGACCCGGTGCTCGGCCGCACCGCGCTGGTCGTCCGGGGCGCCGACAACGAGCTGTACGAAACGTGGGAGACCGCCGCGGGCTCGGCGGCCTGGGAGGACTGGAAGCGGCTGAACCCGGATGCCTCCGATCCGGCGGCCAGTGAGCCGACGATCGCCCCGCTGCAGAACGGATCGGGGCAGACGTGGGTGATCGTTTTCCGTAACATCAACGACGCTCAACGTCTCTACCGGCGCCAGGAGATCACCTCCGGGGCACTGAAGGGACGGGCCGCGACGCCCGGCTTCACGGGGCACACCCTGCCCGCGCCGCCGGTCGGCCGCTGACGTCTTTGCTGTCCGGGGGAGCGGGTCGTGCGCGGCGTGCTCCCCCGGATCACACGGGGGAGGAACGTAGGAATGACGAGGCATCGGTGGCGACTCCGCCACGTGTTACTGGCGCTGGTGGTGGCCGCCGGGGCGGTGGTGGCGCTGCCCGCGGCGCGGCCCGCCCGGGCGGATGACTCCGGCAAGGGCGGCGACTACGTCGCGCTGTCGACCGGCATGGGACGCGTGCTGAACACGCTGACCGGGGTCGGCACCACCAAGGGCGTACGCGGCCCGGCCAGCACCACCCAGTTCCAGGTGCTCGGCGTGGCCGGGGTGCCCACCACCAACGTGCGGGCGGTCATGGTCAACGTGACCACGAAGGCGCCGACCGCGGCCACCTGGCTGACCCTGTGGAAGGGTGACGTGACGGCCCGGCCGGGCGTCGCGACCGTCAACGTCGCCGCCGCCGACAACCTGTCGAACTCGGCCATCGTCGAGGTCGGCGCCAACGGCAAGCTCAATCTCTACAACAACGCCGGCAACATCGACGTCCTGGTCGACGTGCTCGGCTACTACACCGCGGTCCGCGGCGCGAGCGGGCCGGGCGGCTTCGTACCCGTCATCGGCAACCCGACCGTGCTGAACGCGACCGGCATCGCGTCCAACGCCAGCCGGACGGTCAACCTGCTCGGCGGCGTCGTGCCCGCCGGCTCACCCGCGGTCTTCGTCGACCTGCAGGTCGCGTCGGCCACCGCGGAGGGCTGGGTCGGCACCACGCCCACCGGGGGCAGCGGCGAGACCGCCAACCTCGCCTTCGACACCGGAACGACGTCGTCCGGCACGATGGTCCGGCTCGCCGCGGACGGGCGGATCAACCTGGTCAACCACAGCGCCGGCACGATGAACGTGCTGATCCGGCTGCTCGGCTACCAGACCGGCCTCAGCGTCACCGGCGCCGGGCTGCGGCCGCTGGTCAAGCGCCTGATCGACACCACGCTGCCGGCCAACGGGACGGTCGACGTCCCGGTCGGCGGCACCAACGGCCTGCCGACCCGGGGAATCGCCGGCCTGGCGCTGAACTTCGAGGCCAACAGCCCGGCCCAGAACGGCTACTTCAAGTCGTGGGGGATCGGCAACACCGAGCCGGGCAGCTCGGTGTCGACGTGGAACGCCGGCAAGGCCCGGGCCGGTCTGGCCGTCATCCGGCCGGGGACCGACGGCAAGATCAGGGTCAAGAGCGTCTCCACCGGTACGGTGCGCCTGATCGTCGACCTGCAGGGCTGGTTCGCCGAGTCGCTGCCGCCGCTGCCGATCGCCCAGAACTCGCCGACCTCGGTCATCCAACCGGCCAACCCGAGCGGGACGCCGGGCACGATCGAGTACGCCCACGTGGACAACAACGGCGTGCTGCGGCTCGGCCACCAGGCCGACCCGGACGACTTCGGCACCGTGACGTGGAGCGCGGCGCCGGCGACCGAGGAGCCGTACGCGGGGCAGCCGGGCGTGAACGCGTACCCGGACGGCCGGATCCAGGTGACCGTGCCGAACGTGCTGGGCAACTACTGGGTGGCCAGCCAGACCGCGGTCGGCGCGGCGACCTTCAACCCGTGGGGCAACGGCGGCGGCACGATGGACTTCCCGCCGACCCCGGTCGGCCTGTCCAACGGCGTCAACGTCAGCTTCGGCGTCGACGACAACGGGGCGCTGTGGCACCTGCGGCTGGTCACCGGCACCACCTCGTACTGGCGCAACCTCGGTGACCAGGACCTGGCCGGCTCGGTGACCGCGGTTCCGGTCACCGGCGGCCAGCAGTTGTTCGCGCGGGACTGGTCCGGTGCGGTGCGTACGGTCCGGTACGCCGACGACGGCACGATCGGCGCCTGGACCACGATCGGCGCCGCGGGTGTCGAGGACAAGCCGGCCGCGCTGCTGTCCGGCTCCCGCCCGCGGGTGTTCGTGCGGGCCGGTGACGGCAGCATCCTGACCAAGATCCAGGACGCCGCCGGAACCTGGCCGGCCGCCTGGCAGACCGTGGGCACGTTCGCCGCGGCGGGCGCGCCGGTGGCCATCGTCGACCCCGCCTCCGGCCTGACCGCGGTGGTGGCCCGGGGCGCCGACAACCAGATCCACCGGGTCTTCGAGACCGGGCCGGAATCGGGTTCGTGGGGCGACTGGGTGCCGCTCGACCCGACCGGCTCCGACCTGTCGGCCACCGACCCGGCCATCGCCCCGATCAGCAACAGCTCCGGCTCGACCTGGGCGATCGTCTTCCGCGACGGCGACGACGCCACCCGCGTCTACCTGCGTGAGGTGTCGGGAGCCGGCAAGAAGGCGGCGACGGCGACCTTCGCGGCGCACACACTTCCGGCGCCGAAGGCGGACTGACCGGAGCAATCAGGGGTGCGAAGGCCGCCGGGGGCCCACCGGCGGCCTTCTCTCCTCCCCAACTGTCCACATAGATCGATCGGGGGATCGGGCGAGATGAGACGAGTACGGGCGATCACGGTCGCGGCGGCTCTGCTGCTGTCGACCATCGGGTACGCGCTGACACCGGCGACGCCGGCCGCGGCCGCGCCGGCCATCGACGCGCTGGACGGCGCCGTGGTCTCGGTGGAGTCGGTCGAACCGGGGCGGATGGACCTCTTCACCCGGGGACCGGACAGCGCCCTGCACCAGAAGACCTTCGTGAACGGCGCCTGGACCGGCTGGAACGACCTGGGCGGCTCGATCAGCTCGGCGCCGTCGGCCGTGTCCTGGGGCGCGGGGCGGCTCGACGTCTTCGCCCGGAGCACCTCGAACACGCTGGTCCAGCGAACCTGGACGAGCGCCGGCGGCTGGGCCGACTGGGCCGACCTCGGCGGCGTCCTGACCTCGGCGCCGTCGGCCGCCTCGTGGGGGCCGGGGCACCTCGACGTGTTCATCCGGGGGGCGAGCAACTCGGTCCAGCACAAGTGGTACCTGGACAACGGCTGGTCCGGCTGGGCCGACCTGGGCGGATCGTTCACCTCGGCGCCGGCCGCGGCCTCGTACCAGAACGGGCACGTCGAGGTGTTCGTCCGCGGAACCGACAACGCGCTCTGGCACGCCTGGTTCCTGAACGGCGCCTGGAGCACCTTCGGCAGCATGGGCGGCACCCTGGCCTCGGCGCCCGGCGTGACCTCGTGGGGCGCCGGCCACCTGGACGTCTTCGTCCGCGGCCAGAACAACCAGCTCGAACACCGCTACTACTCGGGTGGCAACTGGTCCGCCTGGATCTCGCTGGGCGGCGGCACGGGTTCCGCGCCCACCGCCACCTCCAAGAACCCCAGCCAGCTCGACACGTTCAGCGTGAGCCCGTCCGGCGAGCTCCAGCAGAAGTCGTTCGGACCGGGGGACTGGCCGGCCACCTGGACCCCGGTCGGCGAGTTCGCCCAGCAACTGACCACCCCGAGGTACGCGCGTACGGTCGCCTTCCAGGGCGCGCCCGCGGGCACCGCGCTCAAACCGATCACCTACGCGTACGTGGACAACCTCGGTCGCCTGCGCACCGGCGTGCAGCGCAACCCGGACGTCTTCACCGACGTGACGTTCACGGTGATCGCCGGCAACGAGGCCTTCAGCGGGGTGCCGGCGCTGGGCGAGCAGGAGGACCGGAAGACCGTCCTCGCCGGCCTGAACACCGACGGCGACGTGTGGACCTGGAAGCAGGCGAACGCCGACACCCCGGGGTTCGGCCCGGTGGCCGACGCCGGTGGCTGGGTCACCGCCGCCCCGGCGATCGGCCGGCTCGGCGACGGGCGGGTCGTGCTGTTCGCGGTCGGCCGTGACGGCCGGCTGTGGGCCAAGACCCAGACCGCGAACAACAGCGCCACGTACGGCGACTGGATCGATCTCGGCGACGCCGACCTGGCCGGCGTGCCGACCGTGGCGGCCGGCCGGTCCGGTGTCCGGCTCTTCGCCACCGACACCGCGGGCGTGCTCAAGACCGCGGACTTCGGCGGCACCCTGTCGGGGTGGACGACGATCAGCGACGCCGGGGTCAGTGGCCCGGCCGCGGTGGTCTACCCGGGCTTCCGGACGCGGGTCTTCGTCCGGGCGGCGGACGGGACGATCCAGTCCAAGTTCCAGAACGCGGACGGCACCTGGCCGGCCGCCTGGGGCGCGGTCGGCACGTTCGTGGCGGCCGGGGCGCCGGCGGCGATCCTCGACCCGGGGCTCGGCCGGACCGCGGTCGTCGCCCGGGGCGCCGACAACGAGATCTACCGGGTGTTCGAAACCGGCCAGGGCACCGGGACCTGGGGTGACTGGGAGCGGCTGAGCCCCGACATCCCCGACCCGGCGGCCACCGACCCGACCGTCGCGCCGATCACCAACGGGTCCGGCGAGTCCTGGATCATCGTGTTCCGCAACCTCAACGACGTCACCCGGGTCTACACCCGGCAGGCGCCGCCGACCGCGGCCAAGTCGTCCGCGGCCCCGGCCGGTTTCACCGGGCGCAGCCTCCCGGCCCCGCCGGCGAGCTGATCCCGGGGGCCGGCTGGGCGTCCGTTCACCGGCCGCCCAGCCGGCCCAGGATCAGCGAAGAACCGCCGGTCACGTCTCGGCGAGAGCCTCCACCGGCGTCGCCCGGGCCGCCCGCCGGCCGGGCAGGACCGACGCGAGGACGCCGGCGGCCACGGCCACGACGGTAACCCCGAGGGTCTGCGGCACCGACATGGCGAACTGGATGTTCTCCAGGTTCAGCTGGCCACTGACCGCGTGGTTGCCCACCCAGCCGAAGAACGTCCCGGCGGCAATGCCGACGGCGGCGCCGGCGAGACTGAGCAGGGCCGCCTCGATGGCGAGCATCCAGCGCAGTTGCCGGCGGTGCAGTCCTAGGGCGCGCAGCAGCGCGGACTCGCGGGTGCGTTCGAGCACCGACAGACCGAGGGTGTTGCCGACGCCGACGAGCGCGATCAGGACCGCCACCGCGAGCAGCATGGTGGTCATGGCCAGCAGCCGGTCCAGGGCCGTGTGGTAGACCAGTTTCGCCGTCAGCCCGCCGCTGACCTCCGCACCGGTGAGGGGTTCGGCGGCGGTGCGCAGCTGCGACCGCAGGTCGGTGATGTCGGCCCCGGGCCGGGCTTTCGCCCACACCGTGCCGACCGGGGCACGGTCGTCGAGGGCCGAGAGGACGCCGGGCGCGACGATCAGCCCGTCGCCGGGTGCCAGGGGATCGCCCCGGACCGGCAGGGTGACCGACCCGGACCGCCCGGTGACGGTGAGCGGACTGCCGTTCCGGATGCCGGCGTCCTCGAGGAGGCCGGGGTCGGCGAGAATGACCCGAGCGGTGATCGGCGGGCGCGGCGCCGACAAGAGGGCCATCGCGTCGGTGCCGGGACTCAGCGCCCGGACGGGCTTCGGTTTCCCGTCGACTCCGATGGTGACCCGCGTCGACCGTACCCCCGTGGCGCCGGCGATCCCGGCGACCGCGGCGATGTCGCCGACCGTGCGGGCCGGCAGCGGGCCGTCGAACATCGACACGGTGACGTCAACGGGGAAGCGGGCGGCGAGATTGCCGTCGGCCGTCGCCTTCATGCTCGCCGCGCCGACCTGGAGGGCGACGACCAGCCCGACGGCGAGCATGAGCGCGGCACCGGTCGCGGCCGCCCGGCCGGGATTGCGCAACGTGTTGTCCGTGGCCAGCCGCGCGGTCGGGCCGGCACGACGCAGGGTCGAGCCCAGACCACGCAGCAGCGCGGGCAGGTACAACCCGATGGCGGAGAGCAGCCCGACGGCGCACACGAACGACCCGGCGATGGACAACGGCAGCGCGAAGGCGGTGTCCGTGAAGCCGAGGCCGATCGCCGCCAGCCCCAGGGCGGCCAGGGCCAGGGGCGCGGTACGGCGGGCGAGCGACGTCCGGCGCCCGGCCGCGTCGCCGGCGACGGTGCGGAGCGCGTCCAGCGGTGCGATCGTGGCCGCCCGTCGTGCCGGCACCAGCACCGACAGCACCGCGATCGCGAGCCCGACGACGGCGACGGCGACGACCTGCCCGGCCGGTACGGTGAACGGCTGGTCCAGCACGGCCGCGATCACGGCCGAGAGCGCCAGGCCCAGCCCGACGCCGAGCAATGACCCGGTGGCGCCGATCGCGGTGGCCTCGACGAGCAGCCCGCGCCGGATCTGGTCGCGTCGGGCGCCGACCGCCCGGAGCAGCCCGATCTGCCGGCGCCGCTGCGCGACCAGGATCAGGAACGTGTTCACGATCATGATGGTGCCGACCAGCAGCGCGATCGCGCCGAACACCAGCAGCAGCAGCTGGAAGAGGAACACGCCCTGGGTCCGCTGGGAGATGATGCGCTGGACCATCCCGGAGGACGTCTCCACCCGGCTGCCCGCGGCCACCGCCGCGACCCGTTCGGCGAGCCGCTCCGGCGAGACCGAACCGTCGCCGATGACCAGGATCTCCGTCTGCCCCGACGTGTGGATCGAGTCCGCGGCGGTGTAGAACGACGGAGCGACGAAGGAGCTCAGCGTCAGCCCCGACAGCAGCGAGTCGCCCTGACGGGTGAGGCCGGTGACGGTCAGCGTCGTGGACGAATTCTTGTCGTTGAGCGTGATCCGGTCGCCGACGCCCAGGTTGAGCTGCCGAGCGGTGACGTTGCCGAGGACGATCTCGTCGGCCCGGCCGGGCCAGCGCCCCTCGGCCAGGTCGGTCCAGCGCAGCTTCGGGTTGGCCGGGACCGACTGCTGCTGCACCCAGTCGGAGGTGCCGGTCACCCATCCGCGGGAAAGGAGGCTGAGGTCGGCCGAGGCGACCCCGGCCACGTCCGAGACCCGGGCGGCCAGGCCGGCGCACCCGGCCGGGTCGCCGGCGCCGACGGTGACCACGACGTCGGTCTCGGCGACCCGGGCGATGAGGCTCCGCTCGAACGTCGCCGTCTCGCCCGCGAGGATGGTCACGGAGGCGGTGAGGTAACCGACGCTGATCATGATCGCGACAATGACGGCGACCACGCGGCGCGGGTTGCGCCGCAGTTCGGCGAGCGCGTTGCGGGCCATCGGGTTGCGGGCCATCGGGAAGCGGGCCTGGGGGCCGGCGGTCATGCGGCGAGGCTCCGCATCGCTCCGAGGACCGCGTCCGCCGTGGGGTCGATCAGCTCGTCCACGATCAGACCGTCGCTGAGCAGCAGCGCCCGGTCGGCGTACGAGGCGGCGATCGGGTCGTGGGTCACCATCACGATCGTCTGGCCCAGGTCGCGGCAGGAGCGGCGCAGGAAGTCCAGCAGGGTCGCGGCGGTCCGGGAGTCGAGGGCGCCGGTCGGCTCGTCGGCGAAAAGCACCTCCGGTCCGGTCACCAGGGCCCGCGCGATCGCCACCCGCTGCTGCTGCCCACCGGACAGCTCGGCGGGACGGTGGTCGAGACGGTCGCCGATACCGAGCGAGCCGACGACGGCGGCGAGCCGGGCCGGGTCCGCCGGACGGCCCGCGAGATCCAGCGGCAGCAGGATGTTCTGCACGGCCGTCAACGTCGGGAGCAGGTTGAACGACTGGAACACGAAGCCGATCCGGTCCCGCCGGACCTCGGTCAGCCGCCGGTCGTCGAGCGCGGAGATGTCCTGGTCGCCGATGTACGCGTGGCCGCCGGTGGGCCGGTCCAGCCCGGCCAGGCAGTGCATGAACGTGGACTTCCCGGACCCGGACGGGCCCATGACGGCGGTGAACGTCCCGCGCCCGAAGGTGGCCGTGACGCCGCGCAGCGCGGGGACGGCCGTGTCGCCGGCGCCGTAGGTCTTGGTGAGGTCCCGTGCGGCGGCCGCGGATGTCGTGTCCGGCGGCCGCCGGCGGTCCACGGCGGAGCTGTGTGCGGTCATGAGAATCCTCACTGTCGCTGCTGAATCCGTTGCGTCCCAACGTATGCAGCCGTGGGCAGGAGCAGATCGGTCCATGGTCCGGACCTCGGCACGGCGTCTGCGACCGTGGTCGTAGGGCAGCGAGGTGGTCGGGGGACTACCGGCGGTCCGGTGTGGCCACGCCGGCCTCGAACGCGAAGAGCACCAGGGCGACCCGGTCGCGGCAGTGCAGTTTCGACAGCAGGTTGCCGATGTGGGTCTTCACCGTGGCCTCGGCCATGTGCAGCCGGGCCGCGATCTCGGCGTTGACGGCGCCGGACGCGATCGCCTCGAGCACCTCGGTCTCCCGGGGTGTGAGCAGCCCGAGGCGTTCGTCGGGTGCGGCCGGCCCGCTCGGCAACCGGTCGGCGAAGTGGGCGATCAGCCGCCGGGTCGCGGACGGCGCGAGGACCGAGCCGCCGGCGGCGACGCCGCGGACCGCCGCCAGCAGCTCCTCCTGGCGGACGTCCTTGAGCAGGAACCCGGCCGCGCCGACGCGCAGCGCCTCGAAGACGTACTCGTCCAGATCGAACGTGGTCAGGATGAGCACTCGCGCCGGGTGTCCGAGCCGGGTCAACCGCCTGGTCGCCTCGACGCCGTCCATGACCGGCATCCGGACGTCCATCAGCACCACGTCGGCGTCGACGCCTTCCAGCTTCGTGACGGCTTCCCGGCCGTCGCCGGCCTCACCCACCACGGTCAGGTCGTCCTGCGCCTCGATCATCATCCGCAGTCCGTCCCGGACGAGTCGCTGGTCGTCGACGATGAACGTGCCGAGCGTCATCGGCCCGCCGATCCCGTGGCACGGTGTGTCGGCAGGACCGCGTGCACCTCGAAACCGCCGCCGGAGCGAGGGCCGGCGGTCAGGGTGCCGTCGTGCAGCTGGACCCGCTCGCGCATCGCCGCCAGGCCGGTGCCCCGGCCGTCGGCGGCCGCCGACGCGCCGTACCCGTCGTCGCGGACCACGAGGTCGATCGCCCGCTCGCCGATGTCGAGCCGTACGTCGACCGCGGCGCCCGGTCCGGCATGCCGCAGCGCGTTGGTCAGGCTCTCCTGCACCAGGCGGTAGACCGTCATCCCGGCCACCGGGCCGACCTGCCGGCGGTTGCCGGCGACCCGCAGCCGGACCCGGCCGTCGAGCCGCGACACCAGCTCGTCGATGTCGCCGATCCCGGGCGCCGGTCGGTAGCCGCGTTCCGGCCGGCCGGCCGCCGCCGGCCCGTCGCCGCGCAACATCGCGACCAGCTCCCGCAGGTCGTCGAGGGCCTCCCGGGCGGTTTCGGCGACGGTCTCCAGGATCTCCGGGGCCCGCCGCGGGTCCCGCGCCGTCAGCGCCCGGCCGCCCTCGGCCTGTACCGCGATGACCGACAGCGAGTGTGCCACGATGTCGTGGACCTCGCGGGCCATCGCGGTGCGTTCCCCGGCCGCCGCCGCCTGGACGGCACGTTCGTGCTCGGCGAGCTCCAGCCGCCGGCGCTCGGCCCGCTCCTGCTCCCGCTGTGTCTCCCGCTCCTGGCGGTCGTGGTCTCGCCGGCCGGCGATGAACGCGATGACGACGGTCCCGGCGGCCGACACGATGGTCGTCGCCCAGCCGGCCACGGTCGGCTCCTCCGGCCGGTTGGTCAACCAGACCGGCGTCACCACGGCACCGGCCAGCGCGACGACCAGCCCGGCCCGTGCGCAGGCCGTCGTCGACCAGCGGGCGAGGCTGTGCACCATGATCGGCACGGCCACCACCGCCACCGTCGGGCTCTCCTGCGTGACGACATGGACCACCGCCGCGACGGTCAGCGCGGCGAGCGCGACCCAGGGGTACGCCCGGCGGACCACCAGCGGCGCGCACATGCCGAGCACGACGGCCATGGCCACCGGCCTCGGGTACGCGAAGAAGAGGCTCACCGCCGCGACGCCCAGCGCGAGCCCCGCGTCGCGGAGCAGCATGGAGCCGTCAGGAGTACGCATGGCGTCCACCAGGGTAGACATCCCGCCGCGGCCTGCCATCAGACCACGGTCGGAGATCACACCATCGCGTCGGTGTCCTGGTCCTGAACCTCAACGACGTCACCCGGGCCTGCACCCGGCGGGCGCCGGCGAGCTGATCGGGGGCCGGCCGGGCGTCCGTTCACCGGCCGCCCAGCCAGCCCACCCCCGGTCCCGGTGACCTCGACGTTCTCGGCCATCTCGACCAGCAGCGCCCGATCGGCGGCGACGCCGGACACGGACAGGCTCAGCATCACGCCCTCGCCGAGATCGACCTCCAGGGTGGACTGCTTCCCCAGGAAGCGGGCCGGCTTCCCGGCGACCGTCTCGTTCCAGGCGCCGACGGGCCGGAGGTTCTTGGCGCTCACCGCGATGGTGAGGCCGAGCACCGGCCCGCCGGCCCGCTGCGGCCGCTTGAGGAGATTGAGCTGGGCCGTCCACCGCGGGTAGGTCGAGGCCGTGATGACCGCGCCGGTGACCAGCCAGCCCTCCGGGAGCGAGCGCACCCGGATCGGCGGGTTCAGGGTGTCCCGGTCCGGCTTCACCGACCGGGCCGTGCCGAGCAGCACGTCACGCGCGACGTCCACGTCGACGGCGGTCATCTTCAGCACCACGCCGGCCCGGGGCGACCAGCTCACCTGGGACGTCGTGCCGTCGCCGGAGCGCGCGTAGCGGCCCGGGGCGCCGTCGATGTCGACCGGCTCGCCGGCCGCACCGAGCAGATTCGCGGTGTCCCGCGGGGCCGGCCAGATCTGCAGCTCGACCGATGGCCGGGCCCGCGCCCTGGTGGCGGCGGGCTTCTCCCACCGCTGCACCACCGACCAGCCGTCGGGACCGTCGGGATCGAGACTGTACCGGCGGGACCGCTCGGTGAAGCCGTCCGGCATCCGGCCCGGCCGGTAGAAGACCGGGACGTCCGCCGTGCTGCCGGGCGGCGGCCCGACCGCCGTGTGATCCGGCCCGACCACGAGCGACGGGATCGCGATGGCCGCGGCCACCGCCGCCGCGACCAGCCCGCTGCCGGCGGCCGCGCCGATCCGCCGGCGACGCCGGGCCCGTGTGATCCGCGTGGGCAGGCCGGACAGGATCCGCTCGGCCGGCGCGGCCACCTGGAGGGTGGCGAGCGCTCGCGCCAGATGGGTGCGGACGGTGACGGTTCGGCACCGAGCACGTCGGCGATCTGCTCGGTCGACAGATCCTCGTAGAAGCGCAGGGCGATCACCGCGCGCTGCCGGGGCGGCAACGCGGCGATCAGCCGGAGCATCGCGTCCCGGTCGTCGTGCGGCGCGGTCTGATCGAATTCCTCGAACGTCACGTGAGTCAAACGCCATCACCGGTCACCGATGATGACAGGCCCCCTCACTTTTCTGAGCCGGCCCGCGACGACGGCTTCACCGGCAGAGTGCGGCGTCCAGCGCGTTCTCGAGCCGGGTGACCTGTTCCAGGGCGGTGGGCAGGGCGGTGACCGCGATCGTCGCCGACTTCCCGGTGGTGGTCACGGCGTCGACCGTGGTGTAGCCGGGGGAGTTGCCGCCGTGCTGCCACGCGATGCCGCCGCAGGTGAGGGTGAAGGTGGCGATGCCCAGGCCGTACTTCGCGTCGCCGCGGGTGTCGAAGCCGGGGGCGTCGACGGTCGTCTGCATCTGCTCGAGCTGGGCGGGCTTCAGCAGCCGGCCCTTGATCAGCGCGGTCAGGAAGCGGTTGACGTCGCTCGGGCTGGCGATGAGCTGGCCGGCCGCCCAGCCCATCGACGGGTCCATGACCGTGACGTCGGTCCACGGGTCGCCGGGCTTGTTCTTGTGGTAGCCGTGCGGGTGGGCGCCCCGGATCTCCTGGTCGCCGACGCCCGGCCAGTAGGTGTCGCGGAGGCCGAGCGGCGTGATGATCCGGTTGGTGATCTCCTCGCCGATCGGGCGGCCGGTCACCCTCTGCACCAGCAGCCCGGCGAGGATGTAGTTGGTGTTGCTGTAGCTCCACTCGCCGTGCCCGGGGCCCTCGGTGCGGGCCAGCGCCGCGTCCACCATCTCGCGCGGCTCCCAGTAGCGGTGCTGGATGTCGAGCAGGTCGGTGACCAGGTCGTCGTAGTCGGGCAGGCCGCTGGTGTGCTGGAGCAGCTGCCGGACGGTGATGTCGTGGCCGTCCCAGTGGTCGCCCCGGACCAGGCCGGGCAGGTAGTCCTCGATCGGCGCGTCCAGGTCGACCTTGCCCTCGCCGACCAGCTGGAGCACCACGACCGAGGTGAACATCTTGGTGTTGCTGGCGATCCGCACCCGGCCGTCGACCGGGACCTTCGCGCCGGTGCGCAGGTCGCCGACGCCGCTGGTGTAGTCGCGGGTACGCCCGTCGGTCTGCCGCACCGAGGCCAGCGCCCCGGGGAAGCCGTCGGCGCCGACCAGCCCGTCGAGCGCCCGCTGCACCGCGTCGCGCGTCGGGGGTTTGGCGGTGGCGGACTGTCCGGCCGCGAGCGGCGCGCCGGTGAGCGCGACGGCGGTGGCGAGAGTGACGGCGAGTGCCTTCATGGCTTCCTCCTGATGTCTGTTTCGGACACCAGAAGCCTCCCGCCGGACCTACTCCTTGATCGATCCCACAGGCTGGAGACCGGTGGTACAGCCAGCACTACCCCGGCGGATCAAGGGGTGGCCGACCGCGATCAGCAGCCCGAGGGTGATCCAGACGTACGCGTTGCTGCCCGGGAAAGACAGCCAGCCGAACGGTTTGTCCCACCACAGCCACACCAGGCTGCTGCTCATGATGACCAGCGCGCCACCCACCGCGGCCAGCCGCCGAGGCCGGTCGATGTTCCGCTCGAGCAGCAGGAACAGCGCCGGCAGCAGCCAGACCAGGTGATGCACCCAGGAGATCGGGCTGATCAGGACGGCGACCAGCCCGGTCAGCGCGAACCCGGTGCGGTGGCCGGCGTTGCGGGCCGTCCACCACCAGAACGCGAGCACCAGCGCGACCAGCGCCGGCCAGACCGTCTCCGGCGCCTGGAGCCGGGCGACCAGACCGTGCAGCGACTGGTTCGACACGTACTCGGTCCGGCCGACCCGCTGCGTGTCCCAGAGCGCGTGGCCCCAGAAGGTCGCTGATGACGCGGGCGCCACCAGCCACGTGATCAGCGTGACGCCGAGCGCGGTGGCGGTCGCCGTGGCGGCGGCCCGGTACTGCCGCCGGATGATCAGGTAGCCGATGAACACCGCGGGCGTCAGCTTGATCGCCGCGGCCAGCCCGATGCCCCACCCGGCCGACCGGCCGTTGTCCAGGTTCCGCTGGTCGGCGCAGACCAGCACGAGCAGCACCAGGTTGATCTGGCCGTAGCTGAACGTGTCCCGGGACGGCTCGAACAGCAGGAAGGCCAGGAAGATCAGCGGCGCCAGGCTCCACGCCGTCCAGCCGCGGTTCCGCAGGACGGGCATGACGTACCAGCGCATCAGCAGGCCGACCATGGCCGTGTTGACGACCAGGCCGGCGGCCACCGCGACCGGCCACGAGGTCCAGGCCAGCGGCGCGAGGACGATCGCGGCGAACGGCGGGTAGGTGAAGCCGTACTCGGTGCCCTGGTAGCGGTACCGGTAGAGGTCGCCGTCGTGCAGCAGCCACGCCTGCACCGCGCCGCGGTAGACGCCGAGGTCGAAGAAGTGCCGGAAGGTCGGGATGGTGGCCAGGAAGACGCCGACGGCCACGGTCGCGCCGATCACCAGCGCGGCTTGGCGACGGTTGGTCATCGGGCCTCCTGCGCGAGTGCGCCGGCGCGGGTCAGGAGCACCGACGAGATCCGTACGGTGATGAAGGCCGCGATGCCGATCAGCCCGCCGATCGTGGCCAGCAGGACCCGGTTCGCGTCGGGGGCGAAGCCGTCCGGCAGGACGGCGACGGCCAGGACTACGCAGACCCCCGCGAAGATCTGCCGCACGCGCTGGTCGACGGCGGCCGCGGCCAGCGGGGCCAGGCCCCACAGCAGGTACCACGGGCGCAGCGCCGGACCGAAGACCACCACCGCGCTGAGGACGAGACCCAGGCCGTAGACCGGGCCCAGCTTCGCGCGGTACGTCCACACCAGCCCGGCCACGATCAGCATGGCCAGCAGGCCCGCCCAGCGCCACACGTCGCGGGCCAGGGTGGCGCTGATCCCGCCGTCCAGCAGGGACGCCGTCACCCGTCCGAGGCCGCTGGTGAGCGACCAGTTGTGCGGCGACATCGGCGTCTGCAGGGCGAGGATCCAGCCGTACCCGGTGCCGGCCGCCGCGGTGATCAGCGCGGTCGCCACGCCGGCCGTGCCCGCGACGGCGGCGGTCGCGCGTACCCGGGGGAACCGGCCGTTGATCTGATGGGCCCAGATCGCGGCGACCGCGGCCAGCCCCAGCACGGCCGGCGCCTTCACCAGCGCCGCCGCCACGAC
Organism: Actinoplanes sp. NPDC051470; assembly: GCF_040682035.1. Taxonomy (NCBI): domain Bacteria; kingdom Bacillati; phylum Actinomycetota; class Actinomycetes; order Micromonosporales; family Micromonosporaceae; genus Actinoplanes; species Actinoplanes sp. NPDC051470. The sequence goes on from NZ_JBFBAA010000029.1 coordinate 65,048, forward strand.
CAGAACCACCGCCACGACCGGGCGGCGGCGTACCGCGGCGGCCAGACCGGCGGCGAGCAGGCCGACCATCAGCGCGTCGTTGTGCGCGCCGCCGACGAAGTGGATCAGGGTGAGCGGGTTGAGCACGATCAGCCAGGCGGCGGAGGCGGGCCGGACACCGGCCGACCGGGCGAGCGTCCGGGTGGCCACCGCGAGCAGGGCCAGGCCGCCCACCGCGATCAGCCGCATCGCGATCACGCCGAGCAGCAGGTGCTCGGTCAGCGGGGGAGCGATCAGCCGGGCCACGATCAGCAGGACCGGGCCGTACGGGCTGGGCGTGTCCAGCCAGATCGCCGGAATCTGGTCGGCGATCGCGCCACCCAGCGCCGACGGTCCGACGTGGTAGACGTCGAGCCCGGCGTCCACCATCTGCCCCTGAGCGAGGTAGCTGTACACGTCCCGGCTGAACAGCGGCGGGGTGAACAGCAGCGGAGCGGACCAGAGAGCGAGCGTGCGCCAGCCGTCCGCAGCCCCGCCACCGCCCTCGTCACGACCGGCGGCAGAGTTGAAATGCCCGGTCTTGCCGTACCACCACCAGCCGAGCACGAGCAGCAGCAGCCCGCTGTAGACGGCCACGAGGCCGATCTGCGCGTTGGTGCCGCCGGCGAAGAACGGGATGCCGACCGGGAGGGCGCCGGCGCCGAGGCCGCCCGCCGCGATCAGGACGGAGCCGCCGAACCCGGTGGCCCGGGACAGGGCGACGTGATCTCTGCGCACCGGTGGATCTTTGCCACCGATCGTGGCGATCGGTGAACGCTTGCATGACGTGCGGGTGCACCTGCTGTCACGATGGGGACTCGGCTACGGGTCCGGCATCGGCTGCGGCACCACCGGTCGCTGATCTGTAAATACGGTTAACGGTTTTGTTCTGCCTGACATTCAATAGCATCGATGTCTATGGGGGAGTTCGCCGGTCGGCTGGCTGAGTTGCGCCGGCTGCGCGGGCTCACCCAGGAGCGGCTGGCCGACGTCTCCGGCCTGAGCGTCCGTTGCATCCGTGAGCTGGAACGCGGCCGGGGGCGAGCGCCCCGGCCGCGTACCGCCGCACTTCTCGCCGACGCCCTGCTCCTGGCCGGCGCCGACCGGTCCCGCTTCCTCGCGCTCGCCACCCGGAGCCCGGCCGACGCCGAGCCCGCGCCCCCGGGCGAGCTGCCACCGGCGATCAACGACCTCACCGGCCGCGACGGCGAACTGGCCCGGCTGGCCTCGCTCGCCTCGCCCGGCATCGCGTTCCGCCGCCCCGGCCCCGCCATCGTCGTCCTGCACGGCCTGGCCGGCATCGGCAAGACCAGTCTCGCGGTCAGCGCCGGCCACCGGGTCCGCAGCGGCTTCCCGGACGGCCAGCTCTTCGCCGATCTGCTGGGCGGCACCGCGAAGCCCCTCGACCCGGCCGTCGCGCTCGGCCGCTTCCTGCGCTCGCTCGGCCTCCCCGACGAGCAGGTCCCGCCGACCCGGGCCGCCCGCATCGCGCTCTACCGCACCCTCACCCACGACCGGCGGCTGATCGTGGTGCTCGACGACGCCGCCGACGAATGCCAGGTGCGCCCGCTGCTGCCCGCCGGCGCCGGGTCGTTCGTGCTGGTCACCAGCCGTCGCCCGCTCACCGGCCTGGAGGCGGTCGAGCGGCTGGCGCTGGGCGTGCTGACCCACCCGGCCGGCCGCGCGCTGCTGCGGACCATCATCGGGCCGCGCGCGATCGCCGAGGCGGACGCGACCGCCGAGCTGGCCGGCCTCTGCGGTCACCTGCCCCTGGCCCTGCGCATCGCCGGCAACCGCCTGGCCTGCCGCCCCTCCTGGAGCGTGGCGAGAGCGGTGGGTCAACTTCGTCCGGAGGGTACGCGGCTGAGCACGCTGACCGCCGGCGACCAGGGCGTCCGGGCGGCCCTGGCGGTCCCGTACGGTCAGCTGACCCCGGCCGCGGCCCTGGTCTTCCGCCGCTGCGCCCTGCTCGCCCCGGCCGACTTCGGCGCCGGCCTCGTCGCGGTCACCGCCGACCTGCCCGAGACGTGCACCGCGGCGGCGCTGGAGGAACTCGTCGACTTCGGGTTGCTGGGCACGGCCGGCGAGCGCTACCGCTTCCACCCGCTCGTCCGGCTCTTCGCCCTCGACCAGCTGCGCGGCGAACCCGGCCGGGCGGTGGTCGACGCCCGCGCCCGGATGGTGGGCTGGGTGCTCCAGCACACCGTGGCGCCGGTGACCGGCAGGTCGGGTTATGCCGGTCATGTGCCTGGTCCGGGCCTGGATCCGATGGTCAGCTAGGGCCATCCCCCCGCTTCATCATCGAAAGGCAGTCGGATGAAGAGACGCCTCGCCGCCACCCTCGGCATCGCCACCGCGATCGCCCTCGTCGTGTCCGTCCCCCCGGCCGGCGCGGCGCCGGCCGCCCCCGGCCGGACGGCGCAGACGTTCCAGTTCCCCGAGCGGTACCAGAAGCAGATCCCCCTGCAGAAGGCCGCGAGCGCGATCCGCAACGAGATCGAGCGCGGCGCGTACGCCGGATATGCCGGTGTCGAGCTGGCCGGCGACCACGTCGTGCTCTGGTGGAAGGGCGCCGTGCCGGCCACCATGACCAAGATCGTCGCGGCCGCCCGGTCCTTCGCGCCGGTCACGATCGGCACGGCGGCCCACTCGCTGGCCGAGCTGCGCGCGGCCGGGCGTTCGCTGTCCGCGTCCCACCCCGGCGCGCGGGTCAAGTACGCGGTCGACGGCAGCAAGGTCGTCCTCGGCGTCGCGGCCCCGTTGAAGACCGCCCCGAAGGCCGGCGTCCCGGTCGCCGTCGAGGTCACCGGGGCCAAGGTCGAGACCAGCCGGCGTGACGACTGGGCCCCCTGGATCGGCGGCGCCGACGCGCTCATCGGCAACGCCCGCTGCACCGGCGGCTTCGCCGTCCGCAACGGCGCCAACCAGAAGTTCCTGCTGCTGGCCGGCCACTGCGGCGACAACGGCAACCAGGTCCGCGACGGCGTGGGCGAGGTCATCGGCACCTTCACCGGCGACAACCCGACCCACGACCTCGGCCTGGTGTCCACCGGCTCGGTCGACAACCAGATGTACGTCGGTGGCCTGGACAGCAACGCGATCATCAACGTCGACGGCTGGGACTGGGTGTTCCCCGGCGAGTACCTGTGCCAGTCCGGCGGCTCCTCGGCCCGCGACATCGGCGGCCCGGTCTGCAACCTGCGGGTCGAGAAGTTCAACACCGACCCGGGCGACGCCGTCGAGGCCCGCCAGGTCGACGGCCAGGCGGCGGTCCGAGGCGGCGACAGCGGCGGCCCGGTCTACTCCGGCTCGGCCAGCGGCGGCGCCATCGCCAAGGGCATCAACTGCTACACGTACGTCGGCAACAACACCATCCTGGGCTTCCAGGACTTCGGCACGGCGACCCGCGACTACGGAATCTGGATCGCCGACTGAGAACTCCTCAAGTTCCACAACACCGGTGCCGACGACTTTTCGTCGGTGCCGGTGTTTGTTGTTGAGGGTGGGCGATGCGGGCCCCCGAGTTCTACCGCCCTGCTCGGCCGGGGGTGGACCGAATGTGTCGCACCCGGGCGATAGCGTTCGCGACGCTGGTGAAGCAGGGGAAGGCGAGACGGGGATGAGGCATGCGTAGTTTCGAGTTCATCGAGGGCGGCTCGGCGAAGTTCTGGGAGATCTGGCGGGACGGCTCCGACGTCGGTGTCCGGTTCGGGCGGGTCGGCACGAACGGGCAGACCAAGATCAAGACCTTCGATGACACCGGTGCGGCCGAGGCGCACGAGACCAGGCTGATCGGCGAGAAACTGCGCAAGGGGTACGCCGAGACGAGCGCCTCCGCCGACCCGGCCGTGCCGGCTCCCGCCACCGAGCCTCCCGCCGCTTCCGAGCCCGCCGCGCCGGAGTCCGTTGCGCCGGCCGCCTCTGAGCCCGCGGCCGCAGCGCACGCCGCTTCCGCGCCTGCCGTCCCCGCGTCCGCCGTCGCCGCGGCGGCCGCGCCGGCGGTTGACGAGGACACGTTCGTGTTCCCGGCCGCGTGGCATCGCCATCGGATTGCCCGGCGGGGCGGCCATGGGGTGGGCCGGTTCGTGCCCGATCCCAAGGCGCGGGCGACGGTCAGCGAGCTGTCGGGACGGTTCCGCGAGTCGGCACTCGACGTGGAGTCGTCCGCCGCGCGGGTCGCCGCCGTGTCGCTGAACTGGCAGGACCGGGAGCGGGCGGGCGCGTTCGCCGACGACTGGATCGCCCGGCACGGGCTGCGGTTCGCGGCCGAGGCGGCCGTCCGCGCGATGAGCGTGGTGGTCACCGACGCCGCCGTGCCCGTCGTGCGCGAGATGCGGGCCGGCGACACCCGGCACAGCCACTGGATCGACGGTCCGATGCTCGTCGCGTTCCGGGTGCGGCACGCGCTGGCCTCGGCCTCCGACGAGGAGTACGCCGAGGTCGTCGCCGCGCTCACGGCGTACCGCACCGGGCACGTCTATGCCCGCGCGGCCACCTCGGTGCTGGCGCCGACCCAGACCGGGTGGGTCGAGGAGGACATCGCCGCCGCGGTCCACGATCACGACACCTATCTCGCCATGTTCCTGCTGGCCGCCGTCGGCACCAAGGCGCAGCTGGTCGCGCTCCTGCCCGAGGCGCGGTTCTGGCCGGTCGTCGGGACGCTCGCCCTGCCGACCACGCTGGCCGACGCCCTCGGGCCCGACCTGGCGTTCGCGCTGTTCTCCTGGTTCGCCGAGGAGTACGCCGACTCGGACGCCAAGCGGCGCATCCTGACCGTGCTCGCGGCGCTGCCCGGCGACGAGGTGATGCGGGGCCTGATCGAGCGCGCCGACCAGAAGTTCGTGGCGCCGGCCCTGACCGACGCGGCCGCCCGCTTCCCGGCCCGGGCGTTGCGGTGGCTGGCCGAGGGGGCCGGCAACCGTACCGTGGCCGACCTGCTCCGAGCGCACGTGCTGGCCCACCCCGATCTTGTCGAGCGGGTCCGGCCCGAGCTCAGCCCGGCCGCCGCCGCCCGCGTCGAGGCCATCACCTCGGCCGGTGCGGTCGCCGAGGCGCCGGCCGGTGCGGTGCCGCGCCTGCTCGCCGACCCGCCGTGGCGCAACCGGCCCAAGGCGGTCAAGCCGGCCGTCGTCGCGGGGCTGGAGTGCACCGACCCGCCGGCGATCCACTGGCTCGACGGCGAGCGGGACGAGTGGCTCCGCGAGCCCGACCACTACCACCGCGGCCGCGAGGGCTCCTGGGCCGACATCGCCGGGCGCATGCTCGCCGGCCGGTCCGACTGGTCGGAGCAGCGGTTGTTCATCGCCGAGGCGCCGGACGCCATCGCCCGCCCCACGATCGCGAAGTGGTGGCCCCGGGAGACCTGGGACGCGGCCTCCTGGATGCGGATCGCGGTCGCCCGGTTCGAGATCGACGCGCTGGCCGCCGCGCTCGCCGTGGCGCGGCGGTCGCCGACCGACGCCAAGGACGTGCTCCTGCCGTACGCCGCGGCCGAGGTCGCCCCGGTGATGGCCGACTGGTGGGCGCGGCTCAAGAGCGTCCGCGGCATCGCGCTGGCGTGGCTGCTGCGCCACCCGGTGACCGCCGCCCGGGCGCTGGTCCCGGCCGCCCTCCAGAAGCCCGGCCTGGCCCGCCGTCAGGCCGAGAACGCGCTGTTCGCCCTGCACGGCAACGGTCACACCGAGGCCGTGCGGACGGCCGCGGCCGGGCACGGCGACGAGGCCGCCGCGGCGATCGAGACGTTGCTGGCCATGGATCCCACGTCGGTGATGCCGGCCAGGCTGCCGCCGGTCCCGGCCTGGGCGGTGCCCGGACTGCTGCCGCCGGTGCTGCTCCGTGACGGCTCCGGCGCGCTGCCGGCCGACGCGGTCACCGGCCTGGTGCAGATGCTGGCCATGTCCCGGCTCGACGACGCCTACGCGGGCGTCGAGGCCGTCGCCGCCGACCTCGATCCGGCGAGCCTGGCCGAGTTCGCCTGGGGTGTCTTCCAGCGCTGGCAGAACTTCGGGGCCACCAGCAAGGAGAACTGGGTGCTCGACGCGCTCGGGCTGGTCGGCGACGACGAGACGGTCCGCCGGCTCACCCCGCTGATCCTGGCCTGGCCCGGCGAGGGCGGCCACGCCAAGGCGGTCACCGGGGTGAGCGTGCTGGCCGCCATCGGCACCGACGTCGCCCTGATGCACCTGCACGGCATCGCCCAGCGGGCCAAGTTCCGCGGTCTCAAGACGGCCGCGGGCGAGAAGATGGACGAGGTCGCCGCCGCGCTGGGCCTGACCGCCGAGCAGCTCGCCGACCGGCTGGTGCCCGACTTCGGGCTGGCCGCCGACGGCAGCATGACGCTCGACTACGGGTCGCGGCGGTTCACGGTCGGGTTCGACGAGCAGCTCCGGCCGTACGTGGCCGATGCCGCCGGCAAACACCTCAAGGCCCTGCCCAAACCGGGGGTCAAGGACGACGCCGAGCTCGCGCCGGCCGCCTACAAGGCGTTCGCGGCCCTGAAGAAGGACGTGCGCACGGTCGCCGCCGATCAGCTGCGCCGGCTCGAACGCGCGATGGTCACCGGGCGGCGGTGGAGCGGCGGCGACTTCCGGCGGCTCTTCGTCGAGCATCCGCTGGTCTGGCACATCGTCCGCCGCCTGGTGTGGGGACGCTACGACGGCTCGGGCGCGCTGATCGGCGCGGTGCGGGTGGCCGAGGACCGCAGCTTCTCCACGGTGGACGACGACCAGACCGAGCTGGCCGACGACGCGATCGTGGGCGTGGTCCACCCGCTGGAACTGGGCGACGCGCTGGCCGGCTGGGCCGAGGTGTTCGCCGACTACGAGATCCTCCAGCCGTTCCCGCAGCTCGGCCGCTCGACGTTCGCGCTGACGCCGGCGGAGGCCAACGCCGGGCGGCTGTCCCGCTTCGAGGGCGCCACGGTGCCGACCGGCAAGGTGATCGGGCTGGAACGCCGCGGCTGGAAACGCGAGGAACCCCAGGACGGCGGGCACCAGGGCTACATCGAGCTGGCCATGACCTCGGACCGCGCGGTGGTCGTCTCGCTCGACCCGGGCATCGCGATCGGCGCGATCGACATCTTCCCCGAGCAGAAACTCGACGAGATCTTCCTCTCCGACGGCAGCGACCGCTGGTACCGGCGGGGCGGCCGGCTCCCGCTGGAGACCCTCGACCGCATCGCGGTCTCCGAGGTCATCCGCGACCTGACCGAGGTGACCACGTGACCCCCGCGGCGAACCCGGTCCCGCCGCAATCCGGCCCGCCGCAATCCGGCCCGCCACCCGGCTCGCCGCCGGCCGGCCCGTCGCCGGCCGGTGCGGTGCCGCCGCTGCTGGCCGACCCGCCGTGGCGCGACCGCCGGGCCACGGCGGTGGTGATCGCCGGCCTGGAGTGCGCCGACCCGGCCATCGCCGAGTGGGGCGACGGCGAGCGCGAGGAGTGGCTGGCCGACCCGGTCGACGACCCGGTGCACCGCTCATGGGACATGCTGGCCAACCGCGTCTCCGGCGACGTGGCCGGCTGGGACGAGCAGACGACGCTGTTCGTCCACGGCCCGGACGATGTGGTCCGGCCGATGCTGGCCGGCTGGCGCCCGGAGCCCGACGAGAACGGGTCCGCCGTGCTGCGACGGGTCGGCGCCCGGTTCGAGCAGGACGCGCTGCCGCCCCTGCTCTACGCGGCCCGGCGCCGGCCCGCCGACCTCGGTTTCCTGGTGCTCCCGTTCTCGTCGCCCGGCCTGGCCCAGGCGATGGCCGAGGGGCTGAGCCGGAAGAGCTTCCGCGGGGTCGCGCGGGCGTGGCTCGGGCGGCACCCCGCCGCGGCCGCGCGGGCACTGGTCCCGAACGCGCTGCGGAAGCCCGGCACCCCGCGCCGCCACGCCGAACGGGCGCTGCTCGAGCTGCACGACGACGGCCACGGCGACGCGGTGCGCGCGGCCGCGGCCGGTTACGGGGCCGAGGCCGCGGCGGCGATCGAGACGTTGCTCGCGACCGACCGCGCGGCGCTGTTGCCGGCCCGGATGCCCGCCGTCCCGGAGTGGGCCTCGCCCGCGGCGCTGCCGCCGGTCCGGCTGCGGGGCGGCGGCGCCCTGCCCGGCGAGGCGGTCGGGCACCTGATCCAGATGGTCGCCTGCTCCCGCCTCGACGACCCGTACGCAGGCCTGGAGATCGTGGCCGCCGACCTCGACCGGGCGAGCCTGGCCGAGTTCGCCTGGCAGCTGTTCCTGCGCTGGGACGGCCACGGCGCCGCGGCCAGGGAGAACTGGGCGCTGGACGCGCTCGGTCTGCTCGGCGACGACGAGACGGTGCGCCGGCTCACGCCGATGATCCTGTGGTGGCCGGGCCGGAACAACCACGCCAAGGCGGTCACCGGCGTCTCGGTGCTGGCCGCCATCGGGTCCGACGTCGCCCTGACCTACCTCTACCGGATCTCCCGGAAGGCCCCGTTCCACGGGCTCAAGCAGGCCGCCGTGGCCAAGATGGAGGAGGTGGCGGCCGGTCTGGGGCTGACCGCCGAGAACCTGGCCGACCGGCTGGTGCCCGACCTCGGCCTGAGCCCGGACGGGACGATGACGCTCGACTACGGGCCCCGGCGGTTCACCGTGGGATTCGACGAGCAGCTCCGGCCGTACGTCATGGATGCCGGCGGCAAACATCTCAAGGCCCTGCCCAAACCGGGGGTCAAGGACGACCCCGAGATCGCGCCGGCGGCCCACCGCACCTTCGTGACGCTGAAGAAGGAGGTGCGGACGGTCGCCACCGAGCAGCTGCGGCGGCTGGAACGCGCCATGGTGAAACGCCGCCGGTGGCCCGCCGCCGAGTTCCGCCGCGTCCTGGTCGACCACCCGCTGCTCCGGCACATCACCCGCCGCCTGGTCTGGGGCGTCTACGACGCCTCGGGCACGCTGGTCACCGCGTTCCGGGTGGCCGAGGACCGCAGCCTGGCCACGGTGGAGGACGACGAGACCACGATCGCCGACGACGCGATCGTCGGCGTCGCCCACCCGCTGGAGCTCGGCGACCGCCTGCCCGACTGGTCCGAGGTGCTGGCCGACTACGAGATCCTGCAGCCGTTCGCGCAGCTCGGCCGCAAGACCTTCACGCCCACGGCCGAGGAGGTCGCGGCCGGCCGGCTCCTCCGCTTCGAGGGCGCCCCGTTCTGGCTCGGCGAGGTGCAGAACCTGGAGTACCGCGGCTGGCGGCGGGACCGCGACGCGATCGTCCTCGACCTGGCCGGGCGGCGCGCGGTGGTCGTGTCGATGGGCGCCACCACCTTCGGGGAGATCCACCTGGCCGACCCCGTGCAGGGGCGCCGCCCGGTCACCACGCTCGACCCGGTCACCCTCTCCGACGTCATCCGCCACCTCACGGAGGTCAGCAAATGAGCAAGATCGAGGTCACCGCGCCGGCCGGGGAGGTGCAGCGGCCGCCGGCCGAGGTGCGCTACGCCGACGAGCTGGCCCGGTTGCGGGCCGCCGACACCGCCGCCCGGCCGCCCGGTTGGGCGCTCAGCGTGCAGGCCGCCCGCCGGTTCGTGGTCGGTGACGACCGGCTGGGCGTGAGCCGCAAGTTCGTCGGCGACCCGTCGCTGATCGACCGGGCGCTGATCTCGCTGGCCACCAGCCGCGGGCTGATGCTGGTCGGCGACCCGGGCACGGCCAAGTCGCTGCTGTCCGAGCTGCTGGCCGCGGCGGTCAGCGGCGACTCCACGCTGACCATCCAGGGTGGCGCGGCGACCACCGAGGACCAGATCCGGTACTCCTGGAACTACGCGCTGCTGGTCGCCGACGGCCCGTCCACCCGGTCGCTGGTGCCGGCGCCGCTGCTGCGCGGGATGGCCGAGGGGCGCACGGTGCGGTTCGAGGAGATCACCCGGTGCCCGCTGGAGGTGCAGGACTGCCTGCTCTCCCCGCTGTCCGACCGGGTGCTGGCGATTCCCGAGCTGACCGGGCCGGACGCGATGGTCTTCGCCCGTGAGGGCTTCAACATCATCGCCACGGCGAACACCCGCGACCGCGGCGTCAACGACATGAGCTCGGCGCTGAAGCGGCGGTTCAACTTCGAGACGGTGTTCCCGATCGCCGACTTCGACACCGAGCTGTCGCTGGTGGCCAACGAGGCGACCAGGCTGCTGCGGCGGTCCGGGGTCACCGCCGAGCCGCGCCGGGACGTCCTCGAGGTGCTGGTCACCACGTTCCGCGAGCTGCGGACCGGTGAGACCACGCGGGGCGACTCGATGGAGCGGTTGTCGTCGGTGATGAGTACGGCCGAAGCGGTGTCCGTCGCGCACGCGGTCGGCCTGCGCGGCTGGTTCCTGCGCGGCGAACCGGGCAGCGCCGAGGACGTGGTCGCCTGCATCGCCGGCACGGCCGCCAAGGACAACCCGGACGACCTGGCCAAGCTCCGCCGCTACCTGTCCCAGCAGGTCGACTGGCGGACCGGCGAGCAGTGGCAGGCGCTGCGCCGGGCGCGACACCTGCTCCCGGGCTGAGCCGTGCCGGTCACCTTCATCGGGGTCCGCCACCACAGCCCCGCGTGCGCGCGCCTGGTCGCCGAGACGCTCGACGAGTTGCGGCCCGCATACGTGCTGATCGAGGGCCCCGCCGACCTCAACGACCGGATCGGCGAGCTGCTGCTCGGCCACGAGCTGCCGGTCGCGGTGTTCACCAGCTACCGCGACGACGAACGGCGGCACGGCTCGTGGGCGCCGTTCTGCGACTACTCGCCGGAATGGGTGGCGCTGACCCACGGCTCGCGGGCCGGCGCGGACGTGAAGTTCATCGATCTGCCCGCCTGGCATCCGGCCTTCGCCGGGCGCAGCAACCGCTACGCCGACGCCGAGCTGCGCTACGCCGACGTGATGGAGCGCCTGTGCCGCAGCTTCGACGTGGACAACGTGGACGTCCTGTGGGACCACCTCGTCGAGATCGCGCCGCGCGACGGGCTGGCCGAGCGGCTCGCGACCTACTTCGACCTGGTCCGGGGCGAGTCGGCGGCGGGCGAGTCGGACACCGCGCGTGAGGCCTACATGGCGTCCTGGGTGCGCGCGGCGGCCGCCGAGGCCGGTGAGCGGCACGTCGTCGTGGTGACCGGCGGCTTCCACCGGCCGGCGCTGGTCACCCTCTCCGCCGCCGGCGACCCCGCGTGGCCTTCGGTGCCGCGGCTGCCCGCCGGGGCACTGGGCGGAAGCTACCTGGTGCCGTACTCGTTCCGGCGGCTCGATGCCTTCGACGGCTACCAGTCCGGGATGCCGTCGCCCGGGTATTACCAGGAGCTCTGGGAATCGGGCGCGGCCGGGGCGGCCATGCATCTCGTCGAGGCGGTGGCCGGGCGGCTGCGGGAGCGGAAACAGCCGGTCTCCACGGCCGACCTGATCGCCGCCCGGGCCACCGCGGACGGGCTCGCCATGGTCCGCGGGCATCAGCACCCGGCCCGGGCCGACGTGCTCGACGGGCTCGCGTCGGCGCTGGTCAACGAGGCGTTGGACGTACCCCTGCCGTGGTCCTCCCGGGGCGCCCTGAGAGCCGGCAGCCACCCGGTCGTGGTCGAGATGGTCGCCGCGCTCAGCGGGAGCCGCGTCGGCCGCCTGCACCCCGGCACGCCCGCGCCGCCCCTGGTCCACGACCTCGACGCCGAGCTCGCCCGGGCCGGCCTGGACGGCGACGCCGATCTCGACCTCGACCTGACCCGGGCCGAGCAGCGGGCCCGCAGCGTCATCCTGCACCGGGTCCGGGTGCTCAAGGTGCCCGGCTTCACCCGGACCGCCGGCCCGTCCGTGGGCCTCGACCCGGAGCTGCGCGAACGCTGGGCGCTGCGTCCCGACCCGGGCCGCATCACCGCGGTGATCGAGGCCGGCGCGCATGGCGCCACCCTGGCCGACGCCGCCGCCGCGGCTCTGGCCGAACGCGCCGCGATGGCCGGTCGTGACGTCGCCGCCCTGGCCACGGTCCTGTTCGACGCCGCCCTGGCCGGCCTGACCGACGTCTCCGACCAGGCCCTGGCCGACATCGACGCGGGCGTGAACGGCGCGCCCGAGCTCGGTCCGCTGGGCGGGATGCTGGCCGTGATCCTGACCATGTGGCGGCACGACGGGGTGTTCGGCACGACGCGCAGCGCGGTGCTCGGTCGCGTGGTGACGGCGGCCGTGCGCCGCGTGCTGTGGCTGGCCGAGGGCGTGCGGGGCAGCTCGGCGCCGGCTGATCTGGGCCGGATCGTGGCGCTGGCCGCCTGCCGGGACGCCCTTCGCCACGCCGGGCGGGAGCTGTCCCTGGACGTCCCGGGGGCGCTGGAGACCGCGGCCCGGGTCTCGGCCGACGCGGACGCGCCGCCCGACCTGCGCGGGGCGACCTTCGGCTTGCAGTGGGCGCTCGCCGACCTGGCCCTCGCCGACCTGCCCGGAAGCGACCTCGATCCGCTCCGGAGCGTGCGTGGCGCCTTCGTGGCCGCGACCGTGGGGGACTGGCTGGCCGGCCTCTTCGCGCTGGCCCGCGAGGAGGTGCTCGAACGGGAGGAGGTCATCGGGCTGCTCGACGAGTTGCTGACCGGCCTGGGGGTGGAGGACTTCCTGGTGGCGTTGCCGGCGTTGCGGCAGGCGTTCGAGTTCTTCCCGCCGCGTGAACGGGAAGCGATCGCGGAGCGGTTGCTCGCCCGGCGCGGGCTGGGCGGGAGCGCGCGGAGCCTGCTCCGGACCGTGGCCGACCCGGCCGTGGTGGCGGCGGGCATGCGGCTCGACGAGCGCGTCGACGAGCTGTTACGCGAGGCCGGGCTGATGCGCGAGGCCGGGCCGGTCAGCGACGCCGGCCTGATTCGTGGGGCCGGAGCAGTCAACGACGCCGGGCTGATCAGTGAGACGGGGGCTCAGCCATGACCGACGCGGATCTGGAGCGGTGGCGGCTCGTGCTGGGGGCGCCGGCCTCGGCCATGGGCGGGCTCGGGGCCGAAGGGGCGGCCCGGGACGCGGCGTTGAGCTGGCTCTACGGGCGCGACGGCGAGCACGACCGGCGCGACGTGCGGCAGGGCGGTTCCGGCGGAAATCGAGGCGACGCCGGCGGGAAGGAAGGTGGGGACGGGCCGTCGGTGCTGACCACGGTGGACTGGCTCAACGACATCAACCGGCTCTTCCCGAAGGAGACCATCGAGCGGCTCCAGCGGGACGCGGTCGAGCTCTACCAGATCAACGACATCGTCACCGATCCGGCTGTGCTGGAGACCATCGAACCCAACCCGTCCCTGCTGCGGGCCGTGCTCCAGACCAAGCACCTGATGAACCCGGAGGTGCTGCGGCTGGCCCGGCGCATCGTCGAGGCGGTCGTGCGCGACCTGCTGGCCAAGATGGCCACCGAGGTGCGGGCGGCGTTCACCGGGGCGCGGGCGCGGCGGCCGAGCCGGTGGAAGCAGGCGCGCGACTTCGACATCACCCGGACGCTGCGGGCCAACCTCGGGCACTACCGGCCGGATGAGCGGCGGCTCTACATCGAGACGCCGCACTTCTTCTCGCGGACCCGCCGGCACGTCGAGCAGTGGCAGGTGATCCTGCTCGTCGACCAGTCCGGGTCGATGGTCGACTCGGTGATCCACTCGGCCGTCACGGCGGCCTGCCTGTGGGGGCTGCCGGGCGTCCGTACCCATCTGGTGGCCTTCGACACCGAGGTCGTCGACCTGACCAGCGAGGTCGACGACCCGGTCGAGCTCCTGATGAAGGTGCAGCTCGGCGGGGGTACGGACATCGCGCGAGCGGTCCGCTACGGCGCTAGCCTGATCGAGCGGCCGCGGCGCACGATCGTGGCGCTGATCAGCGACTTCTACGAGGGCGGGTCGGCGTCGTCGCTGGTCCGGACGGTGCGGGAGATGGTCGAGCAGGGCACGAAGGTGCTCGGGCTGGCGGCGCTCGACGAGCAGGCCGGCCCGGTGTACGACCGGGACATGGCCCAGCGGCTGGTCAACGTCGGGGCGTCGGTGGGTGCGATGACGCCGGGCGAGCTGGCGGCGTTCGTGGCCGAGCAGGTGACCCGGTGAGGCCCGACCTGCTGGCGCTGACCGAGGCGACGCTGGCCGAGCTGACCAACCGCGGGCTGGTCAAGCGGGCCGTGCGCGAGCTGGAACGGGCCGCGCCGACGCTGACCGAGGACGACGACGGGACGGTTTGCGCCGTCTTCCCGGACGGCGTGACCACGTCGCTGCCGACCGGCGGACTGGACGGTGGCGCGTGCGGCTGCGGCGCGGTGACCACCTGCCGCCACGTGGTCGGCCTCGTCCTGGCGTATCACCGGGATCCGGCGCATGCGGCCCCCGATGGCCCGACTGCAAGTGCTGCAAGCGCGGCGGAACCGACGGCGGAAGTCGCGGGGGCCGGACTTCCCGCGACCTCGGGCTGGTCGCCGGGGGAGTTCACCGACGACGAGCTGGTGGCGCGGCTCGGGGAGCGGATGATGGCGGCGGCCCGGCGGCTCGAGGCGACCGGGTTCGTGGCCCGGGTCCATCGCGGGCGTCCGGCCGATCCGGTGCCCAGCGTGGAGCTGCCCACGGCGACGGTGCGGTTCCTCGTACCCAAGGACCTGGGTTTCGCCCGCACCGATGCCGTCGCCGGGGTGCGCGACGACGTGATCGCGCTGGCCGTGTGGGCCTTCCGGGCCGCCGACGCGACGGCCCCGGGGCAGGCCGACGCGCAGGTGCAGGTGGGTGGTGGCGCGACACCGGCCGGTGGGCCCGCGCTGGACGCGGCGGTCGCGCTGGCCGGGGTGGTGCTGCGGGAGGGCGCGGTCCATCTGGGTGCGGGGCCGGTCGCCGAGATCGCCCGGGTACGCCGTGAGCTCGACGCCGCGCGGATGCGCTGGCCCCTGCTCGCCGTGGACGACCTGGTCGGGCAGCTGGAGGCCTACCGCGAACGCAGCGCCCGCTACCGGCCGGAGGCGCTCGCCGACCATCTGGCCGAACTGGTCGCGCGGCACCGGGCGGTGACCGGCGGCGGCTCGGGGCTGCGGTCGCGGGTGCTCGGCACGGACGAGGCGGCCGAGACCCCGCTGCGCCGGGCGCGGCTGGACGGGCTGGGCGCCCGGGTCACGGCGGCCGGGGACGAGCGGTTCGTCGACCTGTTCCTGGCCCACGCCGACAGTGCCACCGTGCTGGTGCTGCGGCGGGCGTACGAGTCGGCGGAGACCGGCCCCGAACTCGCCGCGCGCCGCGTCGCCGGGGTGACCGTCGGGATGCTCGCGTCGGGGGCGGTGGTGACCGAGTCGGCGGCGCGCAGCGCGAGCCGGGCGGTGCGGCTGGGCGCGCGCCGGCTGAGCCGGACCGAGGCGATGGCGTCCCGCGGCGCCTGGCAACACCTGCCGCCGGCGCTGATCGCCGGCGACCTGACCGCCCTCGCGGCCGAGCTCGACGCGTTGCCGCCCCGGCCGGTCCGGGCGCGGGTGCGGGCCGAGCTGGTGCGGGTGATCCCGGTGGCGTCGGTGCGGTCGGTCGGCTACGCCGCGGGCGCGCAGCGGCTCGACGCGGTGATCGAGGACGCGGCCGGCGCGACCGCGGTGATCTCGGCGACCCACGAGTCGTGCGTGCCGGGCCGGCTGGACAGCATGGCCGCGGCGCTGGGCGGCGACGTGCGGTTCGTGTCCGGCACGGTGCGGCGCGGCGGGGGCGGCCTGCTGATCGACCCGCTCGGGTTCGCGCTGGCCGACGGCGTCGTGGTGCCCGACCTGGCGCCGGCCGACCGTGGCTCCGACCCGCAGGACCGGGCCGGCGCCACGGATGATCCGCTCGGGCAGGTGCTCGACGAGGCGGTGGCGCTGCTCGCCGAGGTGGCCCACCGAGGGCTGCGGCACGCACCGTCCACGATGGCCGACCGGCTGCGGTCCGTGTCCGGGCGGCTGACCACGCTGGGTCTGCGCCGCTCGGGCGAGGCCGTCGAGGGGCTGGCGGCGCGACTCGGTCCCGATCCGGGCGACCCGGCCATCTCCGCCTGGGTCGACGCCTACCTCCGCACAGGCCTGGCCGCCGAGCTGCGTTGACGCAGCTCGGCGGCGGCGGTCAGCCGGCCGGGCCGATGAGTTTCCAGGGCTCGTGGTCGGCGTCGGCGCCCGTACCCGGGATGTTGGCCTGGGTCCACCACTTGGCCCGCCAGACCTTGCCGTTGTACTTGACCGTGGTCTGCTCGACGGTCTGGGTCGAGGGGTCGTAGACCTTGGCCGAGTCCCAGTTCGGGGCGTTGCATCCGCCGGCCGGCGGGGTCGCGGCGCCCAGGCCCTTGAGGTTGTCGGTGACCGGCGCGTAGGCCGTGCCGCCGATCGACAGGCTGGTGTTGACCGGGCCGGTCACCGGGAGGAAGTAGATGATCGGCAGGTCCAGCGTCCGGCCGGACGGGATGATCTGGCAGTAGTCGAGCGTGGTGCTGACCCGGTGGAAGGTCGGGCCGGCGGTCAGCCGCCACTGGCCGCCCTGCTCGCCGGTCTGCCAGTTGGCATCCTTGACCAGCGGGGACGTGGAGGCGGGCAGGTCGAACGACAGGACCGTGTCCTTGCCGCCGCCCAGCGTGCGGCCGGTGTTGTTGGTGACCCGGACGGTCGGCTGCAACGGCCACAGGTTGGCCGTCTGGGTGGGGTAGTCGACCAGGTCCACGCTGATGTTCGCGGTCACCGCGGGTGCGGTGCCGGCGCTCCCGGTGCGCAGGCTCATGTCGAAGGCGCCGCTGTTGCCCAGCTTCTCGTTCAGCCGGGTGGTCAGCGTGTAGCCCATGCCGCACGGATGCGCGGCGTCCACCGTCGACGGGCAGGCGTAGTCGCCGCCCAGCTCCCACATCATCACGCCGCCGGCGCCGGTCGAGCGGACCAGGTCGGTGACCGCGTCGATGCCCTGCTCGTCCTCGGTGGACAGGAACACCTTCTTGGCGCCGTTCCACAGCCAGGACGTCTTCGTGGTGTTGTCCCAGAACCGCGTGTACCGGCCGCTCAGCCGGTCGGCCGCGTCGCCGTCCGGATCCAGGCCGACCGCCCGGGCGTACCGCGGAAGGATGTTGCTCTCGAGGTTCTTGGCGTGCCACAACGGGTTGGTGCCGGAGCCCAGCTCGCCGCCGTTCGACGTGTCGTCGTGCCAGATGTTGTCGATGCCGATCGCGCCGTCGCCGCACGGGCGCCGGATCCCCGTACCCGGCTCGCACCCGGTCTTGACCGAGCTGCCCCACATGCCGTTCGTGCCGCCGGTGACGCTCTTCCAGCCGCGCGTGTAGTACGGCACGCCGACGTTGACCCGGCCGGCCTGCAGCGCGCCGCGCATGTACTTGAGAGCCCAGCTCGTGTTGAAGTAGCCGATCCCGCCGTACTCGGGCGTCGAGTACTGGTCGGCCAGCTCCGGGTCACGGCCGTCGTCGAACACCGCGGCGTTCGGGCCGACCACGTCGTTCCAGGTGCCGTGGTAGTCGTACGCCATCAGGTTGGTGAAGTCCTGGTGGTCGAGCGCGGTCTGGTTGGCCATGCCGCGCACCAGGTAGCCGGACGCCGACGAGGCCGACGTGAGCTGGTAGTACCGGTTGTCCGCGGCCGAGGCCCGGTTCAGTGAGTCACGCAGCGTCTTCATCAGCGCGGTGTAGCCGGTGGGCAGCCCGCGCCGCCGGGGGTTGGCGGCCGGCCAGTCGGACGGGTTGCCGGTGTCGTCGAGCACGGTCGGATATTCGAAGTCGATGTCCACCCCGTCGAAACCATAGGTACGCAGGAAGTCCACCACCGAGCCGGCGAACGTGTCGATCCCGCCCTGGTTGACCGTGCCGTCGGTGTTGGTGGTCATCGCGTAGAAGCCGCCCGACCCGGCCCAGCCGCCGACCGAGATCAGCGTCTTCACCCGCGGGTGAAGGCGCTTGTACTTGGTCAGCAGATTGAAGTGCCCGCGGTACGGCAGGGAGGTGTCCATCTCGGCGCCGGTCTGACCCGGCCACTCCATGCCGATCGCCGGGTTGTTGGCGCCGCCCGCCCCGACCGAGATGCGGTTGCCGTCGACCGTGGCGAACGCGTAGTTGAGGTGCGTGACCTTCGACCACGGGATGTTCTTGACCAGATAGTGCGGCGTGCCGTCGGCCCCCGTACGCCCGCCGTTGAAATACGCCACGACCCGGCGGCTGCGGCCCTGGCCGAGCCACTCCCGGCCGTCACTCTGATAGATCTTGCAGTACGGCACCGACACCCCCGGCGTGGTGGCCAGGCCGTCGGGCCGGCAGTCACCGGAGGCGCCCGGCCGTGTGCCGCCGTCGTCACCGCCCGGGTGCTGCTCCATCGGATCGCCGACGCCACCGTTGTCGTCCACCGGGTCGGGCCCGGTGGTGTTCCGCTCGACGATCTCGTCGATCAGGCCGCCGCCCGGGAAGTCCATCATCACCACGCCGGTCCGAGCCATCGACGGCTCACCGCCGAAGTTGTCCGCCCGCCCCGGGTAGAACTCCGGGCAGCGCCCGTCGGTGTCGTGCAGGCACTGGATCAGGAACTCGTTGACCCCGTTCGCGGTCGGCGAGCCACCGGCCACGGTGAACGGGTGCGCGCCCGACCCGGAGCCGCTGGTGTAGTTGACGTACATCGAATCCGGCTCGTAGACGTGCTCCCGCTCGCCCGGCCGGTGCAGGTCCCAGACGCCGTTGGTCTTCCGCAGGTGGGTGCGGACCTTCTCCCACTTGTCGTCGATGTCGTCGATCTGATCGACCTGGTAGTCGTCCTGCACCCACTCGCCGTTGGAGCCGCCGCCCGGGTAGGGCTGCCTCAGCCCGTACCCCGAATAGATCCCGCCCTGCACCCCGCGGTAGCCCATCAGCACGATCTTCCCGCGCGTCTCACCCAGCGCCGGGATGTCGGCCTGGCCGGCGCCGGTCACCGACGGCCCCCAGAACAGGCTGCTCCAGTTCGTGGCCGGCTGCGACTCGTCACCCTCGCCCGTGTACGCCTTGCCCTCCAGGTACGACCGCAGCGTCTTGAGCCGCCACTCGTCGTTCCCGTAGCCCCCCGCGTCGTCGCACGACCCGGTCTCGCCGGTGCACTCGGCCTTGAGGTGCAGCAGAATCGTCTCGCGAGGATGCGCCGCCAGGAAGTCCCGCGCCCGGGTCAGCACATCGGCGAAGTTCGCCCACTGGTAGTAGGTGCCGTGGTGAACCGTGAAGCTGACCCCCGCGTCCCCCTTGTCGACCCGCACCCGGATGTCGATGGCCCGCACACCCGCGTCGAACTGCGTGCTGAGCGTCGCCGCGCTGTAGCCGTGGTTCTCCTGCGTCTTGGTGACGCTGGTGGTCAGCGGGTCGCAGGTGTCGCCGCCGTCACCCGAATATCCGCACAGCGCCAGGCTGTCATGCGTGCCCGGCACCGAGAGCCGGGCCAGGTTCGTGTCACCCGGCACCCGGCTCATCCAGTCGACGTTGGCCGGCGAGGCGCTCTCGATGCTGTTGTAGTACTCGTTGGCCTGGGCCGCGCCGCCGGTCACCACGAGCGTGCCGCCGGTGATCAGCAGGGTGGTCGCGGCGGCCATCAGAAGCCGGGCTCTTGGCAAGGGGTTCCCCCTGTGCTCGACGCATGTCACATATGGACAATCATCGATCTTAGAGGGTCTTTCCCCACAAAGGTCAAAATCGCGATGTCGTAGCCGGGTGCGTGGTGCCGACCGTCGCTCCCGCCGAGGGCCCGTCCGGGCGGCCGCACGCTCCGCTTCCGCGGCCACCCTCCCGGCGACGTGCGTGAGGGGTCACCCTTCGTCGCTGCGCGACAGAACCAGGCGGCTCGCCACGCCGGGTCACACGGCGTACCTCTGTCCCGAGGTGAACCAGCGCCTCGTCCGGTGGTCGCCGGACGACCCCGAGATCAGCCTGAACGCCCCGGGCGTTAATGCGGCCTGAATCACGCCCCTCCGCCTGTGGACAACGGCGTGATCGCCGGATTCGCGCGATACGTTAATCGCCCACCCAGAGGGCGGGGGCGGCGGCGGTGCGCCGCGTTTATCTTTCGATCGGCCTCGATGCGGCTCCACTTCTTGCGGATCCGGCCCCCTGACGTCCTCAGGCGATGCCACGTGCGGCGACGGCTTCGGCGGCGTTAGAGACGTTTCCGGGTGGAGGTCTGCGCCGACGCCGCTCGCGCTGGTCGTGAATGGAGCTTCAGAGGCACCAGGCGCCCGCTCGCCCTCCCTGCCGCCGCTGACTCTCCCTGCCGAGCCGCGTAGTCGCAGGGCCGCGGGCGGTGTGACGTCGCGGGTCTACCACCGTCACGAACAGTGGTAGAACAGCCCGGCGTTACGGCCCCGGATACCGTCGGGGCCTACCACTGCCACGGACGGTGGTAGGGCAACACGGCGTCGTCCGCCCGGACACCGTCAGGACCCGCCACCGGTGCCGGGCAGCGGGGGTGAGGGGCGGCAGCGAGGGTGAGTGGGCAGCCCGGGCGCCTGGCAACCCGGCTCAGCCCATGACCAGCGCGAGGCCCGGCGCCCAGCGGGAGCAGGCACGACGCGGGGAGGGCACAACGTGGGGGCGGGGTACCGACGTGAGGGCGGGGCGCCGACGTGAGGGACGTCAGCGGTTCATCAACGGAGCCAGGGCCACCATCGCGGTTTCGATGAGCAGCACGCCCGTGATGAGAACGGCGACGGGCGCGGCCAGCACGATACCCAGGACGCTGAAACGGACCTCGCGCAGACCAGGGCGTGCACCCACGTCCAGCATGGCCGACTCGGGAACGTCCGGGTCGTAACGCAAGGGAATGAGGTCACTGGTGGCGGTGTAGCGGTCGGCGCGGAACTTGACGGTCGTGGTGACGTCCCGGCCGGCGGAGGTGCGGAACGCCACGTCGACGGCGCGTTTCGGTGGATACTCCACATTGGCGTCCAGGACCGTGGAGGTGAGCACTCGTGCCTGAGTCGCGATGCCGTGATGACGCAGTCGCTGAGTGCGGCGCAGCGTGCGCGCGCTGATCACGGTCACCATGGCGCTGACCAGCAGGGCCGGCAGCAGGTTCAGGTAGTGAACCGTGATCGTGGTCGGTGTCATGTGCGTGTCACCTGCCTATGGCGATGCCGGCGCAATGAGGATGGCGCATCAGGGCTTCTTCCATCAACCGTAGACGCTGGACGGCCGCCGGGGATTCACTCCGGGGCGCGGCGTCGATAAGGTGGTGTCAGCGGTCCGGGGAGGACGATGTGCGGGTCTGGGCGGGTGTCGTCGGCGTCGTACTGATCCTGCTGTCCGGTTGCAGTGTCGGCATCGAAGTGGAGCACGGCGGTGCGCCGGGGGCTCCGGTACGACCGCCTGACTACTCCACGCCGCTCCAGGTCTCGGACTGTGTCTCCGAGGCCGGCGGAAGCTGGCACAAGGCAGCCTGCTCCGCACCGGAAGCGCAGGCCCAGGTGACGAAGGTGAGCACGGCCGAGGGCAACCAGCGCTTCGGCCTGACGCCGGACTGCCCGCCGCGGACCGACCTGGCGCTGAGCCAGCCGGGGAGCAAGACGCTCGGCTACTTCTGTGCACGCAACCTCAAGGCGCCTCACCCGGGTGACCCGGGCGAAGGCGGCGGAACCATCGACACCGGGGATTGCGTGAACGTTGACGGCGAGTCCATCGACGAGGTCCCGTGCGACGGTTCCGACGGCACGCCCCAGTTCAGACTGACGCAGATCTCACCGAAGCCCTGTCCCCGGGGCACCGATCAGTCGTTCTCCCTGGGGCGGAACCTCGCGGGCGTGCCCGAGGGCGGCTACGCCTGCGGCAAGAAGCTCTGAGGGGTACGGCGGGAAGCTGAGCGGCGCCTAATTGTTGGTGATCGATCTGAGGAGGGCGTGCTTGTCGGGCTTGCCGGTGGCGGTCAGGGGGACCTCGTCGATGACGGTGACCGTGGCGGGGGCGGCGGCCTCGCTCAGGTGGGATGTCACCCAGGCGCGCAGCTGGGGGAGAGGCGGCACGGGGCGGGTCGCGGGGACGATGAAGGCGTGGACCGCCTCGCCGGTGTCCTCGTCGGGGGCGCCGGCCACGTAGGCCTCGGCGATCGCCGGGTGGGCGGCCAGGGCCCGCTCGATCGGCACGGCGTAGACCAGGGTGGCGTGCACGATGATGACGTCCCGGGTGCGGCCGTTCAGGCGCAGGTAGCCCTGGTCGTCGAGGGTGGCCAGGTCGCGGGTGCGGACCCAGCCGTCCTGGAACACCGCGGCGGTCTCCACCGCGTCGTTCCGGTAGCCGACGGCCTGGGCGGGGGTCTTCACGAACAGTTCGCCGTCGCGGATCTGGGTGGTGACCATGGGGGGCGGGCGGCCGACGGTGTCCAGGTGCGAGGTTTCCGACGGGGTCAGCATGCTGATCATGCCGGTTTCGGTCTGGCCGTAGCCGTGGAAGACGATCGGGCCCAGGAAGTCGAGGGCCGCGGCCAGGCGGGCCGGGTCGAGGGGGGAGCCGGAGACCAGGAGGGCGCGGAGCGGGCCGACCGACGGCGGGGCCGCGCGGACCAGCTGGTTCAGCTTGCCGACGGTGATGACCTGGGCCGTGGCCCGGTGGCGGACGGCCGCGCCGGGGAGGCCGGGCGGGTCGGCCGTGACCAGGGTGCCGCCGGCGGCCAGGGTCAGGGTGGCGTACTCCCACATGACCTGGCTGTTGAGGGAGCCGAAGACCAGGAAGCGGTCCAGGCGGGTGGCCAGGTCCTGGACGGCGGCGGGCCAGCGGGACGGGCTGGCGGCCCACCCGGCGCTCATCCCGGCGTACGTCTGCATGCAGCCTTTCGGTTTTCCCGCGCTGCCGCTGGTCAGGATGACGCGGGCGATGTCGGACGGGCGCGCCGCGACGTGGATTCCCTGGTCGGGGTGGGACAGCAGGGAGGCCAGGCGTTCCTCGTCGAGGAGGATGTCGGACTCGTCGAGAGCGAGGCCCGGGCGTACGCCGACCACGCGCGCGCCGGACGCGAAGCAGGCCAGCAGGGCCGCGAACGCCGCGGGATGGACGCCGAGCCGGACCGCCACGCCGGTGCGGGGGCCGATGCCGGCGGCGCGCAGGCCGGTGGCGATGCGGCCGGTCATGGCGAGCATCTCGCCGGCGGTGACCGATCGGCCCCGGTGCTCGAAGACCGGCCGTGCCGCCGGGGTCAGCAGGTCCAGCAGGTCAGACATGGTCGGCCAGCACGGCCTTCACGAACTGGGCCAGCGGCTGGTGGTGGACGGCGGGCAGGTTCCAGTGGTTCTCCAGGTTCTCGGCCAGGTGGTGCTCGGCCGGCACCCGGCCGTCGCGATGGAGGCGGACCACGGGATGCAGGTAGCTGGCGTCGTGGGCGGCGGTCGCGTCGTTCTCGGCGATCCGCGGGACGGTGATGTCGAACGGGTCGACCTGGTCGTGGTCGGGACCGTACTCCAGGGTCACGGCGAGCACCGGGCCGTCGCCGAGACCGCCCTCCTTCAGGTACGCCACGGGCACTTCTTCCAGGTACGCCGGAGCGGACAACCGCACCACGTCGGCCAGGACCGCGAACTGCTGCCACAGCGCCGACGTCACGTTGATCCGGGCGATGATCGCGTCGGTGATCGCCTCCGGCGTGGCGTCGAGCGGGCGCGCCGGCCATGGCGTGTCGTGGTGCCGCTGGTCGAGGATCCGGGACAGCGCGCGTACGCCGTACCGGAAGCCGTGGATGAAGCCGCTGGTCGACCGCTTGAAGTCGCGCTGCTGGGTGAGCGTCCCGGCGAAGTAGAGGCCGGGCACGTTCGCCGACTCGTACGCGGAGGTCTGGGCCGGGAACCGGTCGTTGATGACCAGGGTCGGACGGCACGACGGGTCGAAGATGGACGCGTCGAAGCGGAAACCGGTGCACGCGATGATCCGGTCGTACTCGATCTCCCGGGTCGCCTCGACCGTCCGGGCGTAGCGGAACCGGATCCGGAAGCCGCCCTCGGAGCGTGCGGTGATCTCCTCGATGGTGCCGTCGAGGACCGCGTTCTGCGACTTGAGCTGGTAGGTGTCGAGGAAGTTGTTGTTCACCGCCCGCAGGTGGCCGACGTAGTGGGTCTGCCAGGCCAGCCGGACCGAGTGCGGGCCGGCGACGTGGATGACCGCCGCATGCTCGACCAGCGCGTCGGCGGTCTCGAAACCGGAGTTGCCCTTGCCGATGATCAGCACCCGCTGGTTGGTGAACGAGGCCGGGTCGGTGTCGAACGTGTCGTACCGCTCGCACAGCTCGATGCCCGGGATGTCCGCCGGGACGTAGAGCTGGGAGACCCCGGTGGCGACGACGACCCGGCGCGCTTCGATCTCGTCGTTCAGGACGAACACGTCGTCGCGACGAGCGATCTTGGTGACGCGGGTGTGGTAGCGGACGGGCAGCCCGCGGGAGAAGTCGGCGAGGTAGCGCACGAGGTCGTCGGCGGCCGGGAAGTAGCGCGAGCTGTAGCGCCCGAACAGCTTGGCCGGATCATCGGTGAGCAGCGAGTTCCAGTCGGCCCGCAGGTTGAACTCGGGATCCGCGGACCCGGTGTGGATCTTGTTGATCGAGATGAGCTGCCGGTGCCGCGGATACGTCTGGAAGAACGTGCCCGCCGACGCGCCGGCCTCGAGGACCACATGGTCCCGGCCGTCCCGCTGGAACTGGGCGGAGAGCTGGAGCCCGGCCGGACCGGCGCCGATGATCACGTACTCGTGGGTCATGCGCACGGACCGTATTCGGCGCAGATCAGAGCGTTCTGAGAAACCGTGTCTAGCGTGCGGCCATGACGACACAGATCGATCTCGGCGCCCCGCTCACCGCCGATCTGCTGGCCACGGCGGCCGCTCCGGTCACGGTGACGGCCGGCCCCGAGGTTCGCGACCGGGTGGCCGCCTCGCGGGAGTTCCTGAGCAAGGCGCTCGGCGACGACCGCGCGGTCTACGGCGCCACCACCGGCTTCGGAGCGCTGGTCGGGTACGCGGGCCGGGCCGACCTCGCCGACCAGGCCGACAACACGCTCGCGCACCTGGGCGCGGGCCAGGGCCCGGACCTGCCGCCGGCGGTGGCCCGGGCGGCGATGCTGATCCGGGTGTGGTCGCTCGCCCAGGGCGCGTCGGGCGTCTCGCCGCACGTGATCGACGCGCTGATCGCGATGCTGGGCACCACGTTCGCCCCGGCCATGCCGCGCTACGGCTCGGTGGGCGCGAGCGGGGACCTGATCCCGCTCGGCGCGGCCGCCCAGGCGCTGCGCGGGCGCGGTCACGCGTACCTGAACGGCGAGCGCAAGCCGGCCGCCGAGGCCCTGGCCGACGCGGGCCTGACCCCGCTGCCACTGGACGGTCGCGACGCGCTCGCCCTGGTCAACGGCACGTCCGTGACGACGGCCGCGCTCGGGCTCGCCCTGATCGAGGTGCGCAAGATCCATCACGCCCTGCAACACCTGACCGCGCTTCTGACCGACCTGCTGGGCTGTGACCCGCAGTTCCTTGATGCACGACTGATCGCGCGCTACAACCATCCCGGCGCGGCGCACGTGGCCGGGCAGATGCGCGAATTTCTCCGCGGGGTGGAACCGAGCGGGACGAGGCCGCTCCAGGAGCCGTACAGCATCCGCTGCACCCCGCAGCTGCTCGGCGCGGCCGAGGACGCCCTCCGGCACATCGACGCCGTCGTCGCCGCCGACCTGGGCGCGGTCAGCGACAACCCGCTGTTCTTCCCCGGCGACGACGCGGTCCTGCACGGCGGCAACTTCTTCGGCCAGCCCGCCGCCTTCGCCGCCGACCTGCTCACGATGGTCATCGCCCAGCTCGGCAACCTCGCCGAGCGCCAGCTCGACCTGCTCGTCGACCCGCACCGCAACACCGGCCTGCCCCCGATGCTGGCCGCCGGTCCGGGCCGCCAGCACGGCCTGCAGGGCGTGCAGCTCGCGTCGACCGCGCTGATCACCGAGATCCGCCGGGACGCGCTGCCGGCCAGCATGCAGAGCGTGCCGACCAACCTGCACAACCAGGACGTGGTGCCGCTCGGGACGCAGGGCGCCCTGCGCGCGCTGGATCAGGCCGGGCTGCTGCGGCTGATCGCCGGCTCGCTGGCCCTCGGGCTCCGGCAGGCCGTACACGCCGGAGCCCGCCGGCCCACCGCGCCGGCCTGCGCCGCGCTCCACGACCGCCTGGCCGAGGCGATCCCGCCGATCGACCCGGACCGTCCGCTGGAGGCCGATGTGCGCACGGCGGCTGAAATTTCTCTGAGAGACGCGCCCTAGCGTCCCGATCGTGACGGTCGATTATCTGATCATCGGGGCCGGGCCGGCCGGCCTCCAGCTCGCGGCACAGCTGGAGGCCGAAGGGCGAAGCGACTATCTGGTGCTGGAGGGCGCCGACCGGCCGGGGGCGTTCTTCACGCGTTTCCCGCGGCACCGGCAGCTCATTTCCATCAACAAACCGCACACCGGATCCGACGACCCCGAGCTGAACCTGCGGCTCGACTGGAATTCGCTGCTCAGCGACGACCCGGCGCTGCGATTCACCGGATACACCGAACGCTATTTCCCGGACGCCGACGTGATGGTGCGGTACCTGGCCGATTTCGCCGCGAAGACCGGCGTGAAGGTCCGTTACCAGACCCGGGTCACGAAGATCGCCCGCCGCGATGACGTGTTCGTGGTGAACGACGAGATCGAGGCGCGCCGCGTCATCGTCGCCACCGGCGTCTCGAAGGCCTACGAGCCCGGCATCCCCGGTTTCGGGCTGGCCGAGAAGTACACCGAGATGTCGGTGGACCCGCGGGACTTCCTCGATCAGCGGGTGCTGATCATCGGCAAGGGCAACTCGGCCTTCGAGACCGCCGACGCGCTGATGGAGACGACCACGCTGATCCATGTGGCCGGCCCGCATTCGGTGCGGATGGCCTGGCGCACCCATTACGTCGGCCATCTCCGGGCCGTGAACAACAATTTCCTCGACACGTATCAACTGAAATCGGCCAACGCGGTGCTCGACGGCCACGTCCGCAACATCGAGCGGGACGGCGACGGTTTCCTGGTGACGTTCGGTTTCACCCGTTCCGGCGAAGTGTTGAAGGAACTGCGCTACGACCGGGTGCTGGCGTGCACCGGATTCGCGTTCGACGCGTCGATCTTCGACGAGTCCTGCCGCCCGCAGCTGGCCATCAACGACCGTTTCCCGGCGCAGACGCCCGAATGGGAATCGGTCAACGTGCCCGGCCTGTTCTTCGCCGGCACGATCAGCCAGGAACGCGATTTCAAGAAATCCACCAGCGGTTTCGTCCACGGCTTCCGCTATGCGGTGCGCGCGCTCCACAAAATCCTCAATCGAAGGTACGCCAATCGGCCCTGGCCGTCCGCCACCCATGACCCAATGCCGGAGGCGATCACCGAGTCCATCGTCGAGCGGGTGAACCGCAGTTCGGGGCTGTGGCAGCAGTTCGGCGTACTCGCCGATGTCGTGACCGTCTCCCGCGAAGAGGCGCGCTATCACGAGGAGGTGCCGGTCTCGTACTTCACCGAGACCGGCCTGATGACCGCCGACCACGAGTACGACCACGCCTTCGCGGTGACCCTCGAGTACGGGCCCGGCCACGACCAGGTCGACCCGTTCGACGTCACGATCAACCGGATCTCCCAGGACGACGCGAGCCGGGCGCACGACGCCGCCTACCTGCACCCGGTCGTCCGCTACCACCGCGAGGGCGTGCTCGTCGCCACCCACCACCTCGCCGAGAACCTCGAGAACGAGTGGAACCGGCCCGAGGTGCACGTCAAACCCCTGGTCGAGTTTGTCCGGCGGTGCCTCACCGGCGCCGAGGGCTGAGGCGTGCGGGCGCTGACCGAGCTGGCCGACCGCGCCCGTCGCGTGCTCGAACCGGTCTACTGGGACTACTTCGCGGGCGGGGCGGGGGAGGAGCGCACCCTGCGCGCCAACATCGCCGCCTTCGAGCGCCGCCAGATCGTGCCCCGGGTCCTGCGCGCCACCGGTCCCCGCGACCTTCGCGTCGTTCTGCCCGGCGGCGTCTCCAGGACGCCCATCCTCGTCGCTCCCACCGCCTTCCACCGGCTCGCGCACGCCGACGGCGAATCCGGCACCGCGAAGGCGGCCGCGGCCACCGGGACCGTGCTGACGGTCAGCATGGCCGCCACCGAGCCGGTCGAGCGGATCGCCGAGGCCGGCGGCCCGCTGTGGTTCCAGCTCTACCCGCAGCCCGACCGGGCGTTCACCGCGGCCGTGGTGCAGCGGGCGGAGAAGGCCGGCTGCCGCGCTCTCGTGGTCACCGCCGACTCGCCGGTGTTCGGCCGCCGCGACCGCGACCGCCGAAATCGATTCGTCGACCTGCCGGACGGCCTGGCCTGCGAGAACATGCGCGACGCGGACGGCCGGGTGCGGGACATCGCGATGGACGACACCCTCGGCTGGGACACGATCGCCTGGCTGCGCGGGGTGACCGGGCTCCCGATCCTGGTCAAGGGCGTGCTGCACCCGGCCGACGCCTCGGCGGCGGTGGCGGCCGGCGTGGCCGGGGTGATCGTCTCCAACCACGGCGGCCGCCAGCTCGACGGCGCGGTCGCCACGCTGGACGCGCTGCCCGCGGTCGTGGCGGCGGTCGGCGGGCGGGTGCCGGTGCTGGTCGACGGCGGCGTGCGCCGTGGCGCGGACGTGCTGGTCGCGCTGGCCCTGGGCGCGACCGCGGTGCTGCTGGGGCGGCCCGTCCTGTGGGGACTCGCGGCGGGCGGCGCTCCGGGCGTACACGACGTGTTGGCGATGTTCGAAGCGGACCTCGATCACGTGCTGGCGCTGGCCGGGGCCCGCACCCCCGCCGACCTCGACGCCTCCATGGTGGCCGCGTCATGACCGAGCGAAGCGAGCGTCATGATCGCCGGCATTCTTCCTTCGATCGGGAGGCACAGAGGGCGGTGGTCCGCCTCCGGGAGTGGATCTTCGCGCGGGTGAACGGCGAGGAGGGCGTTCCGGTGCCGGGTCCGCTGGTCGGCCCGGAGGATTTCGAGCTGGTGTACGCCCACCCGGCCGCCGACGGGCGCAGCCGGGGCGCCGGGCTCTCCGACCTGTTCTGGTACTGGCTGGCGCCCGGTCCGCAGATGCACCAGGAGCACCTGGAGCCGGGCGAGCGGTACCGGACCGTCGCCCGGACCACGCGGCGGGTGCTCGCCGTACCCCATCAGCGGTCCTATGAACTGGCCGCCGCGGCCACCCGTCGTGTGCTGACGGAGTTGCCGGGCGACCGGACCAGCCTGGTGCGGCTGCGCGACCTGATGATGCCGGTCTGGGCCGAGGTCTACCACGAGCTGGTCTTCGGCGAGCCGTGCCCGCCCGAGGCGCGCGAGCTGATCGTGGCCAACGCGGACGACGTGGTGAGCGCGCTCAAGGGCACCCGGCTGCGGCACATGGACCGCCGCCACGCGATGACCCGCTACCTGTTGCGCCGCATCGAAAACGGGACCTGTCCGGTCACGCTGCCGGAACCGTTCACTTCGCAGGAGACCGCGTGGTACCTGCAGGGGGCGTTCTTCAACACCGCGGTCGTGCAGATGTCCGAGGCGATGGCCCACGTCCTGCTGTCGGTCGCCGGCTCTCCTGGCGTTCTTTCTCCGGTGGCTGACGACGACGCCATCGACCGCGTGATCGACGAGACGTTGCGGGTGCATCCGCTGTTCGGGGTGGCGCACCGGATCACCTCGGACGAGATCGCCCTGCCCTCGGGCATCGTCCTGCCCGCCGGGTCGGTGCTGCTGTTCAACTACCTGGCCTACCAGCGCACGGGTGCCGCGTCAGACCCTTCCTTCGACCCCTCGCGCTGGCTGACCTTGCGCCGCGCGGACGCACACTTCATCCCCTTCGGTGTTACGGCCAACCGGGCCTGCCCCGCGCGGGGGTCGGCGCCGGTGATGTTGCGGGCGGCCGTGCGTACGGTCCTGCGGCATTTCGCCTTGGCATCTTCCGCCGCGCACCCCCGCTCCCTTCCCTCCCGCGGCCCGGCCTATCTCACCCCGCCGTCCGTTTCTCCGCCCGGGGGGCTCCAGCTCGGTTTTCTCAGGATTCGCGACCGCTGGGAGGACGCCGGCCGCAGCCTGATCCAGCTCGTCCTCGGCACGTACATGGTCATCGACGCCCGCCGGCAGCGGCTGTGCGCGCGCTATTTCGAGGAGGTACGCACGTGACACCCACTGAACTGGCGCCTCGCTTCTTCATCGCGGTGGCGGTGATCCTGATCTTCTGCAAGCTGGTGAGCTGGCTGCTCGGCAAGGTCGGCCAGCCGCCGGTGGTCAGCGAGATGCTGGCCGGCGTGATGCTCGGGCCGTCCCTGCTCGGCCTGCTGCTGCCCGGCGTGCAGGACGCGCTGTTCCCGGCCCCGCTGCTGCCCGTGCTCTACGTGCTGGGCCAGGTCGGCCTGGTGCTGTTCATGTTCCAGGCCGGGTACGCGTTCAGCGGCCACAAGATCACCGGCCTGGGCGGTACGGCGGGCGCGGTGTCGCTGGCCGGGATCACCGTGCCGCTGGTGCTGGGCGCCGGCCTGGTGGTCGCGACCGACCGCTTCGTGCCGCTGCGGCCGCCCGGCGTGTCGCTGGGCGTGCTCGCCGCCTTCGTCGGCGTGGCCCTGGCCATCACGGCCTTCCCGATGCTGGCCCGGATCATCACCGAGCGCGGGCACGCCGGGACCCGGCACGGCTCGGTCGCGCTGGCCAGCGGCGCCATCGACGACGCCGTGGCCTGGATCGGGCTGGCCCTGGTCCTGGCGTTCGCCTCGGGCGTCTTCACGTCGGCGCTGATCACGATCGGCGGGGCGGTGCTGTTCGCCGCGGCGGCCCTGTTCTTCGGGCGGCGGGTCACCCGCGCGCTCGTCACCAGCGACCGGCTGGACGACCGCACCCGCCTGCTCGCCACCGTGGCGTTGCTGTTCCTGGTCGCCTGGTACACCGACGAGATCGGGCTCTACGCGGTCTTCGGCGCCTTCGTGGTCGGCGCGCTGATGCCGCACGTGCCGCGGGCCGAGAAGGTGGTGGACACGGTCAACCCGGTGGCGTCCACCGTGTTCCTGCCGCTCTTCTTCACGTTCTCGGGCCTGCGTACGGAGTTCGGCCTGCTCTCCGACCCGAGGGTGCTGCTCTTCGCGATCGCCTGCGTGACGCTCGCGGTCGCCGGCAAGTTCGGGGCCTGCTGGATGGCCGCCCGCTGGCGCGGCGAGCCGCAGCCGGTCGCCCTGCGGGTCGGCGCGCTGATGAACGCCCGCGGTCTGATGCAGCTCATCGCCCTCAACGTGGGCCTGGAGGCGGGCATCGTGGACCGGGCCATGTTCACCGTCCTGGTGGTCGTCGCGCTGGTCACCACGCTGATGACCACGCCCCTGCTGAGCTGGATCGAGCGCCGGGAGATCAGGACCGGACGGTCCGAATATTTGCTGAGTCAAAAATCACAGGTTCAAGTGTAGAGACATATGCGATTGTCGATGGATGCGCGTCGCTGCCAGGTCGCATCGGCTTCTCCTGGTCGAGGATGATGCCGAGCTCAGGGAAATGCTGACCGAAACCTTCGCCGACGACGGGTACGTCGTGGACGACGCGGCCGACGGTCAGCGCGGCCTCCACCTGGGCCTCACCCGGCCGTACGACGTGCTGGTCGTCGACCGGATGCTCCCCGCCCTCGACGGTCTCGCGCTGGTCACCAAGCTGCGCGCCCGGGCCTGCACGGCCCGGGCGCTGATGCTCACCGCGCTCGGCACCGTCGGCGACCGGATCGCCGGGCTGGACGGCGGCGCCGACGACTACCTGGTCAAACCCTTCGACCTGGACGAGCTGTGCGCCCGGGTCCGGGCCCTGTGCCGGCGGGTGCCCGAGCCCGCCGACGCGCTGCGGATCGGCAGCGGCCTGCTCGACCTGTCGCTGCGCGACGTGCAACTGCCCGACGGCGGCCGGGTCGGACTGTCGGCCCGCGAGTTCGAGCTGCTCCGGGTGCTGGCCGCCCGGCCCAACGCGGTGCACTCCCGCAACGAGCTGCGGCGCCGGGTCTTCGACGAGGCGGCGGCCGCCTCCATCGTCGACACCTACGTCTACTACCTGCGGCGCAAACTCGGCCGGGGCGCGGTGAAGACCGTGCACGGGCTCGGCTACCGGCTCGGGGCCCTGTCGTGAGGACCGGCCTCCAGCTCGAGCCCGACGAACTCGCCGTCGTCTGCCGCGCCCGCTTCCGGGTCGGCATCGTGGTCGGGCTGATCGTCTGCGCGTCGGTCGCGATGATCGGCGGCGTGGCCTACTTCGCGCTCGTCCGCTCGCAGGACAGCCTCATCCAGCGCGAGCTCGCCACCGCGGTGGCGAGCGCCGACCCGTCCGGGCCGCCCAACTGCGTGTGGCAGATCGTCCGCCGCGACGGCGTGCTGACCACCGGCCGCGCGCCGGCGCCGGCCGGGTTCCCGCTGCTCGCCGACATGGACGCGGCCGCCCGCGGCGAGGTCCGGGTCACCGCGGTGCCCAGCGGCGACACCGTCTACCACGTACGCACCCAGGCCCGCGGCGCCGACATCGTGCAGGTCGTGTTCGACGCCCGCTACCAGCTCGCCGACCGGCGCCACCTGCTGCTCGCGCTGGCCCTGGCCGCCCTCGTCGGGCTGGTCGCGGCCGGGTTCGCCGCCATGGTCGTCGGGCACCAGGCGGTCCGGCCGCTGGCCGAGGCGCTCACCCGGCAGCGGCGGTTCGTCGCCGACGCCAGCCATGAGCTGCGTACGCCGATCGCGCAGGTGCACACCCGGGCCCAGCTCATCGCCCGGCGGCTCAGCCGGTCCGACCCCGGCGGCCAGAACGCCGAACTCGACCGGCTGGTCGGCGCGACCCGGCGGCTCGGCGAGATCGTCGACGAACTGCTGCTCTCGGCCCGCCTCGCCGCGGCGCCGGCGTCGTCGCCCGACGGGCCGATCGACCTGGCCGCCCTGGTCGAGTCCTCGGCCGCCGCCGACGTCGACCGGGCCGCCGAGCAAGGGGTGACCCTGACGCTGACCCGGCCCGACGATCCCCTGCCGGTCACCGGCATCGAATCGGCGCTGCGCCGCGTGGTCGGTGAGCTGATCACCAACGGGCTGCGGCACACCCATCCGGGTGACCGCATCGCGATCTCCGTCGCCCCCGTCGCCGGTCAGGTCGAGCTGGTGGTGGCCGACACCGGGGAAGGCTTCGACCCGGCCGGCGCCGAGCGGATGTTCGACCGCTTCCACCGCGGCGGCAGCGACGAACGACGATTCGGCCTCGGCCTGGCGCTGCTGCGCGAGGTGGTGACCGGCCACGGCGGCACGATCAGCGCGGCCGGGCGGCTGGGCCAGGGCGCGACCTTCACGGTGCGGCTTCCCCTGGCCGTACCGTGGAAACCCTCAGCCGGAACTCAGCGTTCTCACAACTGAGTGACGCAGAGTAGAGGTTCGCTCGCTACCTCAGTACGAAGGAGTTCCATGGGTCCCGTGCTCGCTCTGGTGAGCTTCGTGCTGCTGCTGTTCCAGCTGCTGCTCGTCGCCCGAGCCGTCCTCGACTGGTCGGTGGCGCTGGCCGGCCCCAGCGTGCCCGGCACGTTCCGTTCCCGCGCGACCCACGGCGTCCACGCCGCGACCGAACCCGTCCTGGGCCCCGTCCGCCGCGTCCTCCCGCCCCTCCGCCTCGGCGGCGTCGGCATCGACCTCTCGTTCATCGTCGTCTTCCTCGCGGTCGTGATCATCCGCTCCTTCATCTGACCTCCGTCTCCACCTCTCCCGTCCTTTCTTGACCCGGCAGGCCTCGGCCTGCCGGGCCTTTTCGTGTCTGTGGCCGGGGCTGGCGTGCTGGGCGTTGTGGTGTTCGTGGCGCGGCTGGCTTGCCAGGCTCTTTCGTGCCTGTGGCGCGGCTGGCCTGGCAGGCCTTTTGGTGCTCGTGGCGCGGCTGGCCTGCTGGGCCTTTTCGTGTTCGTGGCGCGGGTGACTTGACGGTGGGACGCACGCTGGCACTGGAGGCGGGTGGGACAGGGGAGGACGGTAGATTGCGCGGCATGGCCGGGGGGACGACAAGGATCGTGGCGGGGCGTTACCGGCTTGTGCGACGGCTCGGGCGGGGCGGGATGGGCGCCGTCTGGCACGCCCACGACGAGTTGCTCGGCCGCGACGTGGCCATCAAGGAGATCTACTTCCCCGGGGCCGGCGACGGTCCGGTCGACGCCGGCGACCCGCTGGTCCGGCGGGCGTTGCGCGAGGCCCAGGCCGCGGCCCGGCTGAGACACCCCGACATCATCACCGTGCACGACGTGGTCACCGAGGCCGGTCGCCCGTGGATCGTCATGGAGCTGATCGACGGGCGGTCCCTGGCCGACCTGATCCGCGAGACCGGCGTCGTGCCCGCCCAGCGCGCCGCCGAGATCGGCCTGCGGGTGCTCGACGCGCTCAGGGCCGCCCACCGCCAGGGCGTCCTGCACCGGGACGTCAAACCGGCCAACATCCTGCTCGACACCGACCGCGTGGTGCTCACCGACTTCGGCATCGCCGCCCTCGACGACGCCACCGCCATCACGGTCACCGGCCAGATGATCGGCTCGCCGGCCTTCATGCCGCCCGAACGCATCAACGGCAGGCCCGCCACCGCCGCCGCCGACCTCTGGTCCCTGGGCGTCACCCTCTACCTGACGATGACCGGCCGATCCCCTTTCCACCGCGAGGACACCCAGACGACCATTGCCGCGATCCTGTCGTCCCGCCCCGAGCCACCCGCCCATGGCGGCCAGCTGTGGCCCGTTATCAAGGGCCTCCTGGAGAAGGACCCCGAGCGCCGCCTGACCTCCGACCAGGCCAGGCCGTTGCTGCTCAACGCCGCCAAAACCCCCGACCCGAGTACGCCCCCAGCCCACCGCCGCGGCCTCTCCCGCTTCCTGCCCGCGCCGAGCCGCAAATCCCGCTTCACCGACCCCGACCGCGACCACACCGCCGTAGCGCCCCCACCAACCCTGGCCGCTCCTACCTCCCACGACACCCCCGAAGGCCCCACCGCAGCCGTCTTCCCCGAGAACACCCCACTTCCGCCCGGCGCGGTGTTGGCCTCCACCCCGGCCACGACCGAGCCGGTGGGTTCGCCGGGTGCCGATTCTGTGACGGAGCCTGCCTGGTCGCCGGGCGCCTCCCCGGCCGAGACCGAGCCGGTGGGTTCGCCGGATGCTGGCTCTGCAACGGAGCCTTCGGGGCTACAGGGTGCCGATTGCGTGACCGAGGCCGCCGCGTTGCCAGGCGCAACCTCTGCGACCGGGCCCGCCGGGCAAGCGGGTGCTGGATCTGTGACCGTCGCCTCCGGGA
Source organism: Actinoplanes sp. NPDC051470 (assembly GCF_040682035.1). Taxonomy (NCBI): domain Bacteria; kingdom Bacillati; phylum Actinomycetota; class Actinomycetes; order Micromonosporales; family Micromonosporaceae; genus Actinoplanes; species Actinoplanes sp. NPDC051470. The sequence continues at coordinate 100,275 of NZ_JBFBAA010000029.1, forward strand.
CCCAGGCTGCCGGATTGTCAGGTCATCTTCCGGCCGAGACTGAAGCCGAAGCGCGGTCCGATGTCGAGACGGTCGCTGTGCCCGCGGCGGGAACGGTGGTAGCCGACGCCGGGAACTCCGCTGCTCCGGCCGGCAGTAATGACAGCGAGAGCGCCGAGGCGATCGATTCGGCCAGGGCTACCGCGGGCGGACGCGGCCAAGCTGCTTCACCGGCGGGCTCTGTCTTTGGCGGGAACACCGAGGTTGTCGCTTCGGCGGGTGCTTCCGATGGGCTGGACACCGAGGTGGCTGTCACGGCGGCTGATGCGACGGTGCCCGACCACGGTCCAGCTACTGTCCCTAAGCAGGCCGTCCCAGGCCCGGCGACCGGGGAGGCGCTGCTGGATGCGCCAACCTCGGCTATCCCAACCTCGGCTATCCCAACCTCAACAACCCCAGCGTCGATGGGCCCAGCGTCGACAGGCCCCAACTCGCCGGTCGCTGCGCCGTCGATCTCTGCGCCTCCGGTGTCAGCGTTGACGGCTGCTGGACGGGATGTTCCTCGGGAGGCGGGCGAGGCTCTGCACCCGACGGCTGTCGAGGGGGCGGTTTCGGGGTTCGGGGTGGCGGCTGTTCCGCGGCAGCCGCGGCCGGTGCCTTTGACGCCTGCGGCGCTTGAAGGTGGGGGTGCTGGGCGGCGGGGTGTGTCGGGCAGGGTGTTGGTGGCGGTGGGGGCGGCTGTCGCCGTCGTGGTTGCGGCGCCGGTTTTGTGGTTCGCGTGGTCTCGGGATGATGACGGTGGGCGTGGCCGGGAAGTCAGCCCTAGCAAGGGCGCGGCTCTCGCGGTTGTGCCCTCCAAGGCTTCGGCCAAGCCGGCGGCCAGCAAGCCGGTCAATCCGTTGCTCGACCCCTGTCTGGTGGGGACCTGGCGGATGGTGTCGATGCAGGTCATCAACGAGCCGATGAACGGCGTTGAGGCGCGCTTCACCAGCACCGGCGGCGCCATCACACGGATCTGGCCGGACGGCCGCGCGGTGGACGCCTGGGGTGGACTCAAACCGCTGACCGCGACCGTCAAGGGGCGGAAGTGGGAAGAGACCATCAAGGGCACCATCAAGTACCGCATCGAGACGCGCGGCGGGCAGGCCTACTTCAGCGGGTATTCGGGGCAGCTGACCTTCGTGATGAAGCGGGACGGCAGGCGGCAGTACGGGGGCAACCTCGGCAACGGCGACAACCGGGCGCCGTTCACCTGCTCGGACACCCGGATGACCACCTACGGCGACGATGACTCCTCCACCCAGTCCTTCACCCGGGTCAGCCGGACTCCCTGAGGGCGGCCCGGCCCGGCCGGGGGGTTCGTGAGGGCAGCGAGGGAGATCCGGGCGTTGTAAGCGGATCGAGCCGGAGGTTCGTCAGGGCGGCGGGGTGGGACCCGGGCGTTGCAAGGGGGCCACGGCCGGGCCACCGCGTCCCGCCGCGTCACCGGGCAGCCGATTCTGGTCATGCCGGGCGCGGGTCAGGCGGGTTTCGCCAGGGTGGCGCGGATTTCGGCGGCCACGGCCAGGGCGGCGGTGCGGAAGCGGCGGCTCAGGGGGTAGAAGCTCAGGTAGCCGTGGACCAGGTCGGGCTCGCGGTGGAGGGTGGCGTTCAGCCTGTGGGCGTAGGCCTCGCCCTCGTCTCGGAGGGGGTCGAAGCCGGCCGTCCACACGGTGGCCGGAGTGGGGCCGGGGTCGGCCAGGAGGGGTGACAGGCGCGGGTCGGTGCGGTCGGCGGTGGCCGCGTACTGGTGCTGGAACCAGTCGACCTCGCGGTCGGTGAGCATGAAACCGTCGGCGAACAAGTGCCGCGACGGGTGGCGGCGGGTCAGGTCGGTGGCCACAGGTCCCTTCCCAGATCGGGCGAATAAAGCTGTTCGGCGCCACGGGCGGGGCGGGCTCGCGTGTGGTGGCCGCCGGCCAGCGGGGTGTCGCGTTCGGCCAGGGCGACCAGGCAGGCGGCGCCGTCGGCGGGGGAGCCGAGGAACGGGCGGGCCGCCGTCTTCGCCGCGCGTCCGGTGCGTTCGCCCAGGTAGCGGCCGAAGTCGGTGGCGAGGATCCCGGCGTGGAAGTCGCCCACGTCGACGTCGGGGTGGCGGCGGCCGAACTCGCGCAGCAGGATGCCGGCGGCGAGCTTGGCCCGAGCGTACGCCCGATGGCCGGGCAGCGGCGGCCGCCCCTCGGCCAGGGCGGGGACGTCGCCGATCACCGCGCCGCGGTGGGAGCGGGAGTTCGTGGCCAGCACCCGGCCGCCCCGGAGCCGGTCGGCGAGCAGCGTCGTCAGCAGCCAGGGACCGATCGCGTTGACCTGGAACACCGCGTCGATGCCGTCGGCCGTGACACCGCGCGGCACCACCGCGCCCGCGTTGGCGGCGAGCACGTCGATGTGGTCGAGCCGCGCGCGTAGCTCGGTGGCCAGCCGCCGCACGTCGTCGAGCCGCGCGAAGTCCACTGTGTACGCGTGCCGGCCGCCGACCCGGCGGGTCCGTTCGGCGTCGCGGCCCACGGCGTGCACGGTCGCGCCCCGCTCGCCCAGCAGCCGCACCGCCTCGGCGCCGAGTCCCGAGCTGGCGCCGGTGATGACCACGGTCCGGCCGTCGAGCGTCACGCCGCCGCCCCGCTCACCGCGAGGCGCGTCACCCCGGCCGCGCGGGACTCGGCCTGGTCGATCAGGCAGGCGGCGAGGCCGGTCCGGCTCACGGCCAAAGGCGATGGTGTACGCAGGGAAGCATCCGTTCTGGCCGCCCCGGGCCGGTCGGTGAGCGCCCCGAAGTAGACGATCGTGGCGTCCAGCCCGGCGCCGGTCACGATCGCCTCGGCGGTGTCGAAGTCCCGGTAGTCCCGGCGGATCACCACCCGGGTGAGCAGCCGCAGCGGCGGGCTGGTGTGACCCCGGGACCGCCCGGAGCCCCAGGCCAGCGGAAGCACGATCCGTCGCACGCCGTGCAGACGCATCGCCGTGACCAGGTTGGCCGCCGCCCGCGCCAGCACGGCCGGCCCGCGCCGCCCGGCCACCCACAGCGGATTGCCCAGGGCGCTGACCACCGCCTCCTGCCCGGCCATCACGCCGGACACGGCGGCCAGATCGTCACCCACGGCGCCGTGCTCCTCGCGTACCCCCGGAAGAGCCGGAGCCGAACCGGCCCGCCGGACCAGCGCGGTCACCTCATGCCCGCGCGCCACCGCCCGGCCGACCACCTGCCGCCCGAGCCCGCCGCTCGCCCCCACGATCAACAACCGCATGCGCTCATGCTCGTCCCGCCCAGCCGCATGTGACACCGCCATCAGCGCCACCCATCGCCGGGTTCCCGCCAGCGATGCGCGGACCCGTTGAACACCGCCCCCGATCGGCCGTTACGTAAGGAATGGGAGACAGCCGGAGCGTCGTCGACGGAGCCTTCCGGGTGCTGCGGGCGCTGCCCGAGACCGGCCCGGACCGGCAGATCGCCCGGCTGGCCACGCTCACCCGCCTGCCCCGGCCGACCGTCCACCGGCTGCTCGGGCAGCTCGCCGCCGCCGGCTCGGCCGAGTGGCGTGACGGCCGCTGGGTGCTGGCCGCCGGTCTGATCGATCTCGCCCAGGGCGTCGAACCGCTGCCGGGGCTGCGCCGGTCGGCCGCGACGGTGATCCAGTCGTTGCGCGAGGAGACCGGCGCCACGGTGTCGCTGGTCGTGCCGGGCGGCGACGCGTTCGTGGCGCTGGAGATGATTCCGGGCCGTGACGAGCTGCCGATCGCCGCGCACCCGGGCGCGCCCATGCCCGCGGACACGGCGGCCGGGATCGTCCTGGGCGGCGACCCCGGGCCACGGCGCCGGCGGTTCGGCGCGGCCGTCGACGACCAGGATCTGGTGGACGGGCTGACCTGTTACGCGGTCCCGGTCACCCTGCCCGGCCGGCGCCGGGTGGCTCTGCAGATCGCCACGTCGTCGCAGCGTCCGGCCGAACGGGCGGCGGCCCTGGTCCACCGCGCGGCGACCGAGCTGGAACGCCGGCTGGCCATGACTGTCCGCTGAGCGGACAGTTTCCGCCCCGGTCCGGGGATCGTCCCCATCCTGGCCGGTGTGAACCAATCGAAAATCGCAGTGATCACCGGCGCCGGACGCGGACTGGGCGAGGGCATGGCCCGCCACCTGACCCAGGCGGGCGTGACGGTGATCGGAACCAGCCGCGACAGCGACCTTCTGCCGCTCGACGTCCGGCGCACCGAGACGTACCCGGCGTTCCGCACCGCGCTGGAAGCGCGGCTCGGCGGCGCGAAGGTCGACTTCCTGATCAACAACGCCGGGATCGGCGTCTACGCGGCGTTCGAGGAGACCACGGTCGAGCAGTTCGACGACCTGGTCGACACGAACCTCAAGGCGCCGTTCTTCCTGACCCAGAGCCTGCTTCCGCTGATGAACGACGGAGGGCGCGTGCTCAACGTGACGACCGCGATCACCCGCGGTGTGGTGCCCGGCATGTCGGCGTACGCCGCGGTCAAGGGCGCCATCGAGGTCTTGACCCGCTATCAGGCCGTGGAACTGGCCGCCCGCTCGATCCGGGTGAACGCGATCATGGGCGGCGCCGCCGAGACCGGTTTCGCCGGCGGCATCATGCGGTCGGACCGGGTCAAGGAGCTCGCGGCCCACACCATCGCCCAGGGCCGGATCGCCGGCGTCGACGACATCACGGCGGCCGTGCCCGCGATCCTCTCCGACGCGTTCCAGTGGGCCACCGGCAGCATCATCGACCTCTCCGGCGGCCAGAGCCTGTAGCACGGCTAATCCTGGGTGGTGGGGCGGATGGTGATGTCGCCGATCTCGACGTCGTCGGGCTGGTCGATGGCGAAGGCGATGGCCCGGGCCACGGCGGACGGGTCGAGGGCGAAGGCGTTCATGGTGCGGCGGATCTGGTCGCGCAGGGCCGGGTCGTCGATGCTGTCGGCCAGTTCGGTGCGGACGTAGCCGGGGGAGACCGAAGTGGTGCGCAGCCAGCCGGCGGTGGACTCCTGGCGCAGGCCCTCGAGGATGGTGCGGACGGCGTTCTTCGTGCCGCCGTAGACGGCCATCGTGGGGGTGATCTTCAGGCCGGCCGTGGAGATCGTGGTGACCAGGTGGCCGCGGCGCTGGCGTTCGAAGACGGGCAGGGCCGCGGCCAGGCCGTGCAGGACGCCGTGGACGTTGACGTCGATCATGGCCTGCCAGCCGGCCAGGTCGAGGTCGGCGACCGGGCCGATCTTGCTGATGCCGGCGTTGCTGACCAGGACGTCGAGGCGGCCGAACTCGGTGACGGCCAGCTCGACCAGGGCGGCCAGGTCGGCCGGCGCGGTGACGTCGACCTGGCGGTGGGCCGCCCGGCCGCCCCGGGCGCGGATCTCGGCGGTCAGCTTCTCGAGACGATCGGTGCGGCGGGCGCCCAGCACCACGGCCGCGCCCCGGCCGGCCAGCTCGCGCGCGGTCGCCTCGCCGATGCCGCTGCTGGCGCCGGTGATCGCGACAACCTTGTTCGTCATGGCGTAGCCTCCATTGTCGTGGAAGTGGACACGTGTCCGATGCTACCGGACACGTGTCCGGATGAGCGAGCCGAAAGGATGTGACGATGACCCCACGCGCCGACGCGACCGAGAATCGTGACCGGATCCTGCGGGCGGCGCGAGACATCGTGACCAGCGCCGACGACGTCGCCGAGGTGCGGCTGAACGAGATCGCCAAGGCGGCCGGCGTCGGTCAGGGAACCCTGTACCGGCATTTCCCCACGCGGAACGACCTGCTGCTGGAGGTCTATCGGCTGGACCTCGACGAGATGTGTGACGCGGCGGCCGTGCTGGTGCGGGAGTTGCCGGCCGGCGAGGCCCTGGAGCGGTGGCTGGAGCGGGTCGAGGAGTACGCCTGGGTGAAACGGGGCGTCTTCGCCGCCGTCGAGGCCGCGATGCGCGCCGACGTCACCTCGCACAGTCGTGACCAGATCGCGGCGGCCGTCGAGATGCTGCTGTCCGCGGGGCGGGAGGCGGGGACCGTACGCGACGACGTCGACGCTCGTGATGTCGTCCTGCTGATCGGCTATCTGTCGCTGCTGACGCCGGCCGAGCGATCCGTCCGGGCGCCGCGGCTGCGGTCGGTGGTGCTGGCCGGCCTCAGCCCGGCCGGCCGGCCCGGGCCATGAAATACGGCCTACGCTGCCGGGGTGGCCACCTTCACGCGCATCGCGCCGATCCTGCCCGTCCGCGACCTGGAGGTCGCGCTCGACCGCTACCGCCGGCTGGGATTCGAGGCGAGCGCCTACGCCGGGCCGGAACGCTACGGGTACGCCGACCGGGACGGGATCTCGCTGCACCTGAGCGAGGTGACCGGCCACGACCCGCTGACCACGTCGTCGATGGTCTACCTGTACGTCTCGGACGCCGACGCGGTGCACGCCGAGTGGGCGGCGGCCGGCGTGGGCGGCCGCCTGAGCCCGCCCCGCGACACGGCCTGGGGCCTGCGGGAGTTCTCCTATGTGGATCCGGACGGGTCACTGCACCGGGTCGGGTCGCCCCTGGAACGACCCGGCAGCTGAGCCCGGAACGGGCGGCAAAGGCGCGCCCACCCGGCGGGCTCGCCGAGATGGCGGGACCGTGGGTGGGCGTACCCCTCAAACGGTTTTGACGTTCTTCGCCGCGGAGCGCAGGTTGTCGGCGGCCTGACGGAGTCCCTCGATCTGGCCGAGCTCGGCGTCCTCGTGCTCGATGTTGACCGCCATGCCGGGATCGATGTCGGCCAGGGCCTGCAGGAACGGGGTCCAGAAGTCGTCGACGCCGTGGCCGCGACCGACCGCCACGAACTGCCAGGACGGTGACCGCGGCCACTGGTTGAGGGTGTTGGCGCCGCCCAGGTTGAGCGGTTCGGCGTCGGCCGGGGCAGGAGTGAAACGATCGTCGAGTACGCCGTGCAGCTTGACGTTCCCGGCGTTGATCCGGGTGTCCTTGGCTGCGGCGTGGAAGACGAGTTCGCCCAGGTGGCGGACTGCGGCGATCGGGTCGATGCCCTGCCAGAAGAGGTGGCTGGGGTCCATCTCGGCGCCCACGTGGGTGGCGTTGGTCCGCTCGACCAGGCGCTCCAGGGTGGCCGGGTTGAAGACGATGTTGTGCGGGTGCATCTCGATGCAGACCTTGACGTCGGCGGCGGCCGCGCGGGCCTGGATGTCGGTCCAGAACGGGACGGCGACCTCGTCCCACTGGTAGGTCAGCATGTCGGTGAACTGGCTGTCCCACGGGTTGACGACCCAGTTGGCGGTCTTCGCGCCGGTGTGACCGCCCGGGAGGCCGGACATCGTGACGACGCGTCTGACGCCGAGCGCGGCCGCCAGCTCGATGCTGCGATGCAGGTCGGCGGCGTGCTTCGGGCCGACCCGCGGGTCCGGGTTCAGCGGGTTGCCGTTGCAGTTGAGGCCGGTCAGCGTGATGCCCTTCTGGTCGAACCGCCCGAGGTAGTCCTGGCGCGCGGTCTCGCTCGCCAGCAGGTCGTCGATCGGGATGTGCGGGGCGCCGATGAAGCCGCCGGTGTTGATTTCGGCGCTGGTCAGGCCGAGCTCAGCCAGGATCGTCAAGGCTTCGTCGAGGGGGCGGTCGTGCAGGCAGGCGGTGTACGCGCCGAGTCTCATGCGGATTCCTCCACGTACGCGGGCTTCTCGGTGGCGTTCGTGACCGCGTCGAGGACGCGGAGGTTGTGCAGCCCGTGCGCCATGTCGGGGCAGGCGGGCAGGCGGTCGAGGCCGCCGATCTGGTCGAGGAAGGCGCGGGCCTGGAAGGTGAAGAAGTCGTTCTGGCCGTGGCCGACCGTGGGGAAGTCCATCGGCAGGCCGCCCGCGAGGTAGGGGTGCCACGGGCCGACCGACACCGTGCGGGCGCCGTTGCCGGCCTGGGCCGGCCCGTCGTCGACGATGCCGAACTCGGCCGGCCGGTTCAGGTCGAACGACGCGGTGCCGCGCTCGCAGAACAGGTCGAACCTCAGGGTGTTGGCGTGCCCATAGGCGACGCGGGACAGCGCGAAGGTGCCCACCGCGCCGTTGGCGTAGCTGCTGGTGAAGGTGCAGACGTCCTCGTTCTCGACCGGGTCCCGCCGGTCGCTGAGCGCGACGCCGCCGGCGTGGCCCCGGGCCATCCCGAGCGGGCGCGGCCGGTCCTTGATCAGGGTGGCCATCGTGGCGCCCCGCACGCCGACGGTCTGGCCGCAGAAGAACTCGGCCAGGTCGGTCAGGTGGCTGCCGATGTCGGCCAGCACGCCGCTGCCCGGGCCGCCCTGGTAGCGCCAGCTGATCGGACGCCGCGGGTCGAAGCCGTAGTCGCACCAGTAGTTGCCGATGAAGTGGCGTACCGGGCCGAGGTGCTCCTCGACCTGCTGCTTGACCGCGGCGATGGCGGGGGAGCGGCGGAACGTGAAGCCGACGGCGTCGACGCTGTCGTTCGAAGCCGATGCGGCGTCCACCATGGCCTGGGCGTCGGCGATCGTGGGCGCGAGCGGCTTCTCGCAGAGCACGTGCTTGCCCGCTTGCAGGGCGGCCACCGTGATCTCGCGGTGCAGGTGGTTGGCGACGGCGACGCTGATCGCGTGCACGTCCGGGTCGTCGATGACCCGGCGCCAGTCGGTCTCGGCCTTCTCGTAGCCGAACCGGCGGGCGGCGTCGGTGGCGAACGGCTCGTGCAGGTCGGCGATGGCGACCAGACGGGCCGACGGGCCGCCGAGGTCGTAGAGGCTCGCCGCGTTGCGGTAGGCGCTGGCGTGTGCGCGGCCGACCATGCCCGCGCCGATCACCGCCACGCCGATCTCATGGGTCATGGGGCTCCCTTTAAAGCGCTTTAATAACGAGTACTGTCTGCGGTGTCCCGGCGGGCTGTCAAGGAGGCGGACGAGTGGATCAACGGCCACGGCTGGAGGATGTCGCCGCGCGGGTCGGCGTCTCGACGGCCTCGGTGTCGCTGGTGCTGCGCGGCGCCCCCGGGCCCAGCGAGCAGACCCGGCAACGGGTGCTCGCCGCCGCCGCCGAGCTGGGCTACCGCGCCGACCGGGCCGCGTCGCTGCTGGCCCGGCGCCGGCGGCACCAGCTCGGGGTGCTGCTCGACGTGCGCAGCCCCTACCACGCCGAACTGGTCGAGGAGATCCAGGTCGAGGCCGATCGGATCGGGTACGAGGTGGTGCTGTCCACGCTCACCCGCAGTCATTCCGAGGAGCGCGCTCTCGAATCCCTGCTCGACTTCCGGTGTGAGGCCGTGCTGCTGCTCGGGCCGGACTCCTCCGCGTCGGCGCTGGAGAAGGTCGCCGCCCAGGTGCCGGTCGTGGTCGTCGGACGCCAGGTCGACTCGGCCGCCGTCGACGTCGTCCGCCCGGCCGACGACGTCGGGGTGGCCGCCGCCCTCGGCCACCTGATCTCGCTCGGCCACCGGGACATCGCCTTCGTCGACGGCGGCAAGGGCGCGGTGGCGACGACCCGGCGTCGCGGTTACCGGACCGCCATGCGCCGCGCGGGCCTCGCGCCGCGGGTGATCGCCGGCGATCACACCGAGGAGGGTGGGATCCGGGCGGGGCGCGCGCTGGTCGGGTCGGCTTCCACGGCCGTCGTGGCTTCCAACGACCGCTGCGCGGTCGGCCTGCTCGACGCGTTCCTCCGGGCGGGCGTCGACGTTCCGGGCGCGATGTCGGTGGTCGGGTACGACGACAGCACGCTCGCGCGCCTCGCCCACATCGACCTGACCACCGTGAACCAGGACGCCCCGGCCCAGGCCCGGCACGCGGTCGCGGCGGCGGTGTCCCGGCTCGACGAGCGGCGCACCGACCGGGTCGAGGTGGTCCTCGAGCCGCGCCTGGTGATCCGGGGCACGACCGCCCGTCACCCCGGCTCGACGAGAGTCAGGGCCTGACCGCCATCCGCCGATGTCCGAGGCCGCCGAGGCCCACCGGCTCGGGTGTTTCGGGGCCGCGTTCGCCATGGGGTGGAGCGGCCCTGTTGCTGTCTAGGTCTAGGGAAAGTTCCGCGCCCGCCGCATTGCTGCCGCGCCGCTTCCCCTCCTCGCCGCGCCCGGGCGCGGCTGCGGCGCGGGTCGGCTTGCCACCGAACCACGCGGGTTCCACACCGACTATAGCGTTACGTTCATCAATGCCTTATCGGTCATGGCAGGTGATCATCTCCACCAACCACGACCCACCCCCAAGCCTTCACGTCTACTCAGGATTGACGGTTGGATTCCGGGCCACATGCTGCGTCGCTACGGGTGCCTGCCGGGCTGACTGGCATCCAGGGGTTGCCGGCTGGAGTCGTTCAGTGGCGGGCTGCCGGGGCGCAGGATGTCGGTGGTTCCCAGCGCGACAGTGAGGCTCGCGGCCACGATTTCGGCGCCGGCGGCGCCGCGAGTCTCGATGACGGGCAATACGCCGTCGTGGACGAGTTCAGTGATGAGGCTGATCTCATGCGAGTGCGGGCAGCCGTCGCTGGTGAGCCCGACGATGCGGTGTCGGGGTAGGCGCATCCGCAGTCCTGCGATGATCGGATGTCCGCTCCCGCCGGCAGTTGTTTCCGCGACAATGACCAGTTCGCGTTCGGTGGCCAAGCGGGCAAGCGTGGCGATGCCATCGGCCTGCTCTCCTGGGCTGCGGTGACTTGGCGACGTCACCGCGACGACGGGAGGGGCTGGGTCGTCCGGGAAGGCTTCGGTGTCCGGGAAGGCGAGTGTCGCGGTGATCACCTGGCGGTGGCGGTGCAGATGCCACGCGGTGGACATGACGACGGCGGCCAGCAGGGTCAGTCCGACCCCGTAGGTGCCGCTGATCCCGTAGGTGCCGGCCAGCAACAACGGCGGCAGCACGCCGGCCAGACCACCGATCGCGCCGACCGTGCCGGCCAGCAGGCCGGCGTGTCGCAGGTGTGCGGTGTCACCGATGAGCGCTTGGACGGCCCCGCTCGCACTGCCCAGGCAAGCGGCCAAGACGCCGAGCGCGCCAGTGGCGACGGCGAGGTCGGGTTGCAGAGCAAGCGCAAGCACAGCGAGCCCTGCGCCGGTGAACCCGTTGCGGAGAACCCTCACCGGGTTGTGCCTTCTGCAGAGCCAGCCGCCGAGCGGCCGGCAGGCGGCGGCAAGGGTCAGGCAGGCTCCGGTGACCAGTGTGGCGTTCCCGGCCGGCAGTTGGTGGCAACGGTGGAGATAGGCCGGCAGGTACAGGCCGGCGGCGACGAGACCGCCGAACCCCACCGCGTACCAGGCGCACAGGTAGCGGGTCGCTGGTAACCGCAGCAGCGTCAACACGATGTCCCGGCCCCTGGCGCGATACCTCGCCGGTCTGGACCGCTCGTGCAGCAGCACGGCGGCGACGATGGCGTGACCGATCAGGGCCAAGGCCAGCAGCGGCAGCCCACTACGGCGGTCGACCACGATCCACAGCCGGGAGACGATGGCCGCCGCCGACGCCAAGCCCATGCCGGCGCCGAAGACGCTCAGCCACACGCCGCGCCGGCCCGGCGGGAATGCCCGGATTACCACGGCGGCACCGGCCGCGAAGCTGGTGCCGCCCACTCCCAACGGCGCCGCCGCCATTGTCCCGAGGCCCGGCCCCGCCACGGTGAGCAGCAGCACAGCGGCGGCGGCCAGGACGCTGATCACAGGCAGGACGATCCCGGCGCCGTACCGGTCGGTCCACACCCCGACCGGGATGCGCCCCAACGACCCCACGATGACTGCGGCGAGCACGGCCAGCAACGGACCGCCGCCACCCAGCCCGGGCCACAGCTGCGGCGCCGGCCCGAAGGGACCGGCCAGCGACCAGGCCCAAAACGTCAGGCTGTAACCCGTCACCGCGACCAGAAGACACACCGCAGCCCCAGGCCGCCCAGATCGCGGGCCGGCCGACACAGCAGCCATCAGTCACCCCTTGTCAACAGCCCACCGCCAGCGCTCCCCAGTCTCCCCATCCCCCGACACGCCGTCAGCTCCCCAAACTGGTGACAGCGTTTGGAGCGGGTCGGCTGGCCACCGAACTGCGCGGGTTCCGCACGTATCGATGTCCTTCGTTAAATGGCACACCCCTGGCATTCAAATGTCGTTTGGGCGAGTCCTCTCGCTCGTGCACCCGTCGGGCATCGCCGCGATCACGGCCGCGGGACCGCCGGTTGCGCCGGGGCGCGCCATCCATGCGCACCCCCTAGCCATCGACCGGGAGGCGATGGGATACGGGTCCACCGACTGCCTCATGAACGGGTCCGGACGGCCACGGGGCGCCCCCCGATCACCGCACCGACGGCCCGCCCCGCAGCATCACGCAGAGGCGCCCCGGCGAACGCACGCACACGTCCGGGCCGGCAACACCCGGCGCGACCGCCTGCAACCGGTCGTCGGATCCCAGCACTGCGGCGCGGATATGCGGCACGAGCTACCCCATCCCAGAGAGGTCGTCTGGTGTGCAGTTAAGCGTCTGCGCCGCCCCAGATAACGCGACATGCGCGGCGCACTGCACGTTCGGGTGAACCACCATCCGGGGGCTGGCTCGCTCCGGGCAGGGTCAGGCGCTGGGTGTCGTGCTGGGCAGCCGCACGATGAAGGTGGTGCCGGGCCCGGTGTGCTCGGCCAGGGTGATGGTGCCGTGGTGGCGTTCGACGATCGTGCGGGTGATGACCAGGCCGAGGCCGGTGCCGGGAATGCATTTCTCCAGAGCGGTGGAGGCGCGGTAGAAGCGGCGGAACAACCGGGTCTGGTCGGCGGTGGGGATGCCGATGCCGGTGTCGGCGACGGTCCAGGTGATCGTGTCGCCGGTGTCGTCGAGGCCGGCGGCGATCGTGATGGTGCCGCCGGCGGGGGTGTATTTGATGGCGTTGGAGAGCAGGTTGTCGGCGACCTGGCGCAGCCGGGTGGGGTCGGCGTGCAGGGCGAGCCGTTCGGGCAGCTGCATGGTCACGGTGAGTTGTTTGCCGGCGGCCAGTGTCGCGTTCGCCTGTACGGCCTGCTCGATGATGTCGCGTAGGTCGGTGTCGATCGGGTCCACGGCGAGGTGCCCGGATTCGAGGCGGGCCAGGTCGAGCAGATCGTCGGTCATCACCGACAGGCGCTGCGCGCTGCGGGTGATGATGCGCAGGTATTCGTGCTGCTGCTCACTGGTGAGTTCGTCGAGTTCCTCGTCCAACAGCGCCGTGCTGCTGCTGATAACCGCCAACGGGTTGCGCAGTTCGTGGGTGACCATGGTCAGGAACTCGTCTTTGGTGCGGGCCAGTTCCACGGTCAGTTCCTCGGCCCGGCGCCGCTCGAGGTATTGCCCGACTTGCGCGGCGAGCCTGCCGAGCAGCCCGAGCAGGGTGTCTTCGGGGTCGTCCATCCGTTCGGCGTAGACGCACAGCGCCCCGAGGGTGTGCCGGCCGAAAGCCAGCGGCACACCGACGGCGACGCGCAGCCCGATCCGCGCGGCGGCGGCGCTGCGCAGCGACACCCCGTCGGCGGACAGGTCCGGAATCCATCGTGCGGCGCCGTCGGCGCAGACCCGGCCCGGCAGCCCGATACCGGGCTCCAGCTCGTCGAGGGCGAAGTCGCCCAGGCGTTGGCCGGGCTCGGTGTGGCGGGCGACGCAGGTCAGCACCTGCCGGTGATCGTCGACCAGCCACAGCTCCACCACCGGCCAGCCCATCCTCACCCCGAGGGCTTCCACCACCCGGGCGGCGGCGACGGTACTGGACTCGGCCACGGCCAGGCCGCCGGCCACGGCGGCCTCCACCACGGCGAACCGGACCGCCCGCTGCGCGGTGGTGTCGTCGTGGGCGAAGGCGTGGAACACCCGCCCGCCCGGTTCATCGGTCACGGTCAGAGTCAATTCGATCGGGAACTCATGACCGTCGCGGTGCACAGCGGCCAGCTGCAGCTGCTGCCCGAGGACCCGGCCGGGTTCACCGGCGGCGAGGCGGGCCATACCGGCGCGGTGCGCGTCACGGAACCGGACCGGGATGATCAGGTCAGCCAGGTCGCGTGCGCACGCCTGCGCGGGAGTGAATCCGAAAATTCTCTCGGCGGCGGGATTCCACCCCAGCACCCGGCCCTCGGTGTCGATGGCCACGTAGGCCTGCAGCGTTACCGCGAGCACGGCCTGCGCCTGGCGCACCACGCCGTCGACGTCGTCGACTCGCTCGGACACGTCTTGCGTCATCACGGACTCCAGGTGCCTCGGCTCGGTGGCCGCGCCATGCCCGGAAGGCGGTCGGTCGACGCTGTCACACTCACCGTACCGGCGGTGACCGATGAGCGTTCCTCAACGGACACACTGGCAAACACGTCCCACAACCGCCTGAGCAGCACAAACGACGGCCCAAACGAGGTGTCCACTGAAATGTCCGGTAGGAAAACACGCCGTCTCCGAACTCGCCGAGCTTTTCGGCGTCTCACGCCTCGTCGGGATCGCGCCGGGCCGATCCCGCAAGGCCCGCCAGGAACGTCGCCGGGAGGCAACCGGGAGGCGGGTGTGCCGAGATGAGAGGTTTGTGAACTCGTCTGCGGACGGCTTTTCTGTTTTTCTCATTCTTGACCGGACAGGGTCGATCAGAATGGCGTGAGCCGTCACTCCGCGTCAGGATCGTTGACTTGATCACGGATGGAGTCGCGCGTCCGTCGCCGGCATCGGCGACGTCCGGCGACGTGATTGCCGGTTTCACGGTCGAATCGGAGCTGGGCCGTGGTGCGAACAGCGATGTCTATCGGGTGCGCAAGGCGGGCCGGGACGGCGCGTACGCGCTCAAGATCCTCGCCGCATCGGAGCGTTCAGAACAGGACCTGGCCGCCTTCCGGCGCGAGGCGGCTCTGCTGGCTAGCGTCAACCACGCCAACCTGACCACCATTCACGAGGTCGGCGCGGCCGACGGGCGCCCGTACCTGGTGATGGATCTGGTCGAGGGCGCCTCGCTCGCAAGTGTGCTGACCCGCGGCGCACTGTCGCCCGAGCAGGTGATCTCCCTGGCCCGCGACATCAGCGGTCCGCTCGCCGCCCTGCATCGCCGAGGACTCGTTCACCGCGACGTGAAGCCCGACAACCTCATGGTGCTGCCCAGCGGCACCGCACGGCTGATCGACTTCAGCCTGGCCAGCCGGGAGACCGGCGACCACTCCGGGCCCACAGTCGGCACGCTGGCGTACTCCTCGCCGGAGCAGTCCAGGATGTTGCGCCGTCCGGTGGACCAGAGATCCGACCTGTATTCGCTCGGCGTCGTCCTGTTCGAGTGTCTCGCCGGCGCCCCGCCGTTCAGCGCCAACGACGTGGCCGATCTGCTGCGGATGCACGCCGTCATCCCGCCGGAAGACCTGGCCACCCTTGTACCCGGCATTCCGCCGGGACTGGCCACGGTCGTCGCCACGCTGTTGGCGAAGGATCCTGACGACCGTTACCAGACTGGCGAGGAACTCGCTGCCGACCTCGACCTGCTCGCCGCCGACCCGGACGCCGCGCTGACCGTACGCGGCCGGACGGCGTCGTCGGGCGGAAACACCAGCGTCCCACTGATCGGCCGGGTTCGTGAGCTGCAGCAACTCACCGCGCGATGGAAGGCCACCCGTGCGGGCGCCGGGCGCAGTTGCGTGATCCGGGCAACGGGCGGCGGCGGCAAGAGCAGACTGGCGACAGAACTGGCCGCCCAGGTGGTCGCGGCGGGTGGACTGGTCCTGCACGGCAAGAGTTCCCGCGACGACTCGGCACCACTGACGCCGCTGCGAACCGCTTTTGACGCCTACCTGCGGCGGGTGGACAACCTCCCCGCCGAGGACCGAGCGCGGGAGTTGTCGTGGATCCGGGCCGCCACCGAGCCCGCGGGCGGAATACTGGACGGTCTCATCCCGGCCTTGCCCGCGCTCCTCGGCTCACCGGCCTCCGAGCCGGACGGAACGGTCGGAGCCGACCAGTTCACCCTCGCGGTCGTCGACGTCCTCGCCGGTCTGGCCCGCGAGTCCGGCGGACTGCTGCTTTACGTCGACGATGTCCAGTGGCTCGACGGCGGCACCGGCCAGGTGCTGTCTCAGCTCGCCGAAGTTCTCTCGACGCTGCCGTTGATGGTGCTCGCCACCGCCCGCGACGATCCGGACAGCACCGAGGCGGCCAACGCGGTGATCGCGTCGCTGGGCACGTCGGTGAGCCTCGACCTGACGCTGAAGCCGCTGGACGACGCCGACGTGGCCGAGCTGGTGCGTACGGCGATGCCCGGCTTGGCCCCCGACCCGGAGCTGGCCCGGCTGCTGAACGTACGCGGGCACGGCAGCCCATTCGTCATCCAGGAATACCTGCTGGCGATCGTCGACGCCGGGCTGTTGCTGCCGTTCTGGGGGACCTGGGCCCTGGACACCGAGGCCCTCGACACGCTGGAGCTGCCACAGGAGGCGATCGGCCTGGTCCTGGCACGAGCCCGGAACCTCGGCCCGGAGACCCGCGAGTTGCTGGTCACCGCGGCATGCATCGGCGTGCAGTTCGACCCCGAACTGGTGGCGGCGGTCCACGGGGTCGACATCGACGTGGTGTTGACCGCGATCGCCCAGGCCACCACGCGGGGCCTGACCGAGCCCCGCGGCGGCGGCCGGTACGCGTTCGTACACGACCGGATCCGTGAGGCACTGAGCGAGCAGATCGACGCCGGCGCGCTGGCCGGACTGCACCACCGCATCGCCGAGGCGCTGGCCGGCCTGCCGGCGACCGGGGACGCCGAGCGGGTGTATCAGCTCGCCCGGCATTACATCTCCGGCGGAATCGACCCGGCCGGCGACGCCGGCACCGCCGGCGGCCGGGTCTTCGCCGCATGCTGGGCGGCCGGCCAGCAGGCCCTCAACGACCATGCCGCGGCGAACGCGGTGGCGTTCTTGCGGCACGCCGCCCCCGGCGGAACGACGAACGGACGTTTCCTGACCGCACTCGGCACTGCCTACAGCCGCAACGGTGAGTTCACCATGGCGGTGGAATGCCTCGACCGGGCGCTCGTGGTGGAGACGGATCCCATGGCCCGGGCACGGATTTTGATCCTGCTCAGCACCACCCACCGCACCACGTTCCGGCTCGAACAGGCGATGACCGCGGTCGAGCAGGGACTGGCTGAGATCGGAGCACCACTGCCGGCCGGCCGGTTGCGGCTCACGCTTTCGACGATCGTGATGTTCTTGTCGGCGGTCGGCATGCACTGGACCGGGTGGCGGTTGGGCTCGGCCCGGACAGCCGATCGTGAGCGGTACAGCATGATCACCGAACTACACGAGATGGGCGCGAGCATCGCGGAGCAGAGCGCGCATCTGCGGATGATCTTCATGCATACCGCCCGCCTGCTGTACTGGGGAAACCGGATCGGCAGCGGCGCGCGCTACGTCTGCGGCCAGACCATGTACGGCTTCTACACCGGCAGCATGAGGCTGACCGGGGTTGCCCGCCGCGCGTTCGCCCGAGCCGAGGCCGACTCCGCCGCCCATGAGCCGGCGATGCGCGCCCTCATCGACGTTCGCCGAGGTGTTGCGGACTACCTGGGTTACCGGGACGGTGGTGAGGCGTTCATCAGCAGCGTCGAACAGCACGGCCACCGGCAGGAACTCGGCGACTACACCGGCTGCCTGGCGTTATTCATCGCGCGGGCGATTGCCCGAGGTCAGTCGGCCGAGGCCCAGCGCTGGCTCGAGCTCGGTCAGCGGCGCCTCGCGCTCGGCTCGGGCGAGGTCTCACCGATGCTCTTCGACCTGGCGACGGTGCTGGCCGCGATGGGCCGTCCGGTCGAAGCGGCGGACGAGTTCCGCCGGGCGAACGAGCGACTCACTGCCAACTACGGGTCGACCGTGATGCGAATGCGCGGTCAGCTCTCGCAGCTCATCGTCTTGACCGAACAGAGCGAGTTCGGTGAGCCGTTCGATCGCGTGGTGTCCGATCTTCACGTCCTCTACCCGCGGATTCGGATGGTGCCCCGGCCGTGGGACTACCAGTTCCTCGTCGTGACGGGCCGGCTGGCGCAGTGCCGGCAGGCGGAGGGGGCCACACCGGCCAGGCTGGCAGCGGCCCGCGCCGCGGTCCGGAAGCTGGAGAGGAGCCAACTCGGCGGCGAGCAGCGGGTCCGCGCCCGGATCGGGCGCGCGGACCTGCTGGTGCTGGAGGGCGAACCCAGAAAGGCCCTGGCGGTCCTCGACGGCGGTGACCCGCTCGATCGCGTCGACGCACCCAGCCTCGCATACGAGACGGCCCGGGTAAGAGCCCGTGCGCTGCTGGCCCTCGGCGCCACGGACGAGGGTCACCGCGCGGTCCACCTGGCACGCGGCATCGCCGAGGAAAACGGCTGGCCGCATCGGGCCGCATGGATAGGTACGGAATTCGGTGTCAGCGCCGGATACGCTGCGTCCGGCCAGCCCGCCCAGGCGGGAATGACCCGGTCGGCGTCGATGAACCTCACCCGCAGCCGCAGCGTGACGCCCACCTTCAGCCCGATCGACACGAGCACCGGTATCAGCTTTTCTGGGGCGGCCGGGCTGGATCGCCAACGGCTCAACGCTCTAGAAGAGGTCGGCGCCGCGGCGTCCCGCGTGCTCGACCCAGGCGAACTGGCCCGGATCGCCCTGGATCAGACCATCCGAGTGTTGTCCGCCGAACGCGCCTACTTGTTCCTGACCGGTGCCGATGGCCGGCTCATGCCGCACCTCGGCCGCAATGCCGCAGGCGAGGACATCGGCGAGCTGACCGGATACAGCGCGAGTCTGGTCGAGCGGGTACACCAGACCGGCCAGCCGCTGGTGATCACCGGTAGCGAGGAGGGCGCGGCCCTCGGCGCGCAGAGCGTGGTGCTGCACGGTCTGCGTTCGATCATGCTGGCGCCGCTGCAGTTGGAGGGTCGGCTGCTCGGCGTCGTCTACCTGGACAGCCAGGTCGCCAAGGGCATCTTCGACACCGACGATGTCGGCCTGCTCGTCGCACTGACCAACCACATCGCCACCTCACTGGAGACCGCCCGCGCGGCGCAGCTGGAGATCTCCATGCAGACCGCCCGGCAACAGCGCGACCTGGCCGACACACTGCGCCGGGCACTCGAGGACATGGCCAGCATCTTGGAGCCGCCCGAGGTCCTGGCTGGCCTGCTGCGCTGGACCACCTCGATCCTGTCCTGCGAACACGCGTGGCTGCTCACCGCGGACAGCGACGACGACGTCTGCGTGCTGTCCGAACTGAACGGCGACGGCCGGCTCACGCAACACGCCTTGGCCGCGCACTCCGGTACCGCACTCGCGCACATCGCAACGACGGTCACGGACCAACCCACCCTGTTACCCGCCGAGCTGCACGCCCGGTTGACGGACGCGGCATCCTGGCTGGCGGTGCCACTGCACGCCCGGCCGGGTGTTCTTCTGCTGAGCTCCCGGCACGCCGGCAGCCGGGTCGGTGAGCAGGCCGAAATCGCCTCCGCGCTGGTCGCCCAGGGCATGACGGCCTACGACCGGGCCAGGCTGTTCGCGCAGGTGCAAGCTCTCTCGGTCATCGACGAACTGACCGGCATCGCTAACCGCCGCCAGTTCATGCACGTCGCGGAGCGCGACATCGCGACGGCGCTCCGCGCCGGTCGCCCGCTCAGCGTGCTGATGATCGACATCGACCACTTCAAGCTGGTGAACGACACCCACGGGCACCCCACCGGCGACGACGTCATCCGTACGGTCGCAGCCCGGCTGGCCGCCGAGGTCCGCCAGACCGACCTCGTCGGCCGCTACGGCGGCGAGGAGTTCGCCATCATATTGCAGGATGCCGAACTCGGCTCGACGCTTCCCGAACGACTGCGAGCCTGCATCGCCGAACACCCGATCGAGACCCAGTCCGGGCCGCTGACGGTGACCGTGAGCATCGGGGTGTCCCACCTGCAGCCAGACGACGCCACCCTCAAGGACCTGCTGGCCCGCGCCGACCAGGCGCTCTACGAGGCTAAACGAAGCGGCCGCAACCGAGTCTGCAACGGGTAGAGACCCCTTTGGGGAGAGTGGCTTGTCATCCGATCATCGACGCCGGCTCACCGTTCAGGCCAACCTTCCTGTCGCGTGCATATGCACGTGCATTCACCCTTGCGCAGAACGTTGTCACTGATCACGCTGGAGGCCGCCGGCTACGCCGGAAGGAGCTGTCTCATGAACGCCGACGAACGATCGGCTTGGCCCATCAGCACCTTCGCCGAAAACGATTACCGGTTCGGGCTTGGTCCGCTGCGAATGCGGGTGGAGGCGGTGGATTGGGCCGTACCTCAGGACCACAATGGCGATCTTTGGTACGAAGTCGATGGCATCGAGATGACCGCGGATGGCCGCGAAGTCCAGCGCAGGCAAGTTTTGGTCAAAGCCACCCGGCTTCCGAGGCCGACCCGCACCAGCCGCACGTAGCGCCGAGACGTGCCGGGGTGAATCGCCGTGGTGCAGCCGTGCGCCGGTAGACCGCGACCGCGTCGTCCCGCCGACCGGCGATCCGCAGGGCGTCGATGAGCAGGGCGGCCAGGCGTTCGCGGGCGGGTTCCCGCAACGCGAGATCGGTGAGCAGCTCGATCACGTCGCCGGCCCGGCCGAGAGCCAGTTCGCTCCCGGCTAGGTCCTCGGCCGCCGCCAGCCGTTGCGTGTCCATGCGGGTCCGCAGCGGGCCGAGCGAATCAGCGGGGACGTCGGCCAGCGCCGACCCGCGCCACATCGCGAGGGCGCGGCGCAGCAGCTCGGCCGCGTCGCCCTCGTCGCCGGCCGATCGCGCCGTCCGGGCCTGGCCCACCAGGCCGAGGAACCGGTGCCAGTCGACCACCGCCGGATCGGCCTCCAGCCGGGTAGCCCGCCGAACCGGCCACCAGCGCCGCCCGGTCACCCACGCCGGCCGCCCGGAAAGCGCCGCGCAGCCGGGAGACATAGTCGGTGACCAGCCGGTCGACCGTCGGCGGCGGCCCATCGGCCCGATCCCAGGCCAGGGCGATCAGATCGGACCGGCTGACCGTGCGGTTGGCATGGAAGGCGAGGACGCCAGCACGGCCCGCTGCCGTGCGCCGAGCGGGATCCGGCGGCCGTGGCTCGCGCCCGGGACTGGAACCTGGGAACTTCCTGAATCGAGCGCCGCCGATCTGTGGTGGCGGCCACAGGTTTGCGGGGGGATTGCCTCAGGCGGAGTTCGTAGCGTCCTGATCCCTGAACGGACGTCTACCCCCCGAGACGGAGATCACCCATGTCGGATCGGAATCTGAGCCGCCGCGATGTGCTCAAGGGCGCCGCGGCGGTCGGCGGCGCCGGGCTGGTCGTGGCGGCGGCCGGTGGCGAGGTGCTGGCGGCCTCCAGCAAGCTGGCCAGCAAGAACACGCCCCAGCCGTACACCAGCATGTTTCGCCGCCCGCCCGTCCTGATGCCCTCCGAGCAGGGGGTGGACGAGAAGGGGCCGTACCAGAAGTACTGCCTCACGCAGAAGGTCGGCCGGGCGAGCATGGTTCCGGGGCTGACCACCGAGATCGCCGGCTACAACGGGATCTTCCCGGGGCCGACCATCTCCGTGCAGCAGGGCACCCGCACCGAGGTGCGGATCGCCAACCACCTGAACGTCCAGAAGCTGAACGGGCTGCCGTTCCGGACCGTCACCCACCTGCACGGCTCGGCTTCGCTGCCGCAGTACGACGGGTACGCCAACGACTGGACCGTGGCCGGCAACTGCAAGACGTACAAGTATCCGAACTGGCAGCAGGCCCGCACGCTCTGGTATCACGACCACAACCACCTGAGCACCGCGCAGAACGTCTTCACCGGCATGGCCGCGCAGTACCACCTGCACGACCCGTACGAGCAGGCCCAACTGCCCCAGGGCGAGTACGACGTCCCGCTGTTCGTCAGCGACATGGCGTTCAAGGCCGACGGCTCGGTGGCGTTCGACGACTCGGACCACGCCGGCTTCATGGGCGACACGATCCTGGTCAACGGCGTGCCGTGGCCGAAGATGCGGGTCAAGCCGCGGGTCTACCGCTTCCGCATGCTGGCCGCCGGCATCTCCCGCTCGTTCCGCTTCGCCCTGAGCACCGGCGAGCCGCTGTACGTGGTCGGCAACGACGCCGGGATGACGCCGAAGGTGACCGCGGTGCCGTCGTACCGGCACGGCGTGGCCGAGCGCTACGAGATCCTGATCGACTTCCGGAAGTACAAGGTCGGCCAGAAGATCGAGCTGCGCAACCTGAGCAACAAGAACAACGTCGACTTCGCCAACACCGGCAAGGTGATGCAGTTCGAGGTGGTCGCCGACTCGGGCGCGCCGGACCCGTACGTCATCCCGAAGACGCTCGACCTGGGCCCGCAGCCGTTCACCAACCGGGGCGCGATCGAGGTCAACAAGCTGACCCCGGACATGGCCAAGGTCCGCCGGCGGGTGCGCGTGGAGCGCAAGCACGGCCTCTGGACGGTCAACGGGGAGACCTGGGAGGACGTCGAGGCGACCAACTTCCAGCGGGTGCTGGGCAACCCGAAGCCGTACGACGTGGAGATCTGGGATCTGGTCAACGAGTCCGGCGGCTGGTTCCACCCGCTGCACATCCACCTCATCGACGCCCAGATCATCGGCCGGAACACCACCCCGGACGGCAAGGCGCACCCGTGGGAGGGCGGCGGCAAGGACGTCTTCTACCTGGGCGAGAACGAGACCGTCACCGCGCTGATGCAGTTCACCACCGGCGACGGCAACGACGGCGGCCGTTACATGGTGCACTGCCACAACCTGGTGCACGAGGACAACGACATGATGATCCAGTTCGCGGTCGGCGACGTGAACATGAACGACCCGGTCACCTCGGACCGTTCGGGCGCCGACGACCGGGACGAGCAGCCCTCCGTCTACGCCCCCGGCTTCCCGCTGGGGTCGTGATGCGGGCCCGGATCTGCCTGGTTCTCGTCGTGCTCGTGGCCGGCGCGCTGCTGGTCGGGCGGGCCGGCGGATGGTTCGCGAACCCGATCGCGGCCTCCACCACGCCGGTCGCCCGGGTCGTCAGCGACGACACCGGGGACGGGCAGGCGACCACCACCTTCGACCGGGCGATGGTCCGCAAACGGGCGGCGATCGGGCTCCACCCGGGTCCCGGCGCCGACCGCGCGAAGATCGCCCGCGAGATGCGGGCGATCGCGAGGCAGACCAGGCTCGGCGCTCTCCAGCCGGCCACGTTCGCGGTGTTCAGCCGGGAGATGCTCGAGTACCTGGTGCCGGAGATGACCTTCGTGGCGCCGGAGGGCGTCTCGGTCGAGAAGGCCGAGGCGATGATGCGGGACCACCAGCCGGCCGATGTCGCGTTCTACCTGGTTCAGCCGGTGCTGGTCCACGACATCACGTTCGGGCTGGTCACGGCCGGGACGTCGGCCGAGGACGTGCGGAAGGCGGCCGACTACGAGGGGATCGTCACCGACACCCTGGGCCGCTACACCACGTCGGTGCAGAAGCAGGGGCTGGCGATCCGGTACTTCGGGGCGGTGCTCAGCGACTACTCGATCGGGGTGGTGCGGGACGCGCTGGGCCGGGCCGCCGGGGTGCCGGCCGACCGGGTCCAGGTCTCGGCCAACCGGCCCGGCCCGGGCGTGGACCTGAGCAACGGGGTCAACCTGGTCGACAACGAGGCGACGCACCACCACGGGTAGGCCAAGCGTGGCCCGGAGCCGC
Organism: Actinoplanes sp. NPDC051470; assembly: GCF_040682035.1. Taxonomy (NCBI): domain Bacteria; kingdom Bacillati; phylum Actinomycetota; class Actinomycetes; order Micromonosporales; family Micromonosporaceae; genus Actinoplanes; species Actinoplanes sp. NPDC051470. The sequence goes on from NZ_JBFBAA010000029.1 coordinate 123,892, forward strand.
CCTGAACTGACGGTTCAGGGCGGCTTCAGCTTGTGATCAGGGACACCGCAGGGATCGCAAACCGGGCAAGGCCACCATTTAGGAAATTTCCGGTTCTCCTCCGCTCCCAAGGAGTCACCGCATGAAGCTCCGCACCGTCGCCGCGGTCGCCGCCCTCCTGGCCGGCACGCTCGTCGCCACCCCCGCCCAGGCCGCCCCGATCGGCCAGGGCTTCACGATCACCCCCACCGACCTGTCGTACATCCTCAAGCAGATCAAGATCGCTGAAGCCCACGTACGCAACACGACCAGCGCCACCGGCCCGTGCGGCGCGCTGCTCGGCGCCGGCCCGGACCAGCTGGCCAGCCCGATGCTCGCGTTCGGCCTGCGGACCGTGGACGGCTCGTGCAACCACCTGGCCGAGGGCGAGGAGAAGTACGGCGCCTCGGACCAGACGTTCCCCCGCCTCGGTGGCAAGGCCTTCAAGGCCGCGGAGGACGCGCCGGCCGGGATGTTCGGGCCGCGGAGCTTTCCCACCACGTACGCCGACAAGAGCGCCGGCAACGTCGTGGTCGACTCGCAGCCCCGCCTGATCAGCAACCTGATCGCCGACCAGACCGCGAACAACCCGGCCGCCCTGGCCGCGGCCGGCTACCCGGTGCGCAGCCAGACGACCGGCACCGGCGGCGTCACGATGGACGGCGGCACGGTGTTCATCCCCAACGTCACCACCGACATCGGCCTCAGCGCACCGTACAACTCGTGGTTCACGCTCTTCGGGCAGTTCTTCGACCACGGCGTCGACCAGACCGTCAAGGGCGGCGGCACGGTCATCGTCCCGCTGCGGGCCGACGACCCGCTGATCGCCGGGCCCGACCGGACCCCGGGCAACGGTGACGACCCCCAGCCGGGCGACGCCCGCTACGTGCCCGCGTCGATGCGGTTCATGGCCCTGACCCGGGCGGCCAACCAGCCGGGGCCGGACGGGAGGCTGGGCACGGCCGACGACGTCCAGGACGCCACGAACACCGACAGCCCGTACGTCGACAACTCCCAGACGTACACCTCGCACGCCTCGCACCAGGTCTTCCTGCGGGCCTACACGCTGGTGGACGGCCGGCCGGTGTCGACCGGCGACCTGCTGGCCGGCGCCAGTGGCGGGCTGCCGACCTGGGCCGAGACGAAAGCTCAGGCGCGTACCCTCCTCGGTCTCGATCTCGCCGACAAAGATGTGCTGGCCGTCCCCACGATCCTGGCCGACCCGTACGGCCGGTTCGTGCCCGGACCGGACCGCGGCCTCCCGCAGTACGTCACCCGGCACGGCCTGGTCGAGGGCAACCTCGCCGACCCGGTCGCGGTGCCGGCCGACGTGCTCACCTTCGGCACCCCGTTCCTCACCGACATCGCGCACCACGCCGACCCCACCCCGGTCGACACCGACCACAACCCGGCCACCCCGCCGGTCGCGCCCCACCCCGACGCCGACGCCACCGCCTCGGCCGACTTCGCGTCCCAGCCGGCCGGCACCTACGACGACGAGATGCTGGCCGCGCACTACATCGCCGGCGACGGCCGGGCCAACGAGAACATCGGCCTGACCGCGGTGCACCAGATCTTCCACTCCGAGCACCAGCGGCTGGTCGGCGACATCGAGCGGGTGCTCACCGAGGACGGCACGGCGCTGAGCGAGTGGCAACTGGCCGGCGGCTCGTGGAACGGCGAGCGGATCTTCCAGGCCGCCCGCTTCGTCAACGAGATGGAGTACCAGCACATCGTGTTCGAGGAGTTCGCCCGCAAGGTCCAGCCGGCGATCAACCCGTTCCAGCCGTTCGCGTTCACCCAGACCGAGATCAACCCGGCCGTCACCGCCGAGTTCGCGCACGCCGTCTACCGGTTCGGCCACTCCATGCTCACCGAGCGCATCAGCCGCACTCTGGACGACGGCACCGACGCCTCGATGCCGCTGCTCGACGGCTTCCTCAACCCACCCGCCTTCACCAGGAACGGGACGCTGAGCCCCGAGCAGGCGACCGGCTCGATCGTGATGGGCATGTCCGACCAGGTCGGCAACGAGCTCGACGAGTTCATCACCGACACGCTGCGCAACAACCTGCTCGGGCTGCCGATGGACCTGGCCTCGCTGAACATCTCCCGCGGGCGCTCGGAGGGGCTGCCCACGCTGAACGTGTTCCGCCGGTCCCAGGGCGGCGCGCTCACGGCGTACACTAGCTGGGTTGATTTCGGCGAACACCTCAAGCACCCGGAGTCGCTGGTCAACTTCATCGCCGCGTACGGCAAGCACCCCTCCGTGGCGGCCGCGACGACCGTGGCCGGGAAGCGGGCCGCCGCGCAGGCGCTCGTGGACGGCGACGCCACCTTCATGAACGCGCCGGCCGCCGCCTCCGGGCTGGACGACGTGGACCTGTGGATCGGCGGGCTGGCCGAGGAGACCATGCCGTTCGGTGGCCTGCTGGGCAGCACCTTCAACTACGTGTTCGAGAAGCAGCTGACCAACCTGCAGAACGGTGACCGGCTGTACTACCTCGCCCGTACCCCCGGCATGAACCTCCGCACGCAGCTCGAGGGCAACTCGTTCGCCGAGCTGATCGGGCGCACCACCGACGCGCACACCCTCAAGGCCGACTCGTTCGGCACCGCCGACTGCAAGTTCTCCCTGTCACGGATTCATGGCACAGTCGGCAACCAGGTCGCCGACGACCCTTCTTCGGCGTGCGACGAGAACGCGCTGCTGATCCGGCTCTCGGACGGCACCATCGCCTACCGGGCCCGCAACAGCGTCGACCGGCCCGGGATCAACGGGCAGTCGGTGTTCGGGGGGACCGAGGACGCCGACCGGGTGCGGGCCGGCAACGACAACGACACGATCTGGGGCGCCGAGGGCGACGACGTCCTCGAGGGCGGCGCCGGCAACGACGTGGCCATCGGCGGCGAGGGCGACGACATCATCACCGACGCGGCCGGCGACGACGTGCCCAAGGGCGGGCCCGGCAACGACGCCATCGACGCCGGTATCGGCGCGGACATCGTGATGGGCGGCACCGGCCAGGACTTCACCAGCGGCGGCGCCAACATCAACGAGACGTTCGCCGGCGAGGGCGACGACTTCGTGACGGCCGGCGAGGGCGAGGACGCGGTCTTCGGCGACGCCGGCGACGACTGGGAGGAGGGCGGCGACGGCCCCGACCTGCTCCAGGGCGACAGCGGCAACCTGTTCTTCCTGGACGACTCCAACCGGCCCGGCCACGACGTCCTGGTCGGCGACGGTGGCGACGACGACTACGACATGGAGGGCGGCGACGACATCGGCGTCCAGGGCCCCGGCATCGAGAAGAACGCCGGTGGGTCGGGTTTTGACTGGTCTGTTCTGGGCGGCGACAGTGATCTTGCGCTTCCCCTGGCGCCCCTGGGAACGCTGACGATCGGGGTACGTGACCGGTACAACGAGGTCGAGGCGCTCTCCGGCACTTCTGGAAACGACACGCTGCGTGGTGACGACGTGGTGCCCTCGGCCGTCGGTGGCGGCGGCTTCCTCGGCTGCGACGCGCTGGACGCGGCCGGCGTCGCCCGGATCCACGGGCTCGACCAGGTGGTCACCTCCCTGCCGACGGCGCTGGCCGACGTCGGCGACGCCACCGGCCGGCCCTGCGACCTGCACGGCACCGTGTGGGGCGACGGCAACATCCTGCTCGGCGGGGCCGGCGACGACGTCATCGAGGGCCGCGGCGGCAACGACATCATCGACGGCGACCGCTACCTCAACGTGCGGCTCAGCGTCCGCGACGGGGCCGGCCACGAGATCCGGTCGGCGTCGGCCATGGCCGACCTGTACGACGACGTCTTCGCCGGCAAGATCAACCCCGGTCGGATCGCCACCGTACGGGAGATCCTCACCGGGTCCGGCGGCACCGACACGGCGGTCTTCTCGGGCATCCGCGCCCAGTACCTGATCGAGAAGACCGGCGACGCCCTGCTCGTGACCGGCCCCGACGGCGTCGACACGGTCCGCAACGTGGAGAAGCTCCAGTTCGCCGACGAGACGGTGGACGCCTCGACGTTCACCGCCTTCTTCGGTATCACGGCGCTGGCCGGGGACGGGCAGGCGACGGTTCTGTTCACGCTGCCGCCGGCCGGGGGTTCGCCGGCGACCGGGCTGACCCTGTCGCGGACCGTCGGCGGGGTCACCACGCTGACCGAGCTGGCCGCCGACGCCACCAGCTTCGTGGCGACGGGCCTCAGCAACGGGGTGCCGGTGACGTTCCGGCTGCGGGTCAACACGGACGCCGGGCCCGGAGTGTTCAGCGAGGCCTCCGCGCCGGTGACGCCGGTCGCCGCCACCGAGGACGACGATGACGTTCCGTCCTCCACCCCGACGACCACTCCGGCCGACCCGTCCGAGCCAACCGGCCCCTCGATCTGCACCCCGCACACGGCCGGAGCCCCGGTGGAGCCGTGCGCGCCGGTCATCGGGACGGCCGTCGCCGGCGACGAGTCGGCACTGGTCAGCTGGACGGCGCCGGCTTCCGACGGCGGCAGCCCGATGCTCGGGTACGAGGTCCAGGTGCTCGACGCGGACGGCATCGTCACGGACGTGGACGTGGCCGGCCCCGAGGCGACATCGCTGACGTTCCACGGGCTGACCAACGGCGCGTCGTACACCTTCTGGATCCGCGCGGTGAACGCCGCCGGAGCGAGCGAGTACTCGGCGGTCTCCAATGCCGTGACCCCGGCGCCGGTGGTCGTAACGCCCACGACGCCGGTCGCCACCACGCCGACGTCGCCGGTCCCCACCAGTCCTGCGCCGAGCACCCCGCCGGCGTCCAACGGCCCGCAGACCGCGCCGACCCTCCCCGGCGCGCCTCGCATCGGAACGGTCAGCGCAGCCGACCGCCGGGCCACCATCCGATGGACCGCCCCCACCGGCGGCGCCGACCTCTACGAGATCCAGGTCGTCGACGCGGCCACCGGCCGCCCGGTGGGCGCCATGCGCCTGGTGTCCGACAACGCCTCACCCGAGGTGATCGACGACCTGACCAACGGCCACGCGTACCGCTTCCGGGTCCGCGCCGTCAACGCGGTCGGCGCCGGCCCGCTCTCCGGACTCAGCGCCTCCGTGGTGCCGTTCTCGGTGGCGGGCACCCCGGCCACCCTGACCGGCAAGGCCGGCCTCCAGGGCGGCCCGGTCACCGCCGGGGTCACCTGGACGCCTCCCACCAACACGGGCGGCGCCCCGATCACCGGCTACCGCATCACCGTCCAGCGCTACACCGCGAAGGGCGCCCCCACCGGCACCCCGGCCGTGACGACGGTGAAGTCCACCACCCACGCCTGGACCCTCAACGCCGCCCGCGGCGTCCCGGCCGGCACGAAGTACCGGGTCATCGTCCAGGCCGTCAACGCCGCGGGCGCCGGCACCGGTCGCGGGGTGAACGTCCTGGCCCGCTGACCTGTGGACAGTTGACAGGTTCGTCGATTTCGAGCGCTACATTCCTCACCCACCCACAGGGGTGGGGGTGGCGGTGGCGGCCGAGACCCGCGTTTTCGATCTTGACGAAGCACCGATGATCGCCGCCGCCCGGCCAGGGCGGCGGCGATGTCGGGCGCGCCGTTGAGAAGCGGATTCCTTCGGTACGGGCACAGCACGGTCCCGTGAGCCTCCGCGACCCAGGCGATGAGTCGCTCCTTTGCCGCCCGCGCCGGGCGTAGCTGCCGGGTTGGAGTCCGGTCGTGACCTCGGTGGCCGCCCTCTCGTCCTTCGCCGTGGTCGTGGGCCTGCTGACTTTGACGCCGGGCCTCGACACTGCCCTGATCCTGCGGACCGCCGCGCTCAGATCACCCCGCCAGGCCTGGAACGTGGTCCTGGGCATCCAATCCGGCACACTGGCCGGGGCATCCTGACCGCGGCGGGCGTGAGCGCGCTTCTGACCGCGTCCCACCTGGCCTACGAGACAGTGCGCTGGGCGGGCGTCGCCTACCTGGCCTGGATCGGCGGCCGGATGCTCGTCTCGGCCGCGGCGGCGTGCTCCGTCCGTACCCTCCGAATCCACCCCACCGGCCGCGACCTTCACGGCCGGCTGGCGTCGCGGTCAGACGTCCACCTGCTGACTCCGACGACCACCACCTACGCCTGGACGCTCAACGCCGTCGGCGGCGTCCCGGCCGGCACGAAGTACCGGGTCATCGTCCAGGCCGTCAACGCCGCGGGCGCCGGCACCGGTCGCGGGGTGAACGTCCTGGCCCGCTGACCTGTGGACAGTTGACAGGTTCGTCGATTTCGAGCGCTACATTCCTTACCCACCCACAGGGGTGGGGGTGGCGGTGGCGGCCGCGAACCGCGTTTTCGATCTTGAAGAACATGACCGATCGCCGTTCCGGCGACCGGCGGCCGCGTCGGGGGCGCGTCAGACGCGGCCGCCGGCTCTCGGACAGCAGGGTCACTCCGGCGGACGCGGGGGGTGGGGTCATGTTCGTCGGCCACCGGAAGCACGAAGGGCAGGACAAAAGCCCGGAGAGCCGGGTCTCAGGGCTCGGACGGAGCGGGTTGCCAGGCGGCGGCCCATTGCTCCAGCGGGGCGAGCGTGTCGAGCAGGGCCCGTCCCTGGTCGATCAGCTGATATCCGCCGCTGGTCTTCTCGAGGATCGCGGCGGCGCGTAGTTCGGTCAGGCGGTCGGTGAGCACGCTCGACGAGACGCCGTCGCAGCGCTGCTGGAGGGCTCGGAAGGTCGGGACCGGATCGCCGCGGAGTTCCCACAGGAGCCGCAAGGTCCATCGGCGGCCGAGCAGGTCGAGGATCGCCATGACCGGCCGGCCCGTGCGGGATCCTCGGACCGGCCCCGATCGGACCACGGTCCTGTGCGGCGCCGAGTACGAGTGGGGCATCCACGTTGCCGTGTTCGCGACCAGGGCCGGGATCACCGAGGACCAGGTCCGGCCCCTGACCACGGGCACGGCGGCCGATGTCTGCTGGACCGACCCGGGCGACCGTGCGGTGATCACGGCCGTCGACGCCCCGCCCGCCCCCCACGATCTGACCGACGACGAGTGGGCTCCGCTCGTCGAGGCCGCCGGGCCGGACGGGGCCATCGATCTCATGCTGATCTGCGGCTGGTACCACGCCATCTCGTACGTGGCTCGCGCCGCACGCCTCGCTCCGGAGCCGGGCTCACCGACCTTCGACCAGATCAGCCGTCAGATCAGCCGTTGAAAAGGCCTAACTCGAAAATCGACCGTGACCAGATACGCGGCAGCATCCCGCGGCGCGAAGCGGCGTGGGATGGGTCTTGGTTGAAGCGGTGACTTATGCGG
>NZ_JBFBAA010000030.1:0-126724 GCF_040682035.1 Actinoplanes sp. NPDC051470
GGCTGGGGGTGGACAACAGAGAGCGAAGACAAACAATCTGCCGGTCGGTAACCATTTTCGCGTGTATCTCACCGCACTATCATCGGCATGTCCGTAAGCCGACCCGGCGGATCGCCGTAACGCTGCGTAGCGCGCGGATCGCGGCAGAAGAGTGCAGCCGTTCGTGGACACCGGCTGGGCGTACACCCACTGGTAGATCGCCTCGTGAGACACCCGGCAAGTCTGATCCTCGGGGTAGTCCGCCGGTAACCGGCTCGCGATCGACGCCTGGGACCAGCCCTTACGGAGCTGCCGGCACACCACCGCCCGGAGCCGGGCCGACCGCTCGACAGTGCTCGGCGCTACGCTCACCCGATGCCGCGCCTCGCCGGAGAAGCCCTCGCCACGTTGGGCTGGTTACTGCTCGGGCTCGTCGTGATCAGCGCGGTCGTCGGCTACCGGGTCCACGCCCCGCGGCGGCGCTGGGCCGCACTCACCGCGTTCGCCGCCGAACGTGGCTGGCAGCCGCAGCAGCACGACCCCTCGCTCGTCAGCCGCTGGCCCGAGTACCCGTTCGGGCGCGGCGAGGATCGGCAGGCCCGGGACGTGCTCACCGGCGCCTACCGTGGACGCTCCATCCTGGCTTTCCAGTACTCGTACGAGGAGCCCAGCGGAGACTCCGAGGGCTACCCCACCACGAAGACCCGTCGGTTCGCGGTGTGCACGGTGCGCCTCCCCGCGCCGCTGCCGGACCTCACCGTCGACCCTACGACGTTCATGTACCGGGTCGCGAGGGGCGTTGGCTTCCCCGCCCTCAGATTCGCGGACGAGGAGTTCGACCACGCCTTCGCCGTGCACGCGGCCGAGCCGAAGTTCGCCTACGACGTCATCGATCCCGGGATGATGGAGCTGCTGCTGCGCCGGGACCGGGTGGCCTGGTGGATCCGCGGCGACGACCTGGTGTGCTGGTGGCCCGGCACCTACGGTCCGGCGACGGTTCTGAGCCGGTTCGACCTGCTCATCGACATCCTCGAGGCCATTCCGCCGCACGTGTGGTCCAACCGGTGATGCGACCCAGCGCGGAACTTGCCCGGCTGCTGGATGGCCTGCGGCCGGCGGAGCTGCCGCTGAGGGACTGGGTGCGTACCCGGTTGAACGCCTCGATCGTGCGCGAAATAGCTCTCCTGGACCACGGCAAGCAGGTTGAGGAGCACCGGCGGGGCATCGAGGAGCTGCTGGTCGTCAACCAGGTGCCGCAGGAACTGCCGTGGAATCCGGCCGAGGTGCTGGAGCTCGCGAGCCATGAGCCGCTGAACGGGAAGCAACTCCGACCGGAATGGGCTGGCGAGCGCGGGCAGGTCGCGCGACTGTTCTGCTGCTTGGTGCTCGTGCGGGCGGACGACACGCACGTGCCGGCCGCGAAACTGGCCCAGCTGATCGAGTCGGCGCTGGAGCTGGGTCCTGAGGTGACCGAGAACACGGTCCGCTTCCTGGCGTGGTGCCGGCTGCACGAGCCCGGCGCCTGGCGCCACGATGATGCGGCGCGACCGTTGCTGACCTGGGGGCTGCTGCTGTCATACGCCATGGTGCCAGGGGTCCAGGATCCGGCCGTCGTGGCCGGGTCGATCCGGACGTTCGAGGAGGACGTCGCGACGGCGTTGCCCGAGTACCGATCGCTCGGCCGGGCGCTGACGGCGACGCTCATGAAGGTGGCTAGCGGGCCGGGTTGGCGGCTCTGGCCGACGTTGACCGACCGCTGCCTGACCGACGCCATCCCGAGCCAGACCACGGTGTCCATCGACACGCTGCGCACCTGGTTCGGGATCGAGCATCGAGCCGGGCCGCCGTCCGCGCGGTAGTGCGCTCGAAGTCAGTGGAACAGAGCTCTGGTGCGCCATTGCAGTGCTGCCGAACCAAGGCGTCTAAGCAAGGACGTGCCGTTGTACACCCCGTGAGACCTCCCAGGCGATGAATCGCCGAGCGCCGCGCTGTGCGCCGCGCTGACTTTGCTGCGGAATTCTCACGGAATACCGGTGTACGCCTGGGCTGATATCGGCACGTCATCGCAGCACCTCCTTGATCCCCAGCCACTCTGCGTAACGATCGGTCTGCGGCAGATGAGTGCACTGAGAAGACCCCCAACCGCTGTCGGTAGGGAGGTCGGATGCAGCGACGGATAGTGCAGCGCGGCGGCGGCACCCCCGCTGGGTGCTGCACGGATGCGGCGCGACGGTGGCCGAACGCCTGCTTGAACCGGCAAGCACTAGTCTGCGCCGCCGGCTCGCCGCCGTAACCGCGCCCGAGGCGATGAGCAGGCCGGCGCCGACCGCACACAGCAGCCGCGCGCCCGTGGTGTGGTAGAGCGACGCGCCCGGCAGGAACGGGGTCACCGCGATCAGCGGCAGCGCCACCGCGCCGGCGACACCCCAGAACAGCCCGGGCCGCCGAGACCGGGGCGGTGGCGCGCCATGCCACCGGCGGATCAGCCGCCGACGGCCGATCCGGATGGCCAGCACCAGTAAGACCACGGCACCCACGACGTGCATCGCGTACTCGGTCCACGGCACCCGCAGCTCGAGCTGGTCGAGCAGCAGGTGACTGGCCGCACCCAGCGGTGCCGAAACGACGGTGAGCGGCCACCGGTGTCGTACCCCGCCGAGCGCGCCGTAGTCGCGCAGCGCGAACGGGCCGGCCTGCGGCAGATGAACCGCCAGCGCCGGGGCGGCACGGCGGATCAGCCACCCGAGGACCAGCGTCAGCGGCAGGCACCAGCCGACCAGCCCGAGCACCTGGTGTGAGAACGGCCAGACCGGCAATCCCGAGCCGTCCAGCACGTAGGCGAGATCCGGCGCCGTCGATCCCACGACCAGCGCGACCCCGTCGAACCAGCGAGGCTGCCAGAGCTTCAGCGGCAGGACCGCGGAACTTACTCGCCGGGTGGCCCGACCGATCCTCCTGGTACGAACTCGCTGGCGAGCGTTACCACCGTGTGCATCCGCGGGGATGGATCAACCGACAGGCGGGCGTAGATGAGGGCGGCCGCCTGGGCCGCGATCTGCGCCGTCGGCTGCGTGATCATCGACAGTCGTGGCCGAGTGACCTGGGCGAGTTCGACGCTGTCGAAGCCGACGACGGACAGTTCCTCCGGTACGGCGATCCCGTGCTCGTTGATCGCGATGAGCGCGCCGACGGTCAGTTCGTAGTTGAAACAGACCACCGCCGAGGGGCGCGACGGCGCGACGAGCAGCCGGTTGACTTCAGCGCGGCCGGCGGCGACCGTCAGCGGACCCGCGATGACCTCGTTCGGATGCGCGGCTAGGCCGGCGTGGCTCATCGCGGCGAGAAATCCACTTCGGCGCTTGCGCATCGTCCACGACTTCTGGTCTCCCACCAGTGCCGCGATGCGGATGTGTCCCGCAGCGGCGAGGTGCTCGACGGCCTGCCGGGCGGCCAGCTCGTTGTCGAGCACGACGGCGTCCGACGCCAGGCCATCGAGGAGGCGGTCGACCAGCACGAGCGGAACGCCGCGGCTCACCGCCGTTTGCAGAGCGTCGCGGTCATGCTCGGTCGGTACGGCGATGATGCCGTCCACCATCTTGCTGAGCAGGAACTCGACCGCCGCCCCCGGGGTATCGCTGCCGGCGCACACGAGAACGCTGATCCCGTGCAGGCGCAGCGCCGCTTCGGCGCCCGCGATCACCGTGAGGTGGAACTCGTTGTCGAGCTTGGGCAGCAGGACTCCGATGGTGCGGGACTTCTTCGTGCGCAGACTGCGGGCGAACCCGTTGACCCGATATCCAAGGCCGAGCGCCGCTCGTTCGATCGCGACGCGGTTCTCCTCGAGAACATTGCCGCCGTTGTAGTACTTCGAGATCGTGGCGAGCGAGAGTCCGGTGCGCGCCCGAAGATCCTTGTACGTTGCCACCCGAGCCCTTCTTTGCCTGCCGCGCCGACCCGTCCGCAGCCTAGCGGCTCCACGCGCCCACAGCAGCGTGGATCACGGAGATTGACGAAACGTTTCACCATGCAGGCTCGTTGACATCGTCGACCAACACTGCCTAGCCTCGACATGGTAGAGCGAATCGTTTCGCCCGCCGGGGGCAGATACCGGCACGGAGCAGGAGGACGCTCGTGGGTGACGCCGAGCGGCACGCGGCCGACGATGGCTGGATCCCGGCCGAGATCGCCCGCGAGAACGCAGTCGGGCTGGCCGAGATCCGGGCCACCATCGACGCCGGCCCGTACGACGACACGTGGGAATCTCTGGCGGCGTACCGGGTGCCACGATGGTTCCGGGAGGCGAAATTCGGCATCTTCGTGCATTGGGGCGTCTACTCCGTGCCGGCATTCCGATCCGAGTGGTATCCGCGGAACATGTACCGCCAAGGGACACCCGACTTCGAGCACCACGTCGCCACGTACGGGCCCCAGGCTGAGTTCGGGTACAAGGACTTCATCCCGCGGTTCACCATGGACCGCTTCGACGCGCGCGATATGGCCGCCCTGTTCCGGCGGGCCGGCGCGCAGTTCGTGGTGCCGGTCGCGGAACACCACGATGGCTTCGCGATGTATGACGAGCCCCGTACCCGGTGGAAGGCCCCGCTCGTCGGCCCGCGCCGGGATGCCTACGGTGAGCTCGTCTCCGAGCTGGGCCGCCAGTGGCTCGTTCCGGGGGCGTCCTCACACCGCGCCGAGCACTGGTTCTACTTCAACGGCGGCGCCAGGTTCGACTCGGACGTTCTCGATCCGGAGCTCGCCGACCTCTACGGGCCGGCCCAGCGGGAGGAGACCAGCCCGAACGAGGCCTTCCTCGAGGACTGGCTGCTCCGCACGGCGGAGATCATCGACCGCTACCGGCCCCAGGTCCTGTGGTTCGACTGGTGGATCGAGACTCCCGGATTCGAGCCGTACCTGCGCAAGCTCGCCGCCTACTACTACAACCGGGCGGCCGCGTGGGGACGCGAGGTCGTCATACAGTACAAGCACAGTGCGTTCAGGCCCGGGACGGCGGTGTTCGACGTCGAGCGAGGCGGATTCGCCGGAATCCGCGAGGAACCGTGGCAGAACGACACGTCAGTGTCTCGCAATTCGTGGGGCTGGATCGACGGGCACGACTACAAGTCGGTACGGGACATCGTCGCTGAGCTGATCGACGTCGTCGCCAAGAACGGATGCCTGCTGCTCAACATCGGCCCGAAGCCCGACGGCACCGTGGCTCCACCCGAGCGGGAGCTGCTTGAGGGCGTCGGCGACTGGCTGAATGTCAACGGCGAAGCGATATACGGCACTTCGCCCTGGGTGGTGCCGGGCGAGGGCCCGACCACGGTCCCGGAAGGCTCCTTCACTGACGCTTCGCCACTGCAGCTGACGTCCCGCGACTTCCGTTTCACCCAACACGTCTACCCCGACGAGACCTATGTGTACGCGATGAGCACGGCCTGGCCCGAGGACGGCCTGGTTCGCATCACCGCCCTGGGGCAGGCGTCCGGCGTGGTGGTGCCGGGTGTGCGCGAGGTGGCGCTGCTCGGCGACGGAAAGCCGCTGACCTTCCGGCGTACGGACGCCGCCCTGGAGGTCGAACTGCCCGCCGGCCCGGCGTCGGCGCCCGGCCTCGCCCTGCGGATCACGCTCGCACACCCGGAACCGCGGCCGCGGGGCCGTTGGCTCCACAACTGAAGGGATCAGCGCCCGCCCAAACCGGACAGCATGATGCCCCTGACTAGGTACTTCTGCAGCGCGAGGACCAGGGCCACGGTGGGCACCATCGCGATGGTGGAGGCCGCCATGAGCAGCTCCCACCGTTGGCCCTGCTGGCCGAGGAAGAGCTGCAGGCCCAGCGGCACGGTCATCCGGCTGGTGTCGCTGACGGTGATCAACGGCCACAGGAAGCTGTTCCAGTAGCCGATGAACGTGAACACCGCGAGCACGGCGAACGCCGGGGCGGCGACGGGGACGAAGATCCGGCTCAGGATGCGGAGATGCCCGCACCCGTCCAGCTTGGCGGCCTCCTCCAGTTCCTTGGGTACGGTGAGGAAGAACTGACGTAGCAGGAACGTGCCGAACGCGGTGAACGCCCACGGCAGGATCAGTGCCTGGTACGAGTTGACCCAGCCGATCTCCTTCATCACCAGGAACATCGGGATCACGATGACCTCCTGAGGCACGATCAGAGTGCTCAGGTACAGCACGAACAGGCCGCCGCGGAAGCGGAAGTTGAGCCGGGCGAAGGCGTACCCGGACAGTGCCGAGGCGACCAGCGTGATGGCTGTGCCAACGGATGCTACGAAGACGGTGTTGATGATGAACCGGCCGAACGGCAGGTAGTTCCATGCCTCCGGGAAGTTGCTGAACATGATGCGCGAGCCGAAGAGCTTGGGCGGGACGGTGAAGACCTCGGCACTCGGCTTGAGCGCGGACAGCACCATCCAGATGATTGGCGATAGGAACAGCAGGGCGACCAGCGAAAGCAGCGTCTGAGAAAGGACCGCGCGCAGCACCGCGGCCCGGGATCGCCGGATCACCGGCGTAGGAGCGGACACCGCCGGCTCGGGCGGATGAGTCCCGATGGCGCTGGAGGTATCACTGGTCATAGTGCACCCACCTCTTCTGCCCGATGAACTGGACGATGGTGATGATCAAGATGATCAGGAACAGAACCCAGGCGATTGCCGACGCCAGCCCCAGATTGAAGAACCGGAAGCCCTGCTCGTACAGGTAGAGCACCATCGTGGTGGTGGCGTTGCCCGGGCCGCCGCCGGTGAGCACATAGGCCTGGGTGAAGACCTGGAACGACGAGATCAGCGTGAGCACGACGGCGAAGAAGATCGACGGCGTGATCAGCGGCAGCACGATCCGGAAGAACCGGGCGGATGGACTGGCCCCGTCGATGGTCGCGGCCTCGGTGAGGCTGGCCGGAACGGCGTCGAGAGCCGCCGAGAAGACCAGCATGTTGTATCCGAAGCCCTGCCAGATCGACAGCAGGACGACAGCCGGCATGGCCCAGGTCGTCGAGCCGAGGAAGTTCGGCGCCTGTACACCGAACCATGTCAGCGACAGCGAGTCGATCAACCCGTTCGGCGACAGAATGAGCGAGAAGATCGCCGCGTTGGCGACGACCGGCGTCACGACCGGGATGAAGAAGATCGTGCGGTAGAGGCCACGCGGCCGGATCTTCGGACCGATCCAGACCGCGAGGCCGAGGGAGATCACGATGTTGAGCGGGACGTACAGAATGACGAAGACGACCGTGTTGATGATCGCCGTCTTGAACTCCGAGCTGTGCAACAGGGACTCGTAGTTCTGCGTCCCGGTAAATGCGTGATCGCCGATCACCGGCCAGTCGAAGAATCCGAGCAGCAGCGACGCGACGATGGGGAACGCCGTGAACGCGAGCAGACCGAGCATGCTGGGGGCCAGAAAACCAACGGCGACCCGGCCGTCGCCCCGTTTCCGCCCGCCCGGGGTGCTGGCGACTTCAGTGACGTCGACCGGAAGTATGGCCATAGATGTTCTCCTGTCCGAGGTACGCGGATGCCGGCCGGGGGCCGGCATCCGCGTCGGATGAGGTCATGAACCACCTTGTGCCTGGGTCTGGCTCAGAAGATCGTTGACCGAGCCCTGGCCGTTGTACGTGGCCACAGCCTGCTTGGAGAAGGCGGTCACGGCCTGCTGCCATTTCGGGATCGTGGTGTAGGGGATTGAGTTCGTCAGCGAGTAGTCCATGACGGGCTTGACGTCCTGCGTGTTGTTCCCCTCGTACCAGGAGTTCTGGGTGGAGATGAGGGCCGGGTAGGCCCGCCCGAGTTTGCCGAGATAGTTCTCGGCATCCGCCCCGACCATCACGCTGACGGCTTTGAATGCCTGGTCGGGGTTCTTGCAGTCCCTCGTGACGCCGAACCCGGATCCGTCGGACCACGTCTTGGAGCCGCTCGCGCCGGCCGGCATCGGGGCGATCCCGACCTTGAACTTGGCCTGCTCACGGGCGTTGATCAGGTCCCAGGGGCCGTCCAGCGACATGTAGGCGTTGCCGGCCAGGAACTGGTTGGCGGTCGAGGATGAGGAGTTCGCGCTCGGAATCTGCGCGGAGACCTTGTCCTTGCTGACCAGATCGGTGTACCACTGCGCGGCCGTGTGCCACTCCGGGGTGTCGACGTCGAGCTTTCCCTCGGCGTTGAGCGCCGACTTGCCGGAAGCGCTCAACACCCACGGCAGGAGTTGACCGATGTCGCTCTGCGCCCAGAACCCGTACTTCGGTGCCTTCGTCAGCGCCTTCGCGTCGCTCATGAACTCGTCGGTGGTCCAGCCCATCGCAGGCTCCTTGAGCCCGGCGGCTTTGAAGGCGTCCTTGTTGTAGAACATCACGAACGGACCCACATCGTACGGAAGGGCGACCTGTTTGCCTTTGTACTGCAGGCCCGTGGTGATGCTCGGCACGTAATCCGCCGCCTTGATGCCGGCTTTGCTCATGTAGTCGTCCAACGGCACCAGCAGATTGCCGAACTGCGGAGCTCGCTGGCCCTGCAGACCGATCACGCACGGGGCGTTGCCGCTGGCCGCCTGCGTCGTCAGCTTCGTCCAGAAGTCATTGAACGGCGCGGTCTCAAACCTGATCTTGATGTCCGGATACTTCTGGGTGACCATGTCGGCGATGTGCAGCCAGGCGTTCTTCTCCACATCCGAACCGGACCACATGAACCAGTTCAAGGTGACGCCCTTGTCGCCGGACTCGGACGACCCGGAATCTCCGCCGCCGCAACCGGCGATGAGAACCGTAGCCAGAGCGATCGAGACAATTGAGGTCAGACGGGATGTTCGCATGCCGCTCCTTCCGGAGGGGTCGTGGTTCTGGCCGACGGCGGTTCGTCGGCGAGAAGCAAAGCGAGAGGAAAAAGTGCGGCACGTTCGCGATTCACAGGGGTCCCGCCGGCGCCCGGCACGACCTCGGCGCGGCCGCGGCCGCACCCGAATGCAACACCATCAGACATCTGATGTCTCTATCGCCACCTTGGCAGAGGAGGCGGAAAGATGTCAACGTTTCTTAATCAGCTCGTAACAACATCCCGGGTTTCTTCCCTTGACAGGGCCGCTCGAAGGGTCGACGCCCTCATGGCGGACTTGACATACATCTGATGTCTGAGGATCGTTCGGACCGGAGTCCGAGTGGACGAGCAACACCTGCAGGCGGCGGACAAGATGCCGCACCTGCTGGGCGGACTCGCAGCCATTGACGGGACGCTGGGAGCCGCACAATGAGTCGCTTCGAATCATTTGTTACCCATGATGTCCGTTTCCCGACCTCGCACACCCTGGACGGATCGGACGCGATGAACCCGGACCCCGACTATTCGGCGGCCTACCTCGTCATCGGAACCGACGCCGCCGACGGTCTCGAGGGTCACGGGTTCGCCTTCACCATCGGACGCGGCAACGACGTACAGGTCGCAGCGATCAACTCGCTGGCCGAGCACGTGTTGGGCCTCGACGTCGACACAGCTCTCGCGAACATGGGCGCCACCGCCCGCTCCTTTGTGGACGACAGCCAGTTGCGCTGGCTCGGCCCGGAGAAGGGCGTGATGCACATGGCCATCTCCGCTGTGGTCAACGCGCTGTGGGATCTACGCGCCAAACGCGCCGGCCTGCCCCTGTGGGACCTGCTGTCGCGCATGACGCCGGAGCAACTCGTCGACCTCGTCGACTTCCGCTACCTGGACGACGCCATGACCCGTGAGCAGGCACTGGAAATCCTGCGCCGAGCAGAGCCGGGACGCGAGGCTCGGCGCCAGAATCTGCTGCGATCCGGTTATCCCGCCTACACCACCACACCGGGATGGCTCGGCTATGCCGACGAGAAGATGGCGCGGTTGGCCGAGGAGGCGGTCGCCGAAGGCTTCAGTCAGATCAAGCTCAAAGTGGGTGGCGATCTGGCCGCCGACATCCGCCGGATGCGCCTCGCGAGGGAGACCGTGGGCCCGGACATCCGGATCGCGATCGACGCGAACCAGCGGTGGGGTGTCAGCGAAGCGATCACCTGGATCAAAGCGTTGGCCCCGTGGGCGCCGTGGTGGGTGGAGGAGCCCACCAGCCCCGACGAGATCCTCGGGCACGCCACGATCCGCCGTGAGGTGGCGCCGATCCGGATAGCAACCGGTGAGCACGTCCAGAATCGCATCGTCTTCAAGCAGATGCTGCAGGCAGGCTCGGTCGACGTGGTGCAGATCGACGCCACCCGGGTGGCCGGCGTCAACGAGAACATCGCGATCCTGCTCCTGGCCGCTGTCTTCGAGGTGCCGGTATGCCCACACGCCGGCGGCGTCGGGCTCTGCGAGCTGGTGCAGCACCTGGCCATGTTCGATCTCGTCGCCGTCTCCGGGACGACCGACGACCGGACAATCGAGTATGTCGACCATCTGCACGATCACTTCCTGAGCCCAGTCGTGGTGGAAAAGGGCCGCTACCTGGCGCCGTTGGATCCCGGGTACTCCGCGCAGATGCGCCCCCAGACGCTGCAGGACTACGTCTTTCCCGACGGCGCGACGTGGCGTGCCGACCAGCCGCCCGCGTCGGCTACCGCAACGCCCTGATCCGTACCGTTGCCGGCCGTACTGAAAGCCTGTGAAGGAGTCGTGGCCATGTTCGCCGCCGATGCCGTCCGCCCGGAGCTCTATCAACGGTTCGTCCGGCCTACCCCGGCTTGGTTCAAGGAGTCCGGGCTCGGCATCTTCATCCACTGGGGCGCCTACTCGGTGCCGGCGTGGGCCGAGCCGATCGGCGAGCTGGGCACGATCGAGAAGAGCTACTGGTTCGCCCACAACCCCTATGCCGAGTGGTACTACAACACCATCCGGATCGACGGGTCGCCGGCGCAACAGCACCATCGCGAGATCTATGGCGGTGCGCCCTACGATGACTTCTTGGACGCCTGGTCGGCCGAGTCCTTCGATCCCGCGGACATGGCGGCGCTCTTTCGCCGGTGCGGCGCCGGCTTCGTCATCCCGACGACCAAGCATCACGACGGCATCGCCCTGTGGGACGCACCGGGCACGAGCGCACGGGACACAGTGCACCGCGGGCCTCGGCGTGACCTGATCGGCGACCTCGCCGCCGCGACCCGCGACGCCGGTCTGCGATTCGGCGTCTACTACTCATGCGGCCTCGACTGGCACGCCGCACCCACACCACCCATCGTGGACGATGGCGACAGCTTCTTCGTGCCCGGCGGCGAGGAGTACGCCGGATACGTCTACCGACACGCCATGGACCTCATCGACCGGTACGCCCCGGACGTGTTGTGGGGCGACATCGGCTACCCCGCGGCCGGCGTGCCGCAGGGACCGATCAGCTTCGCCAACGTGCTCGACCGGTTCTACAAGACGACGCCGGACGGAGTGGTCAATGACCGGTGGGGGCTGACCCACTGGGACTTCCGTACCAGTGAATACCAGCAGGGCCTCGAGGTCCAAGGTCACGGGATGTGGCAGAGCTGCCGCGGTATCGGATATTCGTTCGGGTACAACGAGTTGGAGGACTCCCGTCACTATCTCGACGCTCCGGGGGCCATCAAGGAACTGGTCGACGTCGTCTCCCGCGGCGGCAACCTGCTCCTCAACGTCGGCCCTGACGCGGCCGGCCGGATCCCCGAGATGCAGCGGAGCTGCCTGGAGGGCATCGCCACCTGGATGGCGGTCAATGCGGCCGCCGTGCACGCCGCCGCACCGGTCGACACCGCCATCGCGAGTCCGGCGGAGGAACCGTGGATGCGCTGGACTCAGGGCGGCGGTTTCCTGTACGGCATCGTCGATACCCGGACATCGGCCGATCTACCGTGCCGGGCCGACGCCGTCGACGAGCAGTCCGCGGCGCTGCCCGACGGCACCCCCGTCACCGCTCAGGCGGTCAGCGGAGGTATCCGCGTACAGAACCCCGAGAACACCGCCGGGACACCGGTGGTCGTGCGCTTCCGCCTGCGCTGAACGTCGGCCGGAAGGAAGTTCCGCCCGCGGACATCTGATGTTTCCGGACCACGAGACCAGCGCGTCTTCCCCACAAATGCGAATACGAGGGGCAGACATTAGATGTCTGTTAAAGTCCAGCGTCCACCTCGCGACGAGGAGAATTCATGGCCTTGACCGACGAGGCGATCACCAAGCTCCGGAACATGATCCAGTCGGGCGAACTGCCGCCGGGCGCCCGCCTCCCGCCGGAGAACCAGTTGGCCGCCCAGATCGGGATCTCGCGCAGCGGCGTACGGGAAGCGGTGAAGGTCCTCGAATCGGCACGCGTGCTTGATGTACGCCGCGGCGACGGCACCTACGTCACCAGCCTGGAGCCGAAGCTCCTGCTCGAGGGCATCGGCTTCGCCGTGGAACTGCTGCAGCGTGACACCCTGCTCGAAGTCATGGAGGTCCGCCGCCTGCTCGAACCCGCGGCAACCGGGCTGGCGGCCCGGCGCATCTCCGACAAGCAGCTCGAAGTTCTGGCCGGCGCGCTGCAAGACATGCGTGACGCCGCTTCCGACCCGGAGATGCTCATCCAAGCCGATGTGGCGTTTCACCACGCCGTCGTCGTGTCGGCCGGAAATGAGACACTGACGTCACTGCTGGACGGCCTGTCGGGCAAGACGGTCCGCGCGCGGATTTGGCGAGGCCTGGTGCTGGGTAACGTCACCGAAGCCACCATCGACGAGCATCAGGCGATCCACGACGCCCTGCAAGCCCGCGATCCATTCCTTGCGCAATCGGCCGCGCTCTTGCATGTCAATACGTCGGAGTCCTGGCTGCGTGCGATTCTCGAGGGCTGAGTCCACCACGCTGAGACCCTGGTAAATAAGGGGTGCGGGTGGTCGGCGTCCAGCGTGGCCTTTACTGGGATCCTAGGCGGGCGCTCGCGGCGACCGTCTCCTCCGCCGCGGCCAAGGCGGATATCGGGTTGTCGTGGTCGTGGCAGGGCGGTGGCCAGGGCCACGGCATCCTCAGTGGCCCTCGATGCGCCCTGGGCGGCGGCCGGGACGGCGTCGCCGGCCAGGCCATGCCGGCGTTGTGCCAACGCGGGGTGGTCGGGATGTCATAGGAGTCGCTGGGCGTCGAGCAAGACCACCGCCCGCGCCGGGAACGACACCGCGTCCACCGCCTCGGCCGCACCGATTCCCGCGAGCGCGGCCATGCCATTGCGTAGTAGCCGGCGAGTAACTTACGGATGGTCGGTGACTTATCTGGTGGGTGCGGCGGCGGCCGCTCTGCACGGGAACCGGTCGATCACGGTGTCGTAGCTGCCTGGGCGGTGGCCAGGGACCTCTGCGCCCGTAGCTTCCAGCGAAAAAGATTTGTGATCATGGGGCTGACTTCCTCCGGCAGATCGTCGCGGCCAAGGCGGAGTTCCAGCACTACCTGCGGTCCGTCGGCCCGCAGCCGATGGCCCCGGCTCCGCCGCCCTTCTGAGCCCCGGCTTCCGTCTCCCGGCCGGATCGGCCAGGATGGTGGCGTGCCGATTCGGTCCGCCGTGCGTGTCCTGGGTCATCCACAGACGACCGTCGTCCTGCGGGGCGTCGACGGGCCGCCCGAGGCGGTGGTCACCGCGCTCCCCCGCGAGCCCGGGCGGCACACCGTCATCGTCGCCGCCGACCCGCCGCTGGCGGTGGCCGAGCTGGCCACCCTTCTCGCCGAGCGGCTGCCGGTGGGCTGCGAGTCGATCCGCCTCGTGCTGTCCCACTCGGGCCGGCCCGACGTCGCGAGGCCGCTCTCGGACCGGCTGCGGATCGAGGTGATCGCGCCCAGCGGGGCGGTGATGCTGTTGCCCGGTGGGCGGGTGTTCGTGTCCGGCGGCGGGTGGAACGTCTACCGGCCCGGCCGCCCGCCGATACGGCAGGGGCCGCGCCACCCGTCGCCGTCGTGGGACCTCCCGGAAACCGTCGGCTTCGCGGCCACGCCGTCGGGCGCCTGGCTGCACGGCGGCGCCGGCCCGGTGCTGCCGCCGGCGGTGCTGGCCATCCCGGTCGACCCCGACCAGCCGACCGTGGTGGTCGGCCACCCCGGCGCACCCCTGGACGACGCCGCCGGCCTCGACGCCCTGCCGAAGACCGTCCGCCGCCGCCTGCTGCTGCTGCTCGTGCCCTACGGCCCGGACAGCGCCCGCCTGCACCGGGTGGCCGAACGGCTGGCGTCCCGCGACGGCGGCACGATCGAGGTGCTGGCCGGGGTGCCGGACACCGGGGCCGACGGCGCGCCCGCGCTCACCACGGTGGACGCCTCCGGTCACCGGGGCTGGCAGCCGTGGGGCACACGGTTCCGCTACCGGGCCGCGGCCGCGCCCGAGCTGGTGAACAGCCGCCTGCCATCCGACACCGGTGGAGCGGCCGGGTTCGGCGGGCTGACCGTGGAAGTCGTCCGGGCCGGGCTCTGGCTGCGGGGTGACCACGACCCTGAGCTGGAGGCGGCCCGCCGGGTGCCGGCGGACGCACGTCCGTTGCTGGTGCTGGGGTCGGCCGCCCAGGCCGACATCGTGACGCTGCCCGGCCGGGTGGCCGCGCTGGCGCCGCTGCTGCCCGGGCTGCGGCTGGTGGTGACGAGCCCGCCGGTCGACGGCCGGGCCGCCGGGTGGCGTTCGCTGACCGAGACCTACGGCCCGCTGCTGGTGACGGTGGGCGACGGTGAGCTGGCCGTCCTGCCGGCGGCCGAGCAGCTCGGCACCGGCGAGTACCCGCTGATCACGCCGCGCGTCCCGGCCTCAGCCGCTCCCACCCCGGCCCCCGCCTCGCCGGTGAACCCTCCGCCGACCACGGTCCACCACGCGCCCAGCCCGGGCGACGCGCTGAAGGCCGGGCCCGTCCCGGTCCAGACCTTACCGGCGCCGGCGATCCCGCTCGAGGCCGTCCGCCTGGCCGCCGTCGAACCCACGGAACCGGCCGACGACCCGGACGGGCGGCAGCGGGAGTTGGCGGGAACCGCGCTCAGCGCGGCCTGGTTGCCGCCGGCCGGCTCGTGGGCGGCCGGCCGGACGCTGGCCACCGAAGGCCCGGCCCGCGCGGCCAACCCGGATGTCGCCCCCGCCGACGCGGCCGTGCTGGTCTGGACGGTCGCCGGACAGCGGCGCGACGACCGCACGGTTGAGTTCGGGGCCGGAACCCGGTTCCGGGTGCTCGCCGTGGACGGGCCCGCCGACCAGCCGTCGCTGGTGCTCCTGCGCGAGCTGTCCGACCGGGACGGCCGCTCCGACGACGCGGTCCGCGAGTCCCTGCGCCGGGTGGCCGCCGCCCGCGAACGGGCGACGGCCACCGTCGGCTGAGGGCTAGCTCGCCAGGACCGCGGCGAACATCCCGGGCTCGTACGAGCCGCCCTTCTGGTGCACGATGACCGCCAGCCGGTTGGCCGCGTTGATCAGCGCCACCCCGCACACCAGCGCCGCCACCTGGTCGTCGTCGTAGTGCTTGCGCACCTGCGCCCAGGTCTCGTCGGACACGCCGGTGGCGGCGTCGGCCAGGCGGGTGCCCTCCTCGGCCAGGGCGAGCGCCGCCTGTTCGGCCTCGGTGAACACGGTCGACTCCCGCCAGGTGGCGACCAGGTTCAGCCGGACGGGGCTCTCCCCTGCGGCCACTGCCTCCTTGGTGTGCATGTCGACGCACCAGCCGCAGCCGTTGATCTGGCTGGCCCGCAGCGAGATCAGCTCCTGCAGGCCGGCCGGCAGCGACGACTGCTGGACCACCTGGCCGGCGTTGGCGAACCGCTTCGCGAACTTCATACCGAGCGCACTGCCGAAAATGTCGAAACGGGGTTCCATGACGTCGTTCTCCCTCGTGTTCGTCTCCCTGGACGACCACAGGACACCGCGCGCGGCCGGGCTGTGACAGCCGCCGGTCACTGGTCGCGGATGCCCAGGGAGTCGATGATCGAGGTGCAGGCGAGCAGCCAGGCGCGGCGGGTCGCGTCGTCAAGGTTGTGGTACTCGATGCGGCCGCCGCAGCGTACGTAGGGGTCGAAGGGGATGACCACGACGTCGCGCACCACCGCCCGGTAGCGCTCCACGATGTCGGCCAGCAGTTTCTGGTCGGTCCTGGGGTCGGCGCACGACACGACGGCCACCGCGTTGGCCGCCAGTTCGGCGTAGCCGCTGCGGGCGAGGTGGTCGAGCATCCACAGGCCGCTCTCGGCCACGTCCTGCTGGACGGTGGTCGGCACGACCAGGCAGTCGGCCAGGTCGGTCGCGGCCACCCAGTTCGGGGCCCGGACGTTGTTGCCGGTGTCGACGACCAGGAGCCGGTAGTAGCGGGACAGCGCGGTCCACAGCTTGCCGAACGCGTTGTCGTCGACGATCACCATGCTGCCGGGCTGGTCGTCGGAGGCGAGCACGTCGAAGCGGGCGCTCTGCGGGCGCAGGTAGCCGGAGAGCCGGCCGACGCTGGCCGAGGTGGACAGGAACTCCTCGATGTCGTGCAGCAGGTCGATGACCGTCTGGTGGTGGGTGGCCTCCTCGGCGCGCATGCCGAGGGTGCCCCGGGTCTCGTTGTTGTCCCAGGCCAGCGTGTAGCCGCCACGGTGGAAGCCGAGGGTCGCCGCCGCGAGCAGCGACGTCGGGGTCTTGGCGGCGCCGCCCTTGGGGTTGGCCACGACCACGGTCATGGTGCGGCTGAACGGGCGCAGCAGGCGCTTGCGGGCCGACCGGTCGTTGATCTCGTCGCGGCCGGCCGACAGGCTGAGCAGGCCGCCGGTGACCCGGTTGGCCCGGCCGCGCCAGCCCAGCTGCGCGGGACGCTCGGCCGGTGGCTCGGCGATCGGCGCGGGCGGCGGGACCACCGCGGGCACGGCGGGCGACGGCGCTTCCCAGGTGGGCAGCTCGGGTGGCTTCACCTCGAAGACGGAGGCGCCGTTGGCGGCGGCGCTCTCGTCGGTGTGCACGTCCATGGCAGAACTCCCTCATCGGTCGGGGCGATGGGGATCGGCCGACGGATGTGGTTGCCCCGAACGATACGACAGGCGTGGGCCCGGACGAAACCGAAGTCGCCATTGAACTTCTTCAAGCAGGGCCAGCCGGGCATCGGCATCCTGATCGAGCTGTACCGTCAGCGGCTGCAATCGGAGCAGCTCTTCGCCGCCGTGATCCTGCCCTCGCTGTTCGGTCTGAGTGTGTTCTGGGGTTTCGGGTTCCTGGCCCGATGGGTGGTCGGCGGGTGGCACGAGTCGGCTCGCCCGGGTGGATCCTGAGCCTGATCAGCGGTGCTCCGGGTCGCGCCAGACCACGGCACAGACGAACGGGTCGATGGTGTCGATGAACACGGCCCCGGCGAACAGCGCGGCGTACCGGCTGTGGAAGTGGGGCCGGGTCAACGGCTGGTTCCTCCGGACATGGCGCATCCACACCGGGTGCTGGCGCAACCGGAAGACCGTCCACGCGTCGCCGAACGACCGCCGCCGGACCAGGGTGCGTACGGCATCGGTGAAGCCCCACCAGCGGTGGACCGGCACGGCTCGTGGGCCGGGCGTGACGATGTCCACGATCACCGCCGCGCCGCCCGGTGCGACCAGTGACCGCACATGCTTGAGCACGGCATCGGCGTCGTGCTCCGCGAACAGGTGGAAGAGTGTGTTGACCGAAAGCACGATGTCGAACCGGCCGTCCCGGTCCGGCGAGACGTCGAGCAGGCTGCCGACGCGGTACTCGATGTTCGGGCGGGCCCGTTCGGCCCGGGCGATCGCCACCTCCCGTTCGGCGATGTCGACGGCCAGGACCTGCCCGCAGCGCTCAGCCAGCAATCCGGTGAACCGCTCGGAGCCGCACCCCAGGTCCACCGCGCGGGCACCGGCAGCCGGAAGCGCGCGGGCGATGTGCGGCCGGTAGATCGCGTCGTTGATCTCGGCGTACCGCTCGTACAGCTCGGCGATCGGGTTGAACAGCGGTACTGATGCTGGCGACATGACGGCGGCTCCTACGGCAGACTGACCGTGGTATCGATGAACTCGTTGGTGAACAGATCGTCGGCTGACAGCCCGTCCTTCACCGGTTGCCGCTGTCCGGCGAAGATCGGCGTGACGACGTCAACGATGCGTTGCACCCGTTCCCGTTCGAAGTCACCGATCGTGGCGTTCGCACCGTTGCCGAGAAGGCGGTTGTCCTTCATCGCCGTGACCGCGTGGGCGGCCCGGGCGGCGCTGTACGGATAGGCGCCGTATTCGTCGGCGAGCCGTACGAGAAGGTCGTTGGTGGGCTTGGGATCGGCGACGTAGCCGACGGTCGCCATCTGGAGGATCGGCACCAACTTCTCCAGACAAGACGCCAACTCCGTCCTACGACCCTGCCGGACGGTGAGCGCTTCGGGGTAGTTGGGATATCCCGCGTCATTGACCAAGGCCCACCCCACCTTCTTCTTCCACTGCGAGATCTCCTGCTCGTACGCGTAGACCTCATTGGTCAGGTATCCCTGCTGGACGACCTTGCCCTTCTCCGCCACGAACCGGGCCGGCGTACCGTCGTACGAGCCCTCCACCTGAGACTTGCGCAGAATCCCCGCGCCGGTCAGGTAGTCGACATAGGTGGATCCCTGGAAGGTCAGCACCCGGGCGCCGGCCCGCCCGACGTCGGCTATCGTCTTGACGGCCGGATAGGTCTGCGGATCCCACATGAGAACCAACGGCGAGAGATCCATCGGGGCAAATACCGCCGTGACCGGAGACTCCTTGCTGAACTGGGCCGCTTGATCCAGGTCCGAGCCGGCGAGGGTGACACTTCGGTCGACGTACAGAAGCTTCGAGGCCGGCGTGAAATTGTTCGCCGGACCACCGGATCGGATCTCGATCCGCACGCCGGTATCGGCGCCGCTCGCCACCAGAGGCGCCGAGACCAGCTTCTTGCTCGTGTCGATCCGCACGTCCCGGCCCAGCAGCCGGTACAGGCCGCCGTACTCGGCCTGTGGCCACCAGTTGGTCTGGATGACCACCGTGCCGGGGCAGACGCCCGCGACCGACACAGCGGCATCGGCGGAACGATCCGCCGCCTGGCCCTCCGCGGTCGCCGAACCACCGGACTCGCATCCGGCCCCGACGACCCCGAGAACGACCAGAATCGCGACATGGCGCCGCCATGCGCGGCGGGCGAAAGCGATCGGCATGATCCGCAGCTCCTTTCCGGAGCACAGGGCGTCTGCGATCGTAGGGCCGTCGGGCCAACCGGGTCCAGAAATGGATCTCGACCAATTTCCGAGCCTCAGCCGCGTTCCGCGGTCAGTCGGCGGTGGTCCTCCTGACGCCCCGCATGTTTCCCCCGGTCATCCCGGTGAGTGACCCGGCCGTACGGCCAACCAGCGCTCCGGTTCACAGCCGGATCGGTCACTCTTGGAGCTGGGGCCTCTACGTGGTGTCCAGACCGGAAAACCCGTGGGACATCCTGACAGGGCAGCGGCGACGTACGGCTCCATTTAGGATGGCGGTCGGTGCTTTGGCCGGACCCCAAACGTCAAGCAGCGGGGAAGAACGACGTCGAAGGGAAGCGCACATGCGGCTTCGAGCGATCACACACACGGTTCTGGCAGCGACGCTGTCGACAGTGGGGATCCTGACGGGAGCGGCCCCGGCGTCCGCGGCGACGTACACGGTCACGCCCCTGCCGCTGCCGGATCACGCGGACATTTTGGTCGTTCCTCTCCGCCACGAACTCTACGTGGCCGGCGGCGACCGGATCGTGGTCGCCGACCAGACCGGCAACCTGGTGCGGACGATCAACGGCCAGACCGGCGTGTCCGGCCTGGCGACCAGCGCCGACGGCCGCCGCGTGTACGCCGCGCTGAGCGGTGCCCACGCCATCTCGGCGATCAACACCGCTACCCGGCGGGAGCTGCGGCGCTACCCGGTCGGCCGGGCGTGCCCCGGCGACGTCGTGACCGCCGTGGGCAAGCTGTGGTTCGCCTCCTCGTGCGCCGAGGGCTCCGACGGCAGCGTCAGTGCGCTCGACCTCAAGACCGGCGCGATCACCACGTACGTCACCAGACTTCCGACCGCCCAGGGCGCCCCGCTGCTGACGGTCTTCGAGCGCGAGGGCTGGGGTGTGCGCCTTATCGTCGCCGCCCGTGACCTGAGCAGCTCGGAGCTGCGGGTCCTCGACATCACCAGCGGCGCTCCCGACCCGATGTGCTGGGGCCCCGGCCCCTGCGAGGCCCGCATCCGCGGCATCGTGAGCGACCTCGCGGTGACCGCGGGCGCCGCCGACATCGTCCTGGCCACCGGGGCACAGTTCCACCCCGAGCTGTCCATCTTCGGCCTGGCCGAGATCCGGACCTATCTCACGGGCCCGTACCCCACGGCCGTCGCGGTGGCGCCAGGGGGCCGCCTGGCGCTCGGCTCGTGGAGCCCGCGCGGCGACGACACCGACCTCTTCGGCTACATCGAGGGCGGCACCGAGCCGGAGTGGACCCAGGAGCTGGGCACCCGCGAGACCGCGGCCAACGACGTCGCGCCGCGCGGCCTGGCCTGGTCCACCGACGACAGCTGGCTCTACACGGTGGTCACCGACGGCGACGGCGGCAGCCCGGCCCTGCACAGCAGGCTCATGTTCCCCCGCCCGTAGCGGGTTCCACGCGACGCCACCGCACTGGTGCGCACGGACGCGTCGCCGCCGAGACCGGCATCGCCGACGACGGGATAGCGCTCGGGTGGCCGACCGTGGGCAAGGGTTGCCTGAATGGCGGCAGGCGCGCCGCATCGCAGGCATTGCGCGTGGCCAGTTCAGCGCCGCCTGTCGAGGCCGGCCAGCTCGAAGCGTTCCGCCAGCGCCGACATCTCGTCCTGCTGTTCGGTCTGGTCTCTTGAGGTCACGTTGACCACCACTCGGGTGACGCCCTCCGCGGCCAGCGCCTCTGCTCGTTCCTGGGTCATCGAGATCGAAGCCCATCTCGTATATTCCAGCGCGCCGGGGTCACGACCGCTCGCCGCGGCCTCGGACCGAGCGAGATCAAGCTGGGTGGCGCGCTCCTGCGGGCTCAGCATCCCACCGGGAAAATAGCCGTCGCCGCGCTGTCCGGCCCGGCGAGCAGCGGCCCGGCTCGACCCGCCGACATGAATCGGCAGGGTGGTCACGCCGTACGGCTTCGGGAAGCTGCACAACTCGTCGAAGTCGAAGTACTCACCGCGAAAACTGACGCCGTCCGCACCACCGGACCACAGCAAGCGCAACACGTCGATAGCCTCGTCGGCGCGCCGACCCCGCGAGCGGAAGTCGACACCCAGCGCCCGCGCCTCCCCGGGCAGGCTGCCCAGCCCTACGGTCAGCAACCGCATCCGCCCCCGGGAGAGCACATCGATGGTGGCGAGGCGCTTCGCCAGCACGACCGGATGCTGATACGGCACCAGCAGCACACCGGTACCGAGCAGTATGCGGCTGGTCGCGGCTGCGACGAAACTCAGCGCGTCGAGCGGGTCGACCAGCGGCAGGTCCGCCGGCAACTCCATCGATCCGAGCATTGCGCCGCGGTACAGCGCCACATGCTCCGGCATGTACAGCGCCTCGAAGCCGCATGCTTCCGCGTGACGCGCATAGGCGACCATGTGCTCAGGATCCACGCCGAGCGAAGCAGTGCTGTAGCTGATAGCGAACTTCAAGACCGATCTCCATTGTTCGGAGGTCCAGGACGCCCGGCACGCTATCGGTTGCCATCGGCGTCAAGGCAAGGAAAACCGCCAGCGCGGGCAGCGGAACCGCTCGACTGACTGGTTCAACTCCTCAATGCTGCGACCAGGTCGCTCCTCGCGGTGCACCCATCTGCTGTTGCACCCCCAGATAGCGCATTGCGCGACCCCACGCAGGCGCCCTCATCTACCGCTGACAAGGCGCGGCGTGGCGTCACGATGAGGCGACGGCAGCTGCTGCCTCCGTGCAACCGGCTGGTGCCGGCCCCAGATGACGCGGCGAGCAACAGACGTCGTCGCAGAGGCCGGCAGCGCAACGTGGCAGACTGGTCACCGCGGTCAACTCCGAGGCGGGGATGATCTTTCACGCCTGCTTCATGCGCGCCCACCGGGGCGTCGGAGGTCGGTCAGTTCCCCCGCGTCGGGAAGGATTCACCCAGGCGGTTGACGAGGCACGCCTACGGGGCAGCGGTCAGGTGCGCCAACGTGTCGCAGGTGATGGCCGGCGCCTTGTGACCACCAGTTCCTCTCGAGGCAGAAGGCTCGCAGCGGTGCGCCGGCACCGCCCACGGTCCGGATCAGCGGGTCCCGATGCCGGGCGCGCAATTCGGGTGACCGCTCACGGCCGAGGCCGAGCACGAACGTGTTGGCCGAGCCGGGGACTGGCGTCAACTCGGCTACCAGGGCACGATTTGATCCCGGTAGTCGAGGAAATGCAAGCCACCCTCGCCGACGTGCTTCTCGATCGTGTCAACGACCCCTGGGACGCTCTCGTCGATGGTCAGGAGTGCGGATGGACCGCCCAACTCCGTCCTTACCCAGCCCGGCGAGATGAGTAGCAGGGTGCGCGGGTCGTCGACGTGGCGGGCGGCGAAACTGCGCATCAGCTGGTTCAACGCGGATTTGCTGGCCCTATAAACTTCGTAGCCGGCGTTATCGTTGAGCGTGATGCTGCCCTGACGCGACGACATCACCCCGATCGTGCCGGCCGGAGTGACGACGTCCTGGAATGCCTCTACCACGCGCATGGGGCTTAATGCGTTAGTCACCATCACGCGGTGGAACGTCTCGGTCGATACGTCGTTGACTTCCAGATCGCCGTTGCTGATCCCGGCGTTGACGAAGAGTAGATCGAACCTCATGTCGGCCACCCGCCGGTGCAGAGCGGCCACCTGCGCCGGCACGGTGATGTCAACCTTCTCCACGGTCAGCCGGCCGCCGGATGATTCCGCCAAGTCGTGCAACTGTGTCCGTCCGGCGCCTCGGACAGTGGCTATCACCTGCCAACCACGGGTCACGTACTCCGTGGCCATCGCGAGCCCGAGCCCGCGGGACGCTCCGATGAGGAGAGCAACCTTTTCAGAGGTAGCGTTGGTCATTGTTCTCCTATGCCGATCTGATGCCAACGCCAGCGTTGGCCAGTCGCCACGACGCTACGGTGTCTGCCGTCCACGATGAGCGGGTTCGCGTGGCACCTGACTATTTGGGGCATCTGCCGGCCGCCGGGCCGAGCCACAGGGACAGCGGGTAACCGCGACCTAGGTCTGGGTGAAGGTGAGCAGGACGACGTCCTCGGCGGCCGCGTCCTCGATGAGGCCGATGCTCTTCTCGACTGTAGCGTCCGCGTCGAGCCACACCGGCTCGTACTGGGCTGCGGCGACGCGGTCGGCGGTCGGCATGGTGTTCTCCCGGTCGGCTCGTGCTCCAGCGGTGTACCGACCGTAGCCGCCGCCGGCTCAGCCGGTGCGGCGTTGCGCGCATCGGGGCGCGGCATTTCGCGCGATCGGCCAGAGCCGATCAGTCGTCCCACGCCCGGCGCGCAATGCCGAGGGTCTGCAGTGCTTCCTAGTGCCGGCTCTCAATGCCTGCAACAGCTTCGGGCGCCTTGCCGGTCATGTCGTGGCCTCTCCCTCCCACGTTTCGAGCGTCAGCGCCTGACCATCGAAGCTCAGTTCAAGGCCGGTCGCTTCATTAACCTGGTTAAGCACCGGCTGGAGCGCTCGCAGACGCTTGGCAATAACCGAGGCGAAAGGGAGGTTCGCTGGAGGCGTCCCGCAACACCCAACGCGACCCGTACCAGTCGTAGTCGTATGGCACGATCCGCCAGAACGGGGCCGCTGGGTCCGGGACCGGATCTGGCTGCGCGACCCCGACGGCCAGCCGACCCGACCGCGAACGAGTCATCCCGATGAGCCCCGAGCTGGTCCAGGTGCTGCTGGCCGTGCAGCGGCGAGCCCGCGCGGGCGCCGACACCATCCCCCTGGCCGTGCGCTACGACGCGGCCGAGAAAGAACCATGGGCCGGCCCTGCCGCACCTGTTCTCCCGCCTGGTCGGTGCACGCCAGGAAGTCCTGTCCCCGCACTACGTGCGTACCGTGCCGGCCGCGACCACCGAAGCGGCCGGGCTGCGCGCCGGCGACGAGCCGATCAGGTTCACCCCGCACGACTTCCGCCGGCTGTTCACCACCGAAGCCGTCGGCAACGGCCTGCCCCTGCACATCGCCGCAGCTTTGCTCGGGCACCTCGACCTGGACACCACCCGCGGCTACACCGCCGTGTTCCAGGACGACGTCATCGCCCGCCACCAGCAATTCATCACCCGCCGCCGCGCGGTGCGCGACGCCGCCGAGTACCGCGATGTCACCGCCGACGAATGGGCCGGGTTCGAGAAACACTTCCAGCTGCGCCGCGTGGAGGCCCGTGATTTCGCATTTTGGCTCAAAATCGCCAAGAAGCCGTCGCGGCAGCGTCGCCCTGATGCGCCGGCACCAGGGTCGGTGAACCCGGTCACCGGCAAAGCGACGCCTGCGAGCAACTACGCGGCCCGGACCAGGCGGCACGCCCGGGCGGTGATCCGGTCCTTCTACGAGTACCACCGGGAAATGCACGGCCGGCCGCTGGTCAACCCCTTCCCCATGGTCAAAGGCGACGGTGAGGAGCGGCTCAATGCCCATCACAATCCGATGCAGCCGTTCCGATCGCCGTCTCGGCGTGCGGCGTATCAGCCGAAGGAGCCCAAGCCGGCTCCGCGGAGCATCCCGGATCAGGCGTTCAACGACCTGTTCGCGGCGCTGGACTGCAACCGGGATCGGGCGCTGATCGCGTTCTACATCTCCACCGGTGCCCGCGCTTCGGAGCTGCTCGGCGTCTGTCAGGGCCTGGTCACCCCGGAGGATCAGGTGATCGGCGTAGTCCGTAAGGGGAGCCGGGCACTGCAGCGGTTGCCGGCCTCGACGGACGCGTTCGTGTGGCTGCGGCTCTACCAGCAGGAGCTGCGGGACATCGTCCCGCGAGGGCCGGAGGAGGCGGTGTGGTGGACACTGCGGCGGCCGTTCCGTCCGCTGACCTACGATGCGACCCGGATGGTCTTCAACAAGACCAACGCCGCGCTCGGCGCGAACTGGACACTGCACGGCCTAAGGCTGGCTCGGTGAGGTCGCCGCGATCGAGACCACCATGGCGGCTGCGGCCCAAAAGCTCGAAGCCATGCGCGCCACCCGCAGCGCGACAGTCCATCTGGTCCTCGAGGACACCCACCCCGACGGGGTCGACGGCGACGACGTCCGCGCCATCCTCGAACGCTGCGCCCGGGCCGCCCTGACCTGGCACCCCGACACCGACCCGCACGTGCTGCTGCTCCTGCTGGCCGGCGCCCTGGGCGTCCACGACGACGGCGAGCCGCTGCCTCCCCCGTCCTCCCGGGCCCTCCTCCTGGCCGACCTGCTCGGCGACACCCCCGCTGGTGACGAGGCCGCCAACAAGCAGGTCACGGCCTGCCTGACGGCGGCCTTCGCCGAGATCGAACGCGCCCAGCTGAACGACTGAGCGGCCCGAGGCCCGCTGCGGGACGGGCTCGGGGCAGGGCGGTTCCGGCTGACGTGCCGGACCCGTACTCGCGGTCGTCGGTAGTGATGGCCGGCCGGCGAAGTGCGCCCGCACCTTCGGCCGGCCGATCCGCTGCTCGTGGTGCAGGTGCGGGGCGCAGGCCGCCATGGTCGAGTCGTACCCGGTAACCGCCGCCGGTGCCGCGAGGACCCGTCGGGCCGAGGCGACGGCGGCGATGCCACCGGCCAGGAGCACAACGGTTCACCGCTGCACCATCCGATCTTGACCGGTGCCGGCGCCCGCACCAGCCGGCCCGACCCCAGGCCCAGTTGTTTACCTGCTCACGGGGCTACTGAACAACCCGGCCGCCGGGTTCCCTGGGGACCGGCACCTGTGCGGTGCCGAGCGACTCGGGAGAGGGGGAACCGTGTCGACGTCTTCGCGGAACGTCCGCCGGCTGACCGTAGCGGTGGCCATGGCGTTGCTGCTCGGCGCCTGCCGGGTCGAGGGCGGCGAGCGCCTGAGCGACACCGAGATCGAGCAGATCCGCGACGTGCTCACCACCACGACGACACCGCAGCCGAGCGGAGCCGTCGATGAGTACCAGAGCCGCTGGGACGCCGTGGTCACCGCTTGTATGGCCGCCGACGGCCTGCCGTACCGGCCGTGGCATCGCCCGCTGCCACCCCCGCTGGCCTCCGGCCTGGCGCCCGCCGAGTTCGCCGCCACCGCGGGCTTCGGCATCTCGACCAGCATCGGATCGGTGCAGCCCGGCCGGCCGGTCGTCGACCCCAACCGGCAGGCTCTCCGGACCCTGAGCGCGGAGCAGCGTCAGGCGTACCGGTCGGCGCGGGATGCCTGCGACCGGCGGGCGATGTCCGTGCTGGGGGTCCCGCCGATCTCCGGCGCGGGTGAGTTCGTGACCAGTTCTGCCGTCGGCGACCAACTGCGGGAGATCGCCACCGCGGCGGAACGCGACGCCCGGGTGGTGCGCGCCCGGGCGGCCTACCGGTCGTGCATGAGCGCGGCCGGTCAGCCGGCGAGCACACCGGCTGAGGTCACCGCCGACTTCCAGCGGAAGGCGCGCCCGTACACGACGGCGTTCCAGGCCCAGGCCACCGCTCGCGCCGACCGCGGTGGTGACCCGTCGGACCTGACGCTGGCCGAGGTGTTCCCGCCGCCGCGGCTCGCGCAGTTGCGCCGGCTGCAACGGGAGGAGATCGCCGTCGCGGTGGTGGAGCAGCCCTGCGGCACGGCGCTGAATTCCGTGGTCGAGGCCGTGCACCGCGAGTACGAGCTGTCGGCCCTGCATCAATTGCCCGCTCGATGACCAGATCGGTCATCCGGAACGAGGGGATCGGGATGATATTCAGACAAGTGGTGCGGCGGCTCCTGACCGGCCTGGCCGCGTTCGCCGTCGCCGCCACCGGGGCCGTCGCCCTGTCGGCACCGGCGCGAGCCGCCTGCTACGGCACGGCGCAGGCGGTGACCATGTACTACGGCGGCAACCTCATCGGACAGGAGGCCGCCCAGCACGCCAGCACGTGCGACGGCGACACCGAATACCGCGGTCACGTCTTCGACATGTACACCGACGGCAGTTGCGTGTCGGTCTACTTCTGGAACCCGGGCCAGGTGCGCGAGGCACGGTCCTGCGACAACGCCGGAACTCAGTACATCTTCAACGACACCTACGGCGGACGGTTGGCGTCCTACTGGGACATGTGCACGACGTACGTCTGCCGGTTCAACACGACCGGAAACCCGGGCGACGACACGATGTACGGCTATTAGGCCGGGTTTCCGCCAGCGAGAGGGGAAAGGACAATGTTGCCATCCGACAGATCCGCCGTCCGCCGCGGTCCGGTGCGGCGGCTGACAGCCGCCCTGGTCGTGCTCGCGTTCGCGGTGGTGGGCGCCGTGGCCGGGCCGGCGGCACCGGCGCAGGCCGCCTGCTACGGCACGGCGCAGGCGGTGACCATGTACTACGGCGGCAACCTCATCGGGCAGGAGGCCGCCCAGTACGCCAGCACGTGCGACGGCGACGGCCAATACCGTGGCCACGTCTTCGACATGTACACCGACGGCAGCTGCGTGTCGGTCTACTTCTGGAACCCGGGCCAGGTGCGCCAGGCACGGTCCTGCGACAACGCCGGGACGCAGTACATCCTCAACGACAACACCGGGGACACCTACGCGTACTGGGACATGTGTACCACCTATCACTGTCGTTACTACACGTTCAACGACGGTGACGACACGTTCATGTACGGCTATTAGCACTGCCGCCGGCCGGGCTGCCGAGGTGGCCCGGCCGGCGCCTCAGGCGAAGGGGAGCAAACGATGAATCACGTCCTGCGCCGGGTGTTCAGCGCCCTGGTGCTTATCGGGGCCCTGGTGTTGGGGAGCACCGGCGCCGCCGCGGCCGGACCGGATCCGGGCGGCGCCTCCACGCCCGCGGAGGTATCGGCCCGGCTCGCGTTGTCCTGCCCGGCGGGCAGCGTATGCGCCTGGCCGCACACCAACGGCGGCACGAGCCAGCGATGCAGCTGGAGCAACTCCGACGACAACTGGTACGCCCAGCCGGTCGTCTGTTCCTGGGCTGACGACCAGGCAGTGAAGGCCCTCTACAACAACGGGCAGAACTCGGCCTACAGCGGCGTCTGCTTCTACCTGAGCGCCGGCTATCAGAACTTCTGGGTCTGGCTCGAGCAGCGGGGCGGCCAGTACGTTGAAAACGCGGGGGTCTTCATCCAATCGCACCGGTGGAACAGCTGGCCGGATGGCTGTTGACACTGCTTCACCGGGACGGAAGGACGAAGGTGTCACGTTCCTCGGCGGTGAGGGCCCGGGTCGCCCGGGCCCTCGCCCTGCTGCGGACCTCGGTGATCGGTCCGCAGACCTCGCAGTGCCAGAGCCGGATGGTGCCGTCGCCGTGCGCGGTGGCGAGCCGGCCGCCGGGGGTGAACCTGACCTGTTCGACCGAGGCGCCGTGGCCCCGCACCGTGACCAGTTCACGGCCGGTCCCGGCCTGCCAGATCCGCACGCCGTCGCCGTCCTGGCCGCTGCTGGCGAGCAGCCGGCCATCCGGGCTGAAGTCGACGCTCCAGACGACGTCGCGATGACCGTGCAGGGACAGCGGTGGACCTTGGCCGTCACTGGACCAGAGCCGGAGCGCGCCGTCCTGGCCGCCGACGGCCAGGCGCCGGCCGTCCGGGCTGAACGCGACCGCCCATACCTGGCGGCCGGACGGCTGGTCCTGGATCACTGTCGGTGTTCCCGTGCCGTCGGCCGGCCAGATGCGGATCGCGCCGTCGGCGCCCGCACTCGCGATGCGCCGGCCCTCCGGCGCGAACGCGATGGCACGGACGCCGCCGGCATGGCCCCGCAGCACCAGCGGTGAGCCGCCGGCCAGCGACCAGACGCGTACCGTGCCGTCCTTGCTGCCACTGGCCACGCGTTGACCGTCCGGGCTGAAGCTGACACCGAAGACGGGTTTGGTGTGGCCGCGCAGCACGGCACGTGCCTCGCCGGTCCGCGCGTCCCAGACGCGTACGGTCCGGTCCCGTCCGCCGCTCGCCACCCAGCGGCCGTCCGCGCTGACCGCGACAGCCAGGACCTCATCCGTGTTGCCCCGCAGAACGAGCGGATCCGAGCGCCACGGATCTCGCCAGACGCGCACTGCTTTGTCCAACCCTCCGCTGGCCATCAGCCGCCCGTCGGCGCCCGTGGCGACGGTCCACGCCGCCCCATGATGGCCGCGCAGGACGAGCGGGTCGGCGGCGACGCCGGGATCCCAGAAGCGGATCGTGCCATCGGTACTCGCGCTGGCCAGCCGCCGGCCGTCCGGGCTGAACGCGACACTCCACACCGCTCCGTCATGCCCGCGCAACACCACCGGGTCCTGCTCGCCGGTCGTGTTCCAGACCCGGATGGTGTTGCTGCCGCTGTGGCTGCTGGCCACCCGGAGACCGTCCGGGCTGAACGCCACGGACTCGACGTAGGAGTCGTTGCCACGCAGGATGACCGGCGCTCCGGGACCGGCGGCCGGCCAGATGCGTACCGTGCCGTCGGAGCCGGCACTGGCCAGGTGGCGTCCGTCCGGGCTGAACGTCACATCCTTGACGGTCCACTCATGACCGGTGAGCACCCTCGGGCGGCCCCGGCCGGTCGCGTTCCAGAGGTGGATCGTCCCGGTGCCGCTGACGGCGACCTGCTTTCCGTCCGGGCTGAAGGCGACGCTGAGCGCGGGGCTGCCGATCGTCAGGGTCAGCGGTGGCCGCCGGCCGGCGGGGTCCCAGATCTGGACGGTGCCGTCGTCGCCGGCGACGGCGACCCGCCGGCCGTCCGGGCTGAACGCGACAGCGTGCACGACGGTCTCCGGTCCCCGCAGCACGACCGGTGCACCGCCGGCCAGATCCCACACGGTGACCAGGCCGTCAGCCCCGCCCGCGGCGAGCCGACGTCCATCCGGGCTGAAGCCGAGGCCGTTCACGGCCGAGTCGCCGTGCCGCAGGACGCGTGGGGCCGCCATCAGCCCGTCCGGCTCGGCGCGCTGCCACAGACGGACGGTGCCGTCATCGCCGGCGCTGGCGACCATGCGGCCGTCCGGGCTGTACGAAACCTGGATCACCTGGCCCTGGCCCGCGGGCACGGTTGCCCGGACCCGTGAGTCGGCCACCGCCTGGCGGAGCGCCGCCTGGGCCTCCTCGGTGGGCCGGGTGTCGTCCGCCTCGATCGCCAGCAACAGCGCGACCTCCTGATCGACTTGCAGCTGGGCCCGGGCGTTGGCCACCAGCTGGCTAGAGCGGGCCAGGTCGCGCTGCTCGTTCGCCCGGCGCGCCTGGACCCCCGCGACGGCGGCCAGCACGCTCAGCACCACCACACCGGCCGTCAGTCCGGTCAGGGCGAGCCGCACGCGGCGGCGCTGGGCCATCGCCTCGGCCGCCCGCCGTTCGCGGCCGGCGGTCAGGAACGCGCGCTCCAGGGCATTGAGGCGCCGCAGGTCACGCCCGTCCCACGCAGCCAGTGGCGCGCCGCGGTAGAGCGCGCCGCTGTCGCGGTCATGCGATCGCCAGATCAGGCTCGCCTCAGTGAGCCTGTGGTGCAGATGAAGCTCGCCGCGGTCGGCGTGCAGCCAGTCGTCGAGCCGGGGCCAGGCCCGGATCAGCGCCTCGTGAGCGATCTCGACGGTGTCGGTGCCGAGCACCAGCAGACGTGCGCCGGCCAGCTCGGCGAGCACCGTACTCACGCCGGGCTGGTCGAACTCGTCGATCCGGGCCCGGCGCCGGGTGTCCGGTACCCCCTCGCCCAGCGTGATCAGGCGGGTGAGCACCTGATGGACCGTCTCCCGGTTCCGCGCGTCCAGACGC
Organism: Actinoplanes sp. NPDC051470; assembly: GCF_040682035.1. Taxonomy (NCBI): domain Bacteria; kingdom Bacillati; phylum Actinomycetota; class Actinomycetes; order Micromonosporales; family Micromonosporaceae; genus Actinoplanes; species Actinoplanes sp. NPDC051470. The sequence goes on from NZ_JBFBAA010000030.1 coordinate 30,776, forward strand.
TGGTAGACCGACTCCGCTGTCTGGGCGATCGCGCCGCTCATCCCGCCCGCGGCCTCGTACCCGGCCACCGTCAGGACATTGCCGCGGCGTTGCCGCCACGTCTCCAGCAACGCGTGAGAGACAAGCGGCAGGGCGCCCGGCTGCCCTTCGGCATCCGCCACGATCTTGATCACCAACGCGCGCTCGACAGTCAGGCCGGCGGGCCGGGCCGGCTCAGTGACCACTTCGCGCAGCTCGTCCGGGGTCATCGGGCCCACGGGGACGTTGGCCCCGGCGAGCAGCCGGGCCAGGGGCGCGGACTCCGCACAGCGTGCGTAGAAGTCAGCGCGGACCCCGATCACGATTCGCGTCCGCGGCTCGGCACCCTCCGCCGCGTCCGCGACCTCGGCAATGAAGTCGCCCTGAACGGCCGGATCACGGCACTGCGTGAACAGCTCTTCGAACTGATCGATGACCAGCAGGACCGGGACCCGCTCCAGCGCGTCACGCAGCGTCCTGAGCGGCTCCGCACCCGGAGTGATCAGCTCGACGTGGTCGCCGCCGCACCGTACCGCGGGGATCAGACCGGCCCGCAGGAGCGAGGACTTGCCGCTGCCGGACGCTCCGAACACCGCCACGAACGGGTGCCGGCCGAGCATCTCGGCCAATCGCGCCAGGATTCGCCGCCGCCCGAAGAAGCGCTCCGCGTCCTGCACGCCGTAGCCGATCAGCCCGAGATAGGGCGGCTCCTTCTCGGCCGGCGAGGACTGCCGCGGCACACCGTTCTCCCGCGACGCCGCCCACTCGGCCGAGGCCTGACGCCACCGCCGCTCCCAGTCGGCCGGATCGCCGCCACACGCGCGGACGAACGCCAACGTCACCGCCAAGCTCGGCAGACTCCGGCCACCAGCGGCATTGGCCAGCGCCGCGACCGAATAGCCGGCTTCGGCGGCAAGGTCGCGATATCCCGGGTTTCCCGCCAGCCGGCGCAGGTCACGAAGCTCCGCGGCCAGCATCTGCACCGGACCGGCAGCAGGATCCAGCGAACGTTCCGGACGCGGCATCCCTCACACCTCATCCATAGTGGCCAATCCCTCGGATCAGCATCCCGTCCGGCGGGCCGAGAATCTCGATACAGTCGGATTCACGCCTTTTCGACAAGTGTCCGAGATGGACTGCGCGGGTCGGCGGCGGTGCCGCCACCGGCCGGATGCTCGGCCATCACCTGGACCTCGGCTCGACCTGGCCCAGGTCGGCTGGCGGCTGGACGAGCGGGAACCACCGCCAGCCGAACTCGTCCGCCAGCCGTGCACCCTGCCGCCACCACGACCACGACCACGGCACGAGGACTGCGGCGCTGGCGATGATGGCGAGCACCGAAGTCGTCAGCTGCCACCGCTGTGAACGCATCGCTTCCCGTACCGACCGACCGGCGATCCGGCGCTTAGCAGTCATGAAGCCATTGCACTCGACGTCACCAAGCCGCAAACCGATCGGGTGACGGCCGTCAGGGTTCGAACGATCGGTATCCGGACACCGCACCTACCCATTCGGGAGTGTGGCACGCGCACGACATTGCGATCCATCACGTCGGCCAGCTGACACTCGCCAGCAAGATCCCCGCCGGGGTACCGGCACCCCTGCCACGCCACACCGTCCCACGCCGGAAAATGCCGACCATCCTTTCGGGTAGGACAGGCTCAAAGCTCGTCCACCGAACCAGGGAACAGCCCAGCGCCCGGTCGATGCTCCCGGCAACCCCGGGCATCGCCGGGATCAGTCGAAGTCGTAGACGGTAGTAGGGACGTCGCACTCGCAGAACGCAGCGACGATCAGCGGCTCGACGCGTTCCCAGCGACCGCCCGCCAGACCGCAGCCAATCCGCGGCATGTGGACCGAAGCGGAGAGCCGGACGGCGTCCTCGGCGACGGTGTGCAGGCACTTGTCGATGGCGTCGTAACGGACCGGCGGGCCGGCGCTGCCCCGGCGGATGCCGTGCTGGCCGACCATGTTCGCCACCCACAGGTCGGGCCGCACCTGCACGAGCTGGGTGGCGCCCAAGCCGAAGTCGTTACCCGCGCGCTCGCGGTGCCACCGCCGGAAGGCGTTCTCAGGTTCCGGCCACCGACGTGAGATCGCCACCACGAAACCCTTGCCCCAGCCGCCGAGGTCATTGCACACGTGGACGACGACCTTCGGCCCCTTAGCCTGCGGACTGGTCGCGTCACCCTGGAAGCCGAGAATCCAAGATCGTTTCGGTTAAGCCTGTATCCGCTGCCCCCACCTGCGGCTCGACCCGGCGCAGCGGCCGCTGCTGGACGCCATCGAAGCCAATACCCATGAACGGATCGCCGAGGCACCGACCAAACAGTGGCTCGGCGAGGTCTCCGCGCTGCAGGAGACCCTGCAGCACATCGGCCGCAAACGTGAGCAGCTGCCGCCCGAGCCGCCAGCAGCAGCCCAGATGCCCCACTGAGAAGCCCAGGTCCGCGGCAGCGAACCAGGCGCGCCTTCGTTGGCCGAAACGTCACGCCATGACGGGCTGAGCGGTTCTGACACCTCCGGCGCCCTCATACCCAGCCAAACCTGTATGGCGCCTCCCGCGCCATCTGACTGTCCTTCCACCGAGCACGAATTCGGCGTTTCCCGAGGTCATACCCTGATCCTTGCGGCTAGCGTCGAGAAGTTCCCGGGTGCTGGAGGACCGTCGTCATGCTGCGCTAGCCCGTCGATCCGGTTCGGGCATCGGCCGTCCGTACGCCCGAGGACAGTCGAACGCCGGCGCCTATGAGATGAAGTGGGACGGTTCTCCAGAGACTCTTCCGCGTCTCAGCTGATCGACGCGTATCGGTGTCGGCTGTTGTCCGTTGAGTGATTGGCATGCACGTCGATCGCTCCGGGACAGGTTCTGCCCGTAGCGCGGCTTCGGCGTGGTTTCGGGGAAGCGACACTTCCCGGCGTACGGTGTCCCGCTGCCCGGATCCGTCCTGCTGCCGCCGCCCGCCCGCCACGCTGGTCGACACGTGGGAGGGCCACGCCTGGCCGAGCGCCCGGGTCCACAGCCACCTGCTCGCCGCGCTGCCACCGGGCAGCTTCCCGGGCGTCGACGCCCAGGACGTCTACGAGTTCCTCCAGCGCCGCGCCGGCTGAAATCCGGTTGCCGGGGGTCCTATCGTGAGCCTGTGCTGACTCCGCCCGATGACCTGTCCGAGCCGGTGGTGCGCGACGCTCTCGCCGCCGGCTGGTCGCTGACCGCCGCGACGCTGGACTATCGGGCGGTCGGCTTCGGGGCGCATCACTGGGCCGTCGTCGACGCCAGCGGCAGGCGGTGGTTCGTCTCGGTGGTCGATCTGCGCAAGGGTGGCTTCGACCAGTTGGGTGGCTTCGACCAGTTACTGGCCTCGCTCACCGCGGCTACCGCCCTGCGGGACTCCGGATGCGACTTTGTCGTGGCGCCGGTCGGGGCGCCTGTCGTGCGCGTCGGGGAGTTCTATGCGGTGACGGTCTACCCGCATGTCGAGGGTGAGAGCTTCGGGTGGGACGACTACTCGGATTCCCATCGCGCGGCGATGCTCGACCTCGTGGTGGCCGTTCACGCGGCTCCGGCCTCCGTCCGGGACCTGGCCTGTGCGGATGACTATGCGATTCCGGCCGGTGGTCCGGTGCGTCCGGAAGCCGGGCCTTACGGGCCTCGGGTGGCCAAGCTTGACCTGAGCCCGGTTTCCGCGGCCACGGCCCGGTACGGCTCGCTGGTCGACGGTGTCCGCTCGTCGCCGCCGGAGATGGTGCTCACGCACGGGGAGCCGCACCCGGGCAACACGATGCGGGCCGGTGGGCGGTGCCTGCTCATCGACTGGGAGACGGCCATGGTCGCGCCGCCCGAGCGGGACGTCTGGCAGCTGGACGGGATGCAGGAGGCCTACACGGCCGCCACCGGGGTGGTGTTGCGGGCCGATGCGCTCGAGCTCTATCGGCTGCGGTGGGACCTCAGCGAGATCGCGCAAGGGCTGGCGTGGTTCGCGGCACCGCACGGGGACACCGAGGACGACGGGGAGACCTGGGACAACCTCGTCGAGTCGCTGGGCAACCTCAGCGCTTCGTGAGGAGGTCGGCCAGCAGGACCTCGACGCGGGACCGCCCAGGCCCACCAGCCGATGGTGAGAACGGCGCAGAACACCAGCGCGCCGTGCCACGTCTCGTCCTTCGCGAGCACGTCCGCGCAGCGCGCCACGAACAGCACGAAGGCCAAGTCGAAGAAGAGTTCCAGGCGGGTCGCGGACCGATCCGACTCCTGATTCAGGTCGGGCGGCCGGACCGCCTCGACCTGCTCCGCCTCTTCCTCGTCCAACCGTTCCTGGTCATTGGACACTTGCTCTCCCCGACCGATGGTGCGGTGCTGCCGGTCAGCACTACCCCCGCAACCCAAGACCACACGGGAGAGCCCCACCGAATCGGACGCCGTGCAGAGCTAGATCTCGCAGCACCCGGCGGCATTCGGTCGCGCTCGTGGACCCTCAGTCCATGACGAGGACGCTGGCCCGGGGCGCCAGGAAGTGGTCCATCACGAGTTCTGCCGCGCCCAGCGCCGCGACCTGCTCGCTCACCACGGAACCCTCGACGGAGAACGACTCCCGCGGAACGATGAGCTCGTTCCGGACCGCGGGTCCAAGAATGGGGAGGAATGCCTCGCTGAGGCGGTCCCAGATCGGCCCGCCGACAACGACGCGCGAGACGTCGAGGAAGTTGACGAGCACCGCGATCCCGACGGCGACGCGGTGGGCCGCCCGCCGCAGGAGGTCGGAGGCCTTGGGGTCACCGGAGGCGGCGAGCTCCGAGATCAGGGTGCAGGCGTCGTCGATGGCCGAGTAGTCGGTCAGGTTGGGCAGCGGCATGAGTCCGGCCTGTGCGGCCTGGATGACCAGCGCCTCGGGGACGCAGGCAGCCGCCAGTCCACCCCGTCGCCCGCCCCAGCCGAGGTCCTCCGCGAAGGGGTCCACGAGGATGTCGCCGACCTCGCCGATATTGTTGCTCACGCCGCGCAGCACCTGGCCGGCCGTGACCACGGAGGCTCCGACACCCGACCCGAGGTAGAGGAACAGGAAGTCCGAGCTGGCCGAGGTGCGCAGCTCGGCCGTGGCCGACGCCGTGACGTCCTTGTCCAGCAGGACCGGCATGCCCGTGAAGTCGTGGAGGTCCGCCCGCAATCTCACGTCGTGCCACCGAGGGAGCTGCGGCGGGTCGAGCATGACACCGCTGACGACGTCGAGGGGCCCCGGCACCGCGACGCCCAGACCCAGCACGCGGTGCCGATCCGCCCCGGCGGCGCTGATGAGCCGGCCCGTGTTGAGGGCGATGAGCGAGATCACGTCGCGAGGGTTGAGGTCGCCGGGAATGCGCAGCTGCAGCCGCTCTCGGACCTCGCCGGCGAGGTCGAGCAGCAGCAGCGTGAGGCGTGCCGGGTCGAGGTGCACGCCCACGGCGAACGCTCCGTCGGCCTTGACCCTCAACGGAATGCTCGGCCGCCCCCGCACCGCGTCGAGCGGCGCGCTCTCCTCCACCATCCCGCCCTCGATGAGGCGACGAGCGATGTTCGAGATGGTCTGCGAGGAGAGCCCGGAGGTGCGTTGCACGTCGGCCCTGCTGCGTCCTGGGTCGCGGCGGATGAGGTCCAGGACGACTGCTTGATTGAAGTCCGCCAGGCGGAGCAGGTTGCTCCCGCGCAGCACGTCGGTCCTCCCTCACACGTCCGTCAGTCCCCGGGCGTGCACCCGTGGCGCCTCATTCTCCCACCGATTGGGCCAAGATGCGACCGGCCCGGATCGACCCCATCGCAGGCGGAAGACCCAGCCTTCTTGACCAGCATGTTAACGACGGATTACTGTCGCAACGTTGTTTCCCCATCGATTGGGTAAAAGAGGTCCACGGACCGTGAGCAGGAGAAGGACGCGATGAAGCGGATACGTATTATCGCCATCGTCGCCGCCGGGACCATCGTGGCGAGCGCGCTGAGCGCCTGCTCCGGTGGAAGTGAAGATGGCGGCAAGGACGGCAGTGACGGACCGGTGACCGTCTCGGTCATGGAGTTCCAGCAGTCGCGCATCGACGCGGTGGCCAAGCTCATCCCCGGCTTCGAGGCCGACATGAAGAAGCAGGGCAAGGACATCAAGGTCAAGCTCGTCGCCGATCCCCTCACCGACGACCAGTTCAAGACGAAGGTCACCCAGCAGCTCATCGCCAAACAGGCCCCCGACCTCATCGACATCGGCGACAGCCTCGTCCCCGGGTGGGCCGGCGCCGGGTACCTCACCCCCCTGGACGACTACCTCAAGGACTGGGACGGGTGGGACCACTACTACCCGCAGATCAAGAAGGCCATGGTCCGCCAGGACGGCAAGATCTACGCCCTCGTTCACGACACCGGCGTGCAGAACCTCTTCTACCGCAAGGACCAGCTCACCCAGTTCGGCATCGACACCGCCCAGCCGGCCACCTGGGACGATCTCCTCTCGCGCCTCGAGCAGATCAAGCAGAAGACCGGCGGCACGCCCATCGTCATCCCGGCCGGGACCGCGTGGGGCGGTAGCACGTGGACCGAGGGTTTCCAGCCCATCCTCGGCGGCACGGACAAGAACTACTACAGCCTCGAGACCGGCAAGTGGGACCTCAAGAGCCCCGGCTTCCGAGCGGTGTTCGACCTGTACTACACCATGTACTCCAAGGGCCTGCTCCCGGTGCAGGACCTCGAGAACCCCAACCCCTGGGAGCCGACGAAGTACGTCAAGTTCCCCGAGGGCAAGATCCAGGTCTCGGCGCAGGGCACCTCGGGGTGGAAGTTCGACTGGGGCCCGGAGGGCAAGGCGCCCATCAAGGGCCTCAACGAGAAGGTCGACACCTGGCAGTACCCCGGCCTGCGCAGCGGTGACGCGCCCTTCGGGTGGAGCGGCCTCGGGTTCGGCTACGGCATCCCCGCCTCGTCCCCGCACAAGGACGCGGCGATGCTCCTCGCCCAGTACCTTTCCACCGGCAAGCCCCTCGCGGACCAGCTGGTGAGCTCCGGTGCCGCGGCGCCGCGCGACGACCTCGCGGACGTCAAGCCGTACGCCGACGAGCCGAAGCTCCTGCAGGCGGGCAAAGACCTCGCCACCAGTGTCTACGTGCCGACCGGCGACGGTGCCGAGCAGGTGGCCCAGGCCGTTGCCGCGGCGACCGAGCTCATCATCAACGGCAAGGCCGACGGTGCGCAGGCCTACGACGCGTTCTTGAAGAACGCGACGGACCTCCTCGGGCCCAACCTCGTCAAGGAGTGACCGCACACCCATGACCACCATCGCCGCAACCGCTTCGGCGGCGGCCGGCCCCACGGGGCAGGCGTCGCCGAAGCGGCGCCGCCGACGTACCTGGCCCGTGGTCCTGCTGCTGCTCGGACCGGCGGCCCTGCTCATCGTCGTGTTCATCCTGGCGCCGGCCGTGTACGGCGCGTACCTCAGCCTCACCAACACCCAGCTGACGGGGTTCGCCGCGCGTGACCCGCAGTTCGTCGGTGTCGACAACTACACCTACCTGCTGTCGAACTCCGAGTTCCTGGCATCACTGGGCCGGACGGGCGAGTTCGTCCTCTACTCGGCGATCATCGGCCAGACCGTGCTCGGGATGACGGCCGCCGTCCTGCTGGCCCGGCCCTGGGTCCGGGGGAAGGGACTCGTCGGCGCCGCGATCCTCATGCCGATGGTGGTTCCCGAGGTGGTCGCGTCCCTGGCCTGGGCGAGTGTGCTGTCGAACAACTCAGCGGGCACCCTCAACCAGCTGACCGGGCTGTTCGGCGCCGATGCCACCGACTGGCTGCAGGTCGTGCCCTTGGCGTCCGTCGTCGTCGTCAACATCTGGCGCGGCATCGCCTTCGCCATGATCATGTTCCAGGCCGCGCTGGAGGACGTTCCCGGCGAGCTCATCGAGGCTGCGCGCATGGACGGCGCCACAGCCCTGCAGGTCTTCCGCTTCGTCACGCTGCCGCTCATCCGCGGACCGGTCTTCCTCTATCTGCTCCTCACCACGATCAGCACCATCGGCGCCTTCGGACTGGTCTACTTCCTCACCCAGGGCGGTCCGGGCGGGCGCACGACGATCTCCGCGATCTACATCTACGAGCGCGCCCTGCAGTTCTCGCAGATCGGCATCGGCAGCGCGGCCTCCATGATCCTGCTTGCGCTGGTGCTCGTCCTCGGCCTGGTCTACGTCCGCCTCGCGAAGGTCGAGGTGTGAGATGACCGCCGTCACTAGCCGCCGGGAGCCGTCGCCTGCGGCAGACCTCGCCGCGCCGAGGAGGAAACGGCGTCTCACGAGCATCGATGTCGTGAAGCGGGTGCTCGGCTACATGCTGATCGCCCTGCTCGTCGTCTTCTGCGTCGTGCCCTTCGCCTGGGTCGTGCTCAGCGCCGTCGACGCCAACGCCGGACCCAACGTCCAGGCCCCTTCCCTCTCCCTCGACAACTTCGTCCACTTCTTCACCGACTCGGGCACTCCTCGGCTGCTCGTCAACAGCCTCGTCATCGGCGTCGGCGCGACGGCGATCAACCTCGTCCTCGGGCTGGCCGGGGGCTACGCCCTCGCCCGGTTCGAGTTCCGTGGACGACGGCTGTTCATGTTCGGCATCCTGCTGGTGAGGGTCGTCCCGGCGCCCGCCACCATCGTGGCGTTGTACCTCATCATGGTGAAGCTCGAGCTCACCAACACCCTGCACGGTCTGATCCTCGTCGAGGCGGTGCTGCAGCTGCCCATCACCCTGTGGCTGCTCAAGGGGACGGTCTCGGCCGTGCCGATCGAGCTCGAGGAGGCGGCCTGGCTCGACGGCAGCACCCGCATCCAGGCGATCCGCCGCGTCGTCCTCCCGCTCGTCGGACCCGGCCTGGGCGCCGCCGCCATGCTCACGTTCATGGGTGTCTGGGGAGACTTCCTCACTCCCCTGGTGATGCTCCAGAGCCAGGAGCTCTACCCCCTGTCCATCGGGCTCTTCCGCGCCTTCAGCGAGCACAATCAGGTCGACTGGGGCCTGCTCGCCGCCAGCTCGATCGTCTACATGGCGCCGCCCGCGATCCTCTACGTCTTCGTCCGCAAGCACTTGTTGCGCTCCAGCCTCGGCGGGGCGCTGAAGGGATGACCAGTTCGTGACCGTCGAGCAGAACCCCCACGGACGCGTACGTCTGGACAGCGTCGCCCTGGCCATGCAGCGGGTCCGCCGGTTCACCCGGTTCCGCCTCGCTCCGGCGGTCTACTCGGAGACCCGGCCGGTCGAGGTGAGCGCCTGGGTCGTCGGCGGTGAGCCCGTCCCCTTCGACGAGGCCCGCGGCCGGCGCTTCGAGCCCGTGGAGATGGGAATGCCGTGGGGCCGGCCGTGGGACACCGTGTGGTTCGATGTGCGGGGCGTCGCGCCCACCTCCTGGGCGCCGGAGGAGACCGAACTCGTCGTCGACCTCGGCTTCACCGCCGAGCAGCCTGGGTTCCAGGCCGAGGCCACGGCCTACCGACCGGACGGCTCGATCGTGAAGGCGATCGAGCCGCTCAACGCGTGGGTGCCGCTGCCGCAGCGCGGCCCCTTCCACCTCCTGATCGAGGCCGCGGCCAACCCCGTGGTGCAGGTCCCCCACGAGTACGAGCCGACCCTGCTCGGTGACCTGCGAACCTCCGGCGACGAGCCGCACTACACCCTGCGCCGCATCGAAGTCGCGCGACGCGACATCGTCGTGTGGGAGCTCCTGCAGGACGTGGCCGCACTCGACGGGCTCGTGGACGTGCTGCCACCGGAGGGCATGCGCCGGGCGGCCATCGTCAGCGCCCTCGAGCGGATGGTCGACGTCATGGACCCCGACGACGTGCCCGGGACGGCGGCGCAAGGGCGCGAGGTCCTCGCGCCGGTCCTTTCGGCGAAGGCACCGGCGAGCGCGCTTCGCGTCTCGGCCGTGGGACACGCCCACATCGACTGTGCCTGGCTGTGGCCCACCCGCGAAACCGAGCGCAAAGTGGCGCGCACTTTCGCCAACGTGCTCGACCTCATCGAGCGCGACCCCGAGTTCGTCTTCGCCGCTTCCTCGGCCCAGCAGTACGCCTGGCTGAAGGACCGCCAGCCGGGGCTCTACGCGAGGGTTCGCGACGCCGTCGCCGCGGGCCGCATCCGCCCGGTGGGCGGGATGTGGGTCGAGTCCGACACCAACATGCCGGGGGGCGAGGCGCTGGCCCGCCAGTTCGTTCTCGGCAAGCGGTTCTTCCTCGAGGAGTTCGGGGTCGAGTCGGACGAGGTGTGGCTGCCGGACTCCTTCGGTTACACCGCGTCGTTGCCGCAGATCGCCACGGCGGCGGGCGCACGGTACTTCGTCACCCAGAAGCCGTCGTGGAACGAGACGAACGCCATCCCGTACTCCACCTTCCTCTGGGAGGGCATCGACGGGTCGCGCCTCTTCACGCACCTGCCTCCGTCCGAGACCTACAACTCCGACCTCGACGCCCCCGACCTGGCTCGCGCCGAACGGAACTTCAGCGAGAAGGGCGTGGCCCGCGAGGTGCTCGGCCTCTTCGGCTGGGGCGACGGAGGAGGTGGCCCGACGCGGGAGATGCTGGCGATGGCGGCGCGCAAGGCCGACCTCGACGGCTCACCCCGCGTACGCCTGACGGACCCCACGTCTTTCTTCACGGCCGCCGAGGCGGAGCTGCCGGCCCCACCCGTGTGGGTCGGCGAGATGTACCTCGAACTTCATCGAGGCGCGCTCGTCTCGCAGCAGAAGACCAAGCGCGGCAACCGCCACAGCGAGGCACTGCTCCGCCAGGCCGAGCTGTGGGCCGCCACGGCGGCCATCCTGAAGGGCGCCAGTTATCCCATGGCGCAGCTGGAGGAGGCCTGGCGCACCGTCCTGCTCCAGCAGTTCCACGACATCCTGCCCGGCACCGCGATCGCCTGGGTCCACCAGGACGCCGAAGCAGGGTACGCGCGGGTCGAGTCGTTGCTCCAGGGACTCATCGAGACCGCGCTGGCCGCCCTGGCCGGTGACGGTGACGATGACGATGACGTGCCGCTGGCCGCGAACGCCGGTCCCCTGGCGCAGCACGGCGTTCCGGCCATGGGGATCGGTCCGGCGTCCGCGCCCGCACCGGCAGCACCCCGCGCGAAGGACGGAACCTGGGTCCTCGAGGACGACCGGCTGCGGGTGGTCGTCGACGCCAGGGGCGCCCTGGTCTCGATCCGCGACCTCGTGGCGGACCGTGAGGTCCTCCCGGAGGGGACCGCGGGCGGGGTGCTGCAGCTGCTGCGTGACACCCCCCGCGAGTGGGACGCGTGGGACATCAACGAGGAGGACCAGCGGTCCGGCCGGGAGCTCCTCGAGCCGGCCCGGGTCCAGGGTGACAGCGACGCGGTCGTCGTCCGGCACGAGATCGGCAAGTCCGCGGTCGACGTACGAATCAGCGTGGTGGACGGCCACCTCGACCTGGCCTTCGACATCGACTGGCAGGAGTCGCAGAAGCTGCTCAAACTGGCCTTCCCTCTCGACGTACGCGCGGACCGGGCCACGTCGGAGCTCCAGTTCGGACACCTGCACCGGCCGATCCACCGCAACACGTCGTGGGACGCCGCGCGCTTCGAGACCGTCGCCCATCGCTGGATCCACGTCGGCGAACCGAGCTGGGGCGTGGCGATCGCGAACGACGTGGTGTACGGCCACGACCTGCGGACCATCGCGGCACCGTCGGGGCGCCCGATGGTGATGGCGCGGCTCTCGCTGCTGCGTGCGCCCCGGTACCCCGACCCCTCCGCCGATCAGGGGCAGCACAGCTTCACCGTCAGCCTGCGTCCCGGTGGCATTCCCGAGGCCGTCGCGGACGGCTACCGGCAGCACCTCCCGCTGCGCGCCCTGCATGGCGCGCCCGTGGCTCCGCTCGTCGCCGTCTCGAACCCCGCCGTCGTCGTCGAGGCGGTCAAGCTGGCCGAGGATGGAAGCGGCGACCTCGTCCTGCGGCTCTACGAGGCCCACGGCGACCGTTCCGAGGCGGCCGTGACCACATCGGTGGACTGGAACGCCGTCGAGGCCACCGACCTGCTCGAGCGCCCCATCGATGGCAGCGCGGTCCGGCGGGTCGAGCCACGCCGGGTCGAGGTGACCCTGCGACCGTTCGAGCTGCTGACCCTGCGCTTTCGCGCGCCACGCGTCGCGGCATGAGAGGACCAACGTTGGCACCGGAAACAGCCTCCTATCTGGATGACGTCGGCCCCGGACGTGGCCTGCGACGGCAGGCGCGGTCGTGGCTCCACACCGACGCGCCCCACCTGTCTCTGCACGGAGACTGGCGGTTCCGGCTCCTGGCCGGCGTGCCGGGCACGCTCGGCGCACCCGGGGTGCTGCCGGAGGGTGAGGCACCGGACGCGTTCGCCGAGCCCGCCTACGACGACTCCGGCTGGGACAGCCTGCCGGTCCCGAGCCACTGGGTCCTGCACGGGGAGGGACGCTACGGCTCACCGCAGTACACCAACGTGCAACTGCCCTTCCCGCAGGACCCGCCGTTCACTCCTGACGAGAACCCCACCGGCGACCACCGTCGCACCTTCGTCGTCCCGGCCGAGTGGGACGACCGCGACGCCTACGAGGCCGTCGTCCTGCGCTTCGACGGCGTCGAATCGCGCTACCGGGTCTGGGTCAACGGGACCGAGGTAGGCGTCGGCACCGGCTCGCGGCTCGCCCAGGAGTTCGACGTCACCGGCGTCGTGACGGCCGGCACCAACACCGTGGCGGTACGGGTGCACCAGTGGTCGGCCTCGACGTACGTCGAAGACCAGGATCAATGGTGGCTCCCCGGCATCTTCCGTGACGTCACCCTCCAGGCCCGGCCCGTCGGTGGCATCGAAGACGTCTGGCTCCGCGCGGGCTACGACCACATAAGTGGGCACGGACTCGTCACCACCGAGCTGACCGCCGCGGACACCGCGTACCCGGTGCGACTGCGCATCCCCGACCTCGGGGTGGACGTCGAGTGGGCGACCCCCGACGACACCGCGCCCGTGGACGTGGGCGTCGTGCAGCCCTGGACGGCGGAGCGACCCCGGCTGTACGACGCGACGGTCGTCTCCGCGGGCGGTGCGGAGACGGTCTCGCTCAGGCTGGGGTTCCGCACCGTGGAGGTCGTCGGCGACCGCTTCCTCGTCAACGGGCGGTGGGTCGTCCTGCACGGGATGAACCGGCACGACACCCATCCCGACCTGGGCCGCGGCTTCGACGAAGACTTCGTACGCCATGATCTCGAACTGATGAAGCGCCACAACGTCAACGCGATCCGCACCGCGCACTACCCGCCCCACCCGCGGGTGCTCGACCTCGCCGACGAGCTCGGCTTCTGGGTCATGCTCGAGTGCGACGTCGAGACGCACTCCTTCCACCACGGGGGCAGCGCCCTGGCGCCGGGCATCGACGAGTGGATGGGCAACCCGAGCGAGGACCCGCGGTGGCGCGACGCCTTCCTCGACCGCATCGAGAGGACCGTCGAGCGGGACAAGAACCACCCGAGCGTCGTCATGTGGTCGCTCGGCAACGAGTCGGGCACCGGGGCCAACCTCGCCGCGATGGCCACGTGGGTCCACGCGCGCGACCCGGAGCGCCCCGTCCACTACGAGGGCGACCGCGCCGGCGAGTACACCGACGTCTACTCGCGCATGTACCCCTCGGTCGCCGAGGTCGTGAGCATCGGCAGCGACTCGACGGGCGCGCTCGAGAAGGCCTCCGTGGCCGAGTCGGTCCGGCAGCGCACGAAGCCCTTCCTGCTCTGCGAGTACGTCCACGCCATGGGCAACGGCCCCGGGGGCATCGACCTCTACGAGGACCTCGTGTGGCGCTACCCCAGGCTCCACGGCGGTTTCGTCTGGGAGTGGCGCGACCACGGCCTACGCACCCGCACGGCGGACGGGGTGGAGTACTTCGGCTACGGCGGTGACTTCGGGGAGACCGGCGTCCACGACGGCCACTTCTGCATGGACGGCATGGTGCTGTCCGACGGCACACCCACACCGGGCCTCGTCGAGTTCGCCGCGGTAGTGGCACCGATCCGCTTCGACGTCCGCACGGACGGGCGCAGCGTCGTCGTGACCGTCACCAACGCCCGGCACTCCGCGCCGACGGACGACCTCGTCTTTCCCTGGCGCCTCGAGCACGACGGCCGGGTCGTCCACGAGGGGGTGCTCGAGGTCGTGGGGGACGACGGTGGACCCGTCTCAGCGGGCGGCACCGCCGTGGTCGAGCTGACCCTGCCCGGCGAGGGAGTGCGGGCCGGAGCGGGCGAGGAATGGTTCACCGTGTCGGCGGCACTGCAGGACAGGACGGCCTGGGCCCCGGCCGGCCACGTCCTGGCCTCCGCCCAGGCTCGGACCGCTCCCACCGGTCCCGCTGCCGCCATGCCCACGAAGAGGCCGGCGAACACGACCGCGCTCCCCGTCGCGGGTAACTACTCCATCGGCCTGGCGGACTTCACGGACGGCCACCTCGTGGCCCTGGCCGGCTCGCCGGTCCGTGGTCCGCTTCTCGCTCTCTGGCGCGCCCCGACCGACAACGACGCCGGCTCGCACATGGGCAGCTACGACGTGACCGACCCGATGGAGCACCTGGGACTGGGCACGCCGGGGCCGTCGTACGCCTCCGAATGGCGGGACGCCGGGCTCGACCGGCTGAACGGACGTCTGGTGAGCGTGCACCGGACCGCCGACGGCCTCCGGCGCAGCAGCCGTTGGGCCGCCGCCGACTCGCGCCTGTCGGTCACCGTGGAGGAGCTCTGGCAGGTCGAGGGTGATGGCGTCCGGCTCGGCCTGCGACTGGTCCCCTCCTCCCGCTGGAACCTCGTGTGGCCCCGACTGGGTGTCCGCCTCGACCTGCCCGTCGAGGTGGACCGGGCAGCGTGGTTCGGCACGGGTCCCGGGGAGTCGTACCCCGACTCTTGTCGTGGCGTGCTCGTCGGCCGATACCAGGCCGGCATCGCCGACTTGACGTTCCCCTACGCGTGGCCCCAGGAGAGCGGTCACCGCAGCGACCTGCGCAGCCTCGACCTCGCCACGGCCGGAGGGGGCTGGCTCCGGATCGAGGCCGCCGCGGACCATCAGGGTCGGCGACCGGGGTTCACCCTGGCTCGACACACCGCGGAGGAGGTGGGCCAGGCGACGCACCAGCACGAGCTGCCCGCGCCGCGACACAGCCACCTCTACCTGGACGCGGCTCAGACCGGCCTGGGATCACGGGCCTGTGGACCGGACGTATGGCCGGACGCGCTCCTGCGTCCCGAGACGCGCACCCTCGACCTGCGCCTGACGGCGCTGTCGTGACGGACGTGCCGCAGTCCGCGCCGGACGTGCTCGTGCACCTCACCGCGTCCGGTGTGAGCGTCGTCCTCGACTCGACGCAGGGCCGGCTGCCGGCCGTGGTGCACTGGGGTGCCGCACTGGGTGCCCAGTCGAGGGAGGACCTGCGCGCACTCAGCACCGCGAACGTGGAGTCCCGCGAGGGCAACGTCGTGGACGAGCCGGTCCGCCTGGCCATCCTCCCCGAACACCACGCCGGTTGGCAGGGCCGACCCGGCGCCGCAGGACACCGCGACGGCGCGGACTGGTCACCGCGGTTCCAGGTGACCAGCCTCGACGTCGGGTCCGGAGCGACGGTCGACGACGGGCTGGTGGACGGCGGGCCCAGCGCCATCGTGTTCCACGCCCGCGACGAGGTGGCCATGCTCGGCCTCGAGCTCGAGGTCGAACTCCTGGCCAGCGGCCTGTTGCGCGCCCGTGCCCACCTGACCAACCGTGGCGACACCGCCTACACGGTCAGCGAACTCAGCCTGGCCATGCCGATCCCCTCCCGAGCGCGAGAGATCCTCGACTTCGCGGGCCGCTGGAGCAAGGAGCGCATCCCCCAGCGCCGCGCGCTCATCACCGGGATCCACGAGCGCGAGGGCCGCAAGGGACGTACCGGCCACGACGCGGCGACGATCCTCAGTGCCGGCGTCCCGGGCTTCGGCTTCTCCCGCGGCGAAGTCTGGGGTGTGCACGTGGCCTTCAGCGGCAACCACCGTCACTTCGCTGCGCCTCCCCACCGACGCGCAGGTCATCGGAGGCGGCGAGCTCCTGCTCCCGGGCGAGGTCCGGCTCGGGCGGGACGAGGGCTACAGCGGGCCCTGGCTCTACGCGGCATACGGCGACGGGCTCGACGACCAGGCGCACCGCTTCCACCGCTTCCTGCGGGGCCGGGCCACCCATCCCGCGCGGCCCCGGCCGGTCACGCTCAACGTCTGGGAGGCGGTGTACTTCGACCACGACGTCGACCGGCTCCTCGACCTCGCCGAGCGCGCGGCCGCACTCGGAGTCGAGCGTTTCGTCCTCGACGACGGCTGGTTCCGCGGACGCCGGGACGACCGGCGGGGCCTCGGCGACTGGGTCGTCGACGAGACGGTGTGGCCGCACGGCCTTTCACCGCTCGTCGACCGGGTCACCCAGCTCGGGATGGAGTTCGGGCTGTGGTTCGAGCCCGAGATGGTCAACGAGGACAGCGACGTGGCCCGCTCGCATCCCGAGTGGGTCATGCAGACCGGCGGACGACTCCCCCTCCGCAGCCGGAACCAACAGGTCCTCGACCTCGCCCGCCCCGAGGCCTACGCCCACGTCCTGGAGCAGATGACCCGGGTCCTGTCGGACTACGACGTCGCCTACATCAAGTGGGACCACAACCGTGACCTCGTCGACGCGGGCACCATGCCGACCGGCGCCGCGGGCACGCACCGGCAGACGCTCGCGGCATACCGCCTCATGGACGAGCTCAAGCGGCGCTTCCAGGGGCTCGAGATCGAGTCCTGCTCCTCGGGTGGTGGGCGCGTGGACCTCGGCGTCCTCGAGCGGACGGACCGGGTGTGGGCCAGCGACTGCGTCGACCCTCTCGAGCGCCAGGGCATCAACCTGTGGACCATGCAGCTGCTCCCGCCCGAACTGGTCGGAGCGCACGTGGGCTCGCCGGTCAACGAGACGACCGGACGGCGGCACGAGCTGTCGTTCCGGGCCGGCACCGCCGTCCACGGGCACTTCGGGATCGAGTGTGACCTCGCCAAGGCCTCCGCGAGCGAGATCCACGACCTCGCCGAGTGGGTGGCGTTCCACAAGGCGCACCGGGAGCTGCTGCACACCGGTGACGTGATCCGCTCGGACGACAGCGACGCCACCCTGTCCATCCACGGCGTCGTGAGCGCGGACCGGTCGGAGGCGCTGGTGTTCCTGGGCTACCTGAGCCGCTCTGACGGGTCGCCCCGGGGGCGGTTCACGCTGCCCGGCCTCGACCCGCACAGGCGGTACCGCATCGTTCCCGTCGTCGTCGGCACGCCGGACGCCGGCCTCGCGCCGCCACCGTGGTACCACGACGGCACGGGCATCGTCCTGAGCGGTCGGGCCCTGGCCGTCACCGGACTCCGTATCCCCGGTGCACGTCCCGAGCGGGTGGTGGTCCTGCGGGTGCAGGAGGAGGTCGGCTAGACCCGCGTTCCGTACGTCGGTGGTCGTTGCCGGTGGTCGCGGCGTTCGCCGGTCGGCTGCGGATTCGGGATCTCATCGATGGGTTATGCCTCCCAGCGCACGCCGAGGCGACGGAACTGATGCAGCAGGGTGAAGGTCCGCTCGACGACGTAGCGCAGCTTGCCCAGGCCCTTGATCCCTGTGGTCTTGGGCTTGGGGATGATCGTTCGTTGCCGCGCTCGCGGCAGGCCTGGCGGAACGTCGCACTGCTGTAGGCCTTGTCTGCCAGCAGCGTCGCGAACCGGCGCCGGAGCGGCCTGGTCGCCCCACTGATGCTCCACGCTGTGCCAGCTGACGCCGGCATCCAACAGATACCGACGGTTCGGCCGATCCAGATCGACGAACTGGGTCGGGCCACCGGTGACCGAGTCCAGCAGCACCCGGCCCGGCCCGAAATCCAGGACAGCCGCCGCCCGACCCGGCAACAAGGATGTCATGTCACTCCCACGAATCAGCGATGCCGGCCATTTTCGCATCTGTACCACGGCCCAGATGCAGGACGGCGCCGGTGACCGCCTGCCGGTCCCGTTTGGTGGTGAGGTCGCGTACGAAACTCGTGTCGATCTTGACTTCCTGGATCGGTAGTCCGGCGATCCGGCCCAGCGATGAATGTCCCTTTCACGCCTGCCCGCTTACCCGGAACAGCGGCTCCCGCCGCTCCGGAACGCCCTCCGAGCCGTGCGGAACGTTCCGCCTGCCGCCACAACCGCGGTGGAGTGGCCACGGACGAGTGACGCAACGGCGGTTCACAACCACGCCCCGGAGCGGTGTCCGGGCAACTGACGTCAATGGGTTGAGCGGGCGCGGGCGGTCGTAGCGGGCAGGAACCGGGCGCCTATGCTGCGCGTAGCGTCGAGGTCGCCGCGCATGTGAAGTCGGAGGGTGCACAGATGGCCGACAGCCCGGAGTACGCGTCGAAGTTCGACACTGGTGTGGCGCACACCGCGCGGACCTGGAACTACTGGCTGGGTGGTAAGGACAACTTCGCCTCCGACCGGGAGGTCGGTGAGCAGATCCTCCAGTTCCTGCCGAACATGCGGACCACCGCCCGCGCCGACCGGGCCTTCCTCGGCCGCGCGGTGCGATACCTCGCCGGGGAGGCCGGGATACGCCAGTTCCTCGATGTCGGCACCGGGCTGCCCACTGCGGACAACACTCACGAGGTCGCCCAGTCCGTGGCCCCGCAGTCGCGGATCGTCTACATCGACAATGATCCGCTGGTGCTGGTGCACGCTCGCGCACTGCTCACCAGCACCCCCGAGGGTGTCACCGACTACGTCGAGGCCGACCTGCGCGAACCTGAGAAGGTCTTACAGGAGGCCGCTCGGACGTTGGACCTCACCCAACCGGTCGCGCTGACCCTGCTGGGCGTGTTGAACTTCGTCATCGATGACGACGAGGCGCAAGCGATCGTCGACCGGCTCCTTGACGCGATACCGCCCGGCAGCTACCTGGCGATCGCCCACGCCAGCAACGAGGTGAATCCCGCCGAGGCCGAGGCAGCCCGGCGGTTCTGGAACGAGAACGCCACGCCCCCGATCACCTTCCGCTCCGCGCAACAGATAACTCGGTTCCTCGACCGGCTGGAACTGCTCGACCCAGGCGTGGTCTCGTGTTCGCGGTGGCGGCCCGAGGCGAGCGACCTGGCCATTCCCGAAGTGGATCAATTCTGTGGTGTCGGCCGGCTCGCCGGGTAGACAGCCAAGACGGCCGCCGCTGCCCGATCCAGTCGAGGGCCGCGAGCGGGTCATGCGCTGGTGCAGCCAAGGCCTGCTGTCGAAGCGGGAAAGCTCTGCTGCTGCTCGGGCCATCTGCGTGGTGGCGTTTGTCGCGAGCATGTCTTGAAGCCATGCGACCTGATCGGGTGCCAGGGGCGGGCCTCCGCCGGTACCGGGGCGGGCCACTATCCGGGCGAACCGCCGCATGCCGAGCAGGCGGACCATGTGCGGTGCCAGCCACCCTTCGACCCGCTCGCGGCGTGTTGTGGTGTTGTAGGGCCGCATACGCGCGGGGACATGCCGAGTTGGGGGCGTCGGCTCCCAGAGATGCGTCGGCCTAATCATGGATCTCGACAGACGAGGAGCGAGCCCGTCGCGACCAGTAGGGAGCCAGCGCCAGCGACAGCACCGCCAGCAGCGTGCCGAGGACCGCGCCGATCGTGTTGTGCACCCAGTCGTCGGAGTCACAGGAACGACCGAGGGCCGGCACGGCGGCTTGGAACGCCTCCACCATCGCCGACAGCCCGCTGCCGGCCACCATGACCAGCACCGGGCGTCGCGTGGCCACTCCCGCCAGCAACACCGGCGCGACGAAGAGCAGGATGTTCGCCATGGACTCGGGACCGGTGAGCGGGGGGATTTCCCACTGCACCTGGCAGCGCGCGAAAAGCTGGCGGTTCTCTGGCAGCAGGGTCAGGAACGCCAGCGGCAGCAACGTGACACCGGTCATTACCCAGGCTGTCCTCGGCCGGGTGACCAACCAGCTTCCCATCAATGGTCCGACGAGGAACAGCAGCACCAAGGCGACCGCGGGCAGCCATCGATGTTCGACCAGGAACGTCGAGATCATTGGCCGCAGTCCAACCCCAGCATGACCTCGCGGAAGGCGGCGGTACCACCACGCCCGACACGGTGCGGCTCCTCAGACACCCGCTGACCCTAGGTGAGGTAGGCAAGCCGCCTCGACATCGGTACCCGGACGGCGTACTCGGATGCGACGACCATCAGCCCTGCAACCGCGACTCTCACCTGGCTGTGCACCCAGCAGGGCGCCGACCACAGTCAGCAGATCCGAACCACGACCGGTCGCGGCCCGGGCGATGGTGTACCCGGTCTCCTCGTTGACGTACGTCAGCGGCTCGAGCACCGCAGTTGGACCTGCGGAGCGGGACGAGACGAGACGGCCGCACACACACCGCCATCGTGCCGTCGTGATTGCCTCAACACCAAACCCGCAGTTGATCAACCCCTCAAGAGCGCAGCCCGGCATGCGGTGATGGGCGATTCGCACCCCTGAGCACCCACCGTGAGAGGATCACCTTCGACCTCCCCATTAGCGTGTTCGGCAACGGTTGATTCGTCGGTCGTCGACTCGGCCCAGAAGGCGAAGCGATCGGCGCGGCCTGTCATGAGCTCACGGAGGCACGTTGGGACGCCAGGAAGACGACAGTCTGAGCCGGGACGTGAAGTTCTACTTGCGACGGCTCGCCGCCGTGACGGATTCCGCCATCAACGCCTCTGGGACGGCGGCCATCGCGTCGGCGCTCGCCGAGGCGCAACGCGTGGCCGCCTGGGGACTTCGGTCCGCGGTGGAACTCGGACGCGAGAGGGGCCTCAGCTGGCGGCAACTCGCTGATCTGCTCGACATCCCGGTCTCGACACTGCACCGCCAGTACCGCAGTGGCGGCGCCGACCTGGCAACCCCCGAGCCCCAACCTCACCCGCAGGATTCACCACCGGCGGCGGGCTGGGTGCCACCGTGGTTCGATCGCTTCGTCGGACGCGAGCGCGAACTGGCTGACCTGTCCGAGTTGCTGCCCGGGACGCGGCTGCTCAGCGTCATCGGCCCCGTCGGTGTCGGTAAGACGCGACTCGCCGCGGAGTTCGCCCGGCGAGTCGAGCCCGCCTACCCCGGTGGAGTCAGGTGGGTCGGCCTGGCCGGCGTCACCAAGCCGTGGCAGGTGGCGTCAGTGGTGGGCAGAACGGGTGAGCCGGCCGGGGTCGGACCCGCCCTGCTCGTGCTCGACAACTGCGAGCACGTGGTCGACGGCCTGATCGATGTCGTCTCGAAGATGCGGGCCGCCACACCGGAGTTGCACATCGTGACCACGAGCCGGGAGGCCCTTCGCGCGCAGGGCGAGATCGTCATGGTGCTCGAGCCGATGCGGGCCGACGCGGTACTCCTGTTCAGTGCGCGGGCGTCCGAGTCGAGGTCCGACTTCGATCCCGCCGACTGGCCCGACGTCATCGCGAAAATCTGCGATCGCCTCGATGGTCTGCCGCTGGCGATCGAACTTGCCGCGGGCCAGATGGACGTGCTGACGCCGGAGACCCTGCTGCCCAAGATGGCGGAGCGGCTCGATCTGCTGGTCGATGCCCGGCGCGGAGCAGTCGGTCACCGGCGGAGCCTTCGCGACGCGATTCAATGGAGCTACGACCTACTGGACAAGCCCGAACAGGAGATGTTCGCCCGGCTCTCCGTCCTGCCCGGCGGCTTCGATCAGCAGAGCGCCGCCGCCGTGACGGCCGACCTGGGCCTGCCGCCGGCGAACGTGTGGGCACAGCTGACCGGCCTGGCCCGCAAGTCGATGATCGTCATCGATCCGCAGCGCCCCGGCCGATTCCGGATGCTCGAATCGCTGCGGATGTTCGGCCAGGAGCGCCTGCTCGATGCCGGCGGAGTCGTGCCCACTCAGCTCCTGCTGCTGGACTGGCTCGCCACCTTCGAACGGCAGCTCGCGGAATACCAGCGGCGTGACGAAATGACGATGACACAGCGAAGGATCGTCGCCGAGCTGGACAACCTTCGAAACGCAGTGGACGTCGCGGCCACCATCAGTCATCCGTCGTACCCAGGCCTGGCCATTCTGCTCTCGCGCTTCCTCGCCCACAATTCCGATCTGGCCGAGGTCGAAAAGCTCCTCTCCGACGTACTGAACAATCCCCTGACCTCGCCACTCCATCGCGCGAATGCGCTGTCCTGGCTCTCCAAGAACGCCGCCCGCCAAGGCGATCTCGACGCGGCGGTCCGTCACTCGGACGACGCTGTCGTCTTGGCACGTGAGCTCGATGACGTGAACGCGCTGACGATGGCGCTCACCAGTTTCATGATGACGCGCGGCTCGAACGGCGACCTCGCCGGCGGTGTAGAGGTGAGCAAGGAGTTGATCGCATTGCTGCTCCGGGCGGGCCGGACCGACCAGGTCGACTGGATCCTCACCAAACAGGCGTGGCTGCTGCTCACCGGCGGAGACCTGGCGGCGGCGAGCAACGCCGTCGCGGAGGCCATCCAGACGTACGAGTCGCAGGCCGACCAGGACCAGCCGATCACGGTCCGCTTCGCCAACCACGCCGGGATGAATCTGCTGCACACCGCCGCTGTGACCGCCACCATGCAACGCGACGATGCGGCCGCCGCCGAGTACGTCATGGCCGTGCTCACCATCCCGGTTCCCGATCACGACAACGTCCTCAGCGCTATCGAGTGCGCGGCGCTCCTCGCCGTGCGTCGGAAGAAACACGTGCTCGCACTCACCTTGATGGCCGGAACTGCCGCCATCGGCCGCCAGGTACAGACGTTCTGGACTCGGCAGCTCGAAGCGGCGACGAGCACCGCGCAACACACCATCGGCCTCGCGGCGGCGCGAGCGGCCTCGGCGGCCGGCTCCGCGATGACCCTTCCGCAGCTCATCGATCTCGCGGTCAACGGTGACCGGCCGATCGACGAAGACCCCACCGGCGTCCTGACTCGCCGGGAGCTCGCCGTCGCGATGCGAGTGGCCGACGGTCTGACGAACGCTCAGATCGCCGGCGAGCTCTCTATCAGCGCGCGCACGGTCGCCAGCCACCTGACCAACATCCGCACCAAGCTGAACGTCAGCAACCGGGTCGAGGTTGCCCTATGGGCCGCGCGAACCGGAGAGTTCGCGAACGAGCCGGCACCGCGGGACTGACGCGCCCCCGCAACGAACTCGGTATGGCGGGCTGCCCTCGGCCGTACAGCGCAGCCCGCATCACGTTGGCGCCGAGCCGGTCGTCGGTCAGCTCAACGCGACGGCGAGAGCCGGGTAGTCGGTGTAGCCGTGGTGGTCACCGCCGTAGAACGTGGCCGGGGCGGCCGCGTTGGTTCGCTGCCGAGTTCGACCCGTTGGCCCCGTTCACCGCGATGACACCGGAGGCCGAGAAGTTCGGGTCGCTGCGCGTCGCGCTCAATATCGGCTCGGTGCTGATTCTGCTGATGATGGCGGTGGGACTGCTGACAGACAGGGTCCGTCCACCCTCGCCCCGGCAGCGCGCTCACTTCCGGCGATGGGGTTCACGTCCAGGGGTGCCGCACTGATCCGGGGCTCACTTGTGCCTGTATCCGCCGGCTGACTCGTCGCAGACTCAGGACATGGGAGAGGTCGAACACGTTACCGGTCGCGGCCGATGACGCAGGCGGCCCTACCAAGCACCGGCCCGCGACGCACAGGCCCGCGAAGTACTCACCGATTTGCTGGCGGTTCGGACCGGGCGTCGGCCGTTCACTCCGCATTTCCCGGAGTCGGAACACAACCAGGAGAACGTCGATGAATGACAACGAACAGAGCACCGTAGCTCGGAATGCTGGTTCGCCGATGTGGTCCGGCTCCCCGGGGGGCCCGGCGCTCCGCGCGCACGAGGCCAGCCTGCGCGAGGCGTTCGAGACCTACGGTGCGTTCCTGGTCAGTTCGCTGCGCCGGATAGACGGCGAGACGACCCTCAAGGTGGAACCGGGTGGCCCGCTACTCGCCGCCACCCGGCCCGGCAGCACTTTGCACCTGCTGAGCTCGCGGGAATGGGAGGTGCTCAGCCTGATGGCTCTAGGCTTGGGCAACGCCGCCATCGCGGAGCGACTGTTCATCACACTGGGAGCAATACACAAGCACATCGGTAACATCTTCGCCAAGCTAAACCTCGCGCCCGACGACCAGGTGGACCGGCGGGTCGCCGCGGTGCTGCGCTACCTCAGCGGCACGTAGCGGGACTCGGCATGGGTTCGACATGGTGGACGTCCGCAGCCATCTCGCCGTCAGCTGCGCGGCGCTCAACCAGTGTCATATGGACCAGGCCAGCGCAACCCAGCACCTCAAATACCCGTACCGCGGAAGCGGCGAGGGTGACGCCCTCGTTCGATTTCGGCCGAACCGGCGGCGTACAGCCTTGCGGAACGGCGCCGCGACGACCGAAACCTGGCTCTGCGGCTGGTCGGTGACTGACCTGCCGCAAGACGAGATCATGTGCACTCACCTGGCCGCAATCCACGTGCCCGACTGAAGATCTCCGACGTGGTGCCGTTAGTCGATTCTCTCCTCCGGCTCGAGGAGGCGTTCGAGCATCGGTGCGAGCACCGCGCGTTCCCGGTCGTTGAGGCGCCGCAGCACCAGGCTCTGCTCTGCCACAGCGGTCTCCACCCGGTCACGTTCGGCTTTCCCGTCCGGTGTGAGCGCGAGGAGTCTTACCCGCCGGTCGGCACCCGGCACCCGCATCACCAGTCCCCGCTGTTCGAGTTGATCGGCGATGGCGGTGACGTTCGAGCGATTGCAGTCCAGCCGGTCAGCGAGGTCGCTCATCGCCGCCGGCGTCTCCAGCCGCAGGAGGGCGCGGGCGAGGTGTAGGGGCAGGCCGAGTGATTCGATCGCTTCGACGAAGTCGAAACGCGACCGCTCGGCCAACGTCACCAGCATCCGTGAGAGCCGCCGCGCCTCGGCCAGACGACCAGCTCGGTCCGTGCGGCCCATCGATCCTCCAGCGCGATTGTTCACCGACTGAAGTAGTGTACGCTGTGCCAGATAGTTCAGTCGATGAACCTTATAGTGGATGAACAAACTTGATGAGGTGCGGACGTGCACCTGACGCGAGAAGGAACCATGAACGAACATTCGCTTGGCCGGATCGCCGTCTTCGGCGCGACCGGCAAACAGGGCGGGTCGGTCGTCGACGCGCTTCTGTCCCGCGGTGCGCGGGTGCGCGCCCTCGTCCGCAACCCCGCATCCGGCCAGGCGCAGGCGCTCGCCGACCGCGGCGTCGAACTCGCGCGAATCGACATCGATGACGCCGCGTCGCTGTCAGCCGCCCTGCAAGGGGTGGCTGCCTTCTTCTTCATGACCACCCCCGAGGGTCAGAGCGCCGCCGCCATCGAGGGCGAAACGCGACAGGGCATTGCCCTGGTCGACGCGGCGGTCGCGGCGGCCGTGCCACACGTCGTGTTCAGCTCGGTCGGCGGCGCGGAACGCGACTCTGGCATCCCGCACTTCGAGTCGAAACGCCGCGTGGAGCAGCATCTCGATCAGTCAGGCCTGCGGGCGACGTACGTCCGCCCGGTCGCCTTCATGGAGAACTTCGTCTCCAGGGGACTGACCGTGGAAAACGGCGAGATCGTGCTGCGCTTGCCGTTGCCCGACCACATCCCGCTACAGCTGATCGCCGTCCACGACATCGGGCAGATCAGCGCCGTGCTCCTGCTCGAAGACGCCAAAGCGCCCGACGGGGCCATCGAAATCGCCGGCGACGAGCGCACCGGCAGCCAGATCGCCGCAGCGTTCGGCGAGCACGCCGGGCTTCCGGCCCGGTACGAGGCACTGCCCTTGGAGGTCCTCGGGGACAGCGAAGATGCCAAGGCGATGTTCCGCTGGTTCGCCGAGACCCCCGCCTACCAGGCCGACGTCAGCGCCGTCAAAGCGATCCACCCCAGCGCCTGGGACCTGCCGACCTGGCTCCGCTCCACCGGATGGACACCCCCCAGACGCGAAGTGTAAGCGGAGGAAACCCTCCGTATATGTGTTGTCGATCGAGGAGTAAGCGTGCCCTACGAGAAGACGTCCATCCCGGCTGACGACCTGTCGCGCGGGATTACCGTTGCCCGACCCGATACGGACCAAGGCCTTACCCACATTGGACTCGTCGGCGACACGTACACGATCCTCATGAGAGGCGAGGACACCGCGGGCAAGTACACGCTCATCGACATGCACGTGCCGCCGAACGGCGGGCCGCCGCCTCACCGCCACGACTTCGAGGAGATGTTCACGGTACTCGAAGGCGAGGTCCAGGCGACCTTCCGCGGTGAGACCATGACCCTACGCGCGGGCGAGACCATCAACATCCCCGCGAACGCACCGCATTCGTTCATCAACGCCGGCACCGGGCCCGCCCGACTGCTGTGCCTCTGCGCGCCTTCAGGGCAGGAACAATTCTTTACGCTGTTAGGGCAGCCCGTCGGCACTCGAACCGAACCACCGGCGTCGTTGGACTCGCAGGCCGAGGCCGCCTTCCGCGCGAAAGCACAGGAGCTGGCCCCTCAGTTCGCCACCGAACTCCTCCCGCCGAAAGCCCACTGAACCCACCGCAACTCTTCGCCGCTGTCTCGGATGACAGGATCGCGAAGCCGCATTCGCCTTGCCATCGTAGGCCTCGCTGCAGCCGGTATCGGGGCGGTTGTCGGGAGCGAGTGGTTCGCCGTCGGCGGGTTGCTTGATCGGCCGCATGAAGGCGGCCACCGCGAGGCCGCCGCCTTGCTGGGTCAGCAGAAGGCGCGGGACGGGAAGGGGGCGGCGGAAGTAGACCGCGAGTATCGGGTGCGCCGCGAGGAAGCAGAACAGCCATCGCCAACCGATCGAATCGACCACGCGAGGTGGACACCGATCCCGTCAAGAACGGGAACATCGAGGACTTCGATCAATCTTCGACGAGCTGCTCCGCGTCGCCCGAGGAACAATAGATCCGCTTGACGAGGAGACACAATGCCGCTCGACTTGTTCACCCCGCAGAATACGGCCGTGCTGCTGATCGACCATCAGGAAGGCACGATGAGCTGGATCCGGTCGGCGCCGCTCGAGCAGGTCAAAGCCAACGCCCTGGCGCTGGCCAAAGCCGCCACCGCGCTCGACATGCCACTGGTGCTGACCTCGTCGCTCGAGGACATGGTGCAAGGCCCGCTGCTGCCTGAGCTGCGCGACATCGCACCACAGCAATACGCGACCCGTATCCGACGCTCCGGAGTGGTCAACGCCATGGAGGATCACCAGTTCGCCACCGCGGTCAAAGCCACCGACCGGCCGAACCTAGTCATCGCCGGAGTCACCAACGACGTCTGCACCGTGTACCCGACCATGAGCGCCCTGCGCGACGGCTACCGGGTGCAGGTCGTCGCCGACGCCGGCGGATCCACGAGCAAGCAGGCCGACGACATCGCCGTTGAGCGTATGCGCAGCGCCGGAGCTGGCATCACGGCAACCATCATGCTGCTCAGCGAACTGGCCCGGGACTGGAGCTCGGCCGCAGGCCAGATCCTGCTCCCGGTCACCACCAGCCTCGTCCCGCAGGAGAGCTGACCCGGACCATGACCACCGTGCCTGGCCTCACCCGCAGCACGATCAGCGTCAACGGCACCGAATTCAGCGTCACGCACGGTGGCCATGGCGAACCGCTGGTATTGCTGCACGGCTGGCCGCAGACCGGCGACTGCTGGCAACCAATCCTGCCCGCACTCGTCGACGCCGACTATACCGTCGTCGTGCCCGACCTGCGTGGTCTCGGCCGCTCCGCGCCGGCCGACACCGGCTTCGGCAAAGACGAGCAGACTGAGGACATCCGCGGCCTGCTGCGCGCGCTCGGCCTGGGACCTGCCGCACACGTGGCCGGACACGACATCGGCGGCATGGTCGCCTTCTCCTGGGCCCGCCAATACCCCGACGATGTCCGCAGCCTGACGCTGATGGAACTTGCCGTGCCCGGCCTCGGCCTGGAACAGGCCATGAACGTGGCGCACGGTGGCCGCTGGCACTTCGGATTCTTCATGACTCCTGAGGTGGCGGAGCTACTGCTCGACGGCCACGAAGACGCGTTTTTCACCCTTTGGTACGCCCAGCTCGCGGGCACCAGCAATCCGCTGCCCGCCCACGACGTCAACCGCTACACCGAGGCATACCGCGGAACGAAGCGGCTGCGCTCGAGCTTCGGGCACTACCGAACGCTGCTCGACGACGGCCGGACCAACACGGCGTGGGCCGCGGCGGGCAATCAACTGCCCATGCCGGTCCTTGCCATCGGCGGCGATCAGTCTGTCGGCGACCGGCTGGGTACCAGCCTGCGTCCCGTGGCCCCGCACGTCGAGTCGGCAGTCATCGCCGGCAGTGGACACTTTCTGGCCGAGGAGCAGCCAGCATCGCTGGTCGAGCGGCTACTCAGTTTCCTGCGCTGACCGAGGGCTACGACGGGTGTGACACGCTGGCGGCCGAGCTTCGCCGTCCAGCGCCGTGTCGACTTCCACCTCGGCAACGACGGTCGGCTCGACCGGGATGTACGCCACCGGCTGCCGCTCGGCGAGGTTCCCCGACCACCCGGCCAGCAGCGGACACGGCGACGGATGCCCGGCGCCGGACCACGGAACGGCAGGCCACGCAGCGCTCTTGCCAGAGCGTGCCGATCGTCGGCCTTCACCGGATGGGTCTGCCCGACAAACCGGAAAGTCCCGTGGTGGTCGAAGCGGCCAAGCAGGAATATCACCGGCCGCTCGAGAGCACCGGTCACCGGCCGACTGATCTGCGGGCCCTGGTTGGTAGGAGGAGGGGACCAGCCGATCCGGCGCGGTGTTCTTCCAGCCAGCCCTACCTCAGTTGGGTAGCCAGCGTCATTCAGACGCTTCGCGATGATCAATATCGTTTCGGCATGCGAGTAGATGGAAGCAATCCCCGCTCCCGCCGTGGGCGCAAGCTGGCTGTCGGCGCCGCTGTCGCCGGGGTGGTCTGCGCCGGCGTCGCGACCACCGCGTACCTCCCTGCGCTGGCCGACAGCACCCCGCGGCCAGCCACCTCGACTCTGCAGTGGGGTCCGTGTCCGACTGGCACGCCGGCCCCGCAACAGTGCGCCATCCTCGGGGTACCGCTCGATTACACCCGGCCGGACAGTCGCCTCATCAACGTCGAGGTCTCCCGCGTCCCGGCGGCCGACCTGGCGAAGCGCAAAGGCGTTCTCATGGTCAACGGCGGCGGCCCCGGTCCCAGTCTCGACGTGCCCACCGCCTTCGGCAGTCTGCTGCCCAAGGAGATACGTGACAGCTACGACCTGGTGGCTTTCGACCCGCGCGGCATCGGCTACAGCACACCGATCAACTGCGGCCGCGACGCTGACGAACTGGTCCGGGACCTGCAGTACTCGGTGTTGTCCTTCCCCGGCGCGAACGGTTCCATCAGGAACAACGTGGCCTTCGCCAAGCGGATGGGTAAGCAGTGCGCGGCCAACTCCGGTGGCCTTCTCCAACACATCAGCACCGCCAATGTGGCTCGCGACATGGACCGCATCCGCCAGTCCCTGGGCGAGCGCACCGTCTCTTACTGGGGCATCTCCTGGGGCACCTACCTCGGCTCGCTTTACCGGACCCTGTTCCCGCAGACCATCGACCGGATGGTGATCGACAGCTCGGTGGACCCGAACGCCCGCGGCTACGACGACTTCCGCTCGTTTGCCCGCGCGATGGAGGACCGCTGGCCCGACCTGGCGAAGTTCGCCGTCGCCAACAACGACACGGTGCGCCTCGGCAGTACCCCGGCGCAGGTACGTCGCAACTACTTGGCCTTGGCGGCGAAACTGGATCGCCATCCGGTCACGCTGGCCGAGACCAAGGCTCCCATCAACGGCAACTTTCTGCGGCTCTTCACCTGGCAGCTGTCCTACAGCGACGCCAGCATGATCACCAGCTCGGACACGCCGGTGCCCGCGATGGCTCAGCTGTGGAAGGCAGCCCGTGACGCCGCAGCCGGCACCGCCACCGCCGAGGACCGTTCCTTCCTCGCCGAACAGGCCAACGGCCTGATCGCCGAGGCGACCATGCCGGGCGTGCCGCAGGACAACCTGCTTTCCGCCGGCTGGGCTTTCAGCTGCGGTGACGAGGCATGGCCACGCGACCTCCAGACGTACGCCCGTAACACCGCAATCGACCGCGCCCGATTCCCGCTGACGGCCGGTGCTCCGGCCAACATCGCGCCCTGCTCGGCCTGGGCCGTTCAGCCGAGCGGGCCAGGACCCAAGGTCCGTTCGCTGGGCACGCGCAACGTCCTGATCCTGCAGAACGAGCGTGACCCGGCCACCCCGCTCGACGGGGCACAACGCATGCGGCGGGCGATGGGCTCGGATGCCGTGCTGGTCACGGTCGACGCCGGTGGCCATGGCGTGCTCATCCATCCGAACCCCAACGCCTGCGCGATAGGGGCGATGACCTCCTACCTCCTGAACGGCAATCTCCCCGCGAAGGACGAGGCCTGCAGCTGAACCGGATTCCCGACCCTGACCGGTCCCCGGGCGCAACGCTACGGCGCGACCGGGCAAGGGCGGCCTGACCTCATGACGCGCCCCTCGGACACCCTGACGTGTTACACCTCAAGCCCACGCACAAATAGGTGCCAGCATCCTTCACCTGCAATCACATAATGTCGGACGATAGCCAAGCGACGCAGTGAATGGCCTCCTGCCGCAGCCTCCTGCCAGCCCGCACACCCGCATCTGTGGGTGATCGCAGCCGATGCACTGATCTGCGGCGGACATGACGAGATGCGGTCTGATCAGACCGTCGCGGTCGCTTGTTCGGCTTGGCTGGTGATCTGGGCCAGGAACTCTGTCATGAAGCGCTCGGTGACCTCGGGGTGGCGGGCCGAGATGAGGTTACCGTCGATCACCAGGTCGGCGGTCGAGCGGCCGTCGTACTCGACGATGCCGCCGGCGTTCTCGACGTCGCAGACGATGTTGTGGGCGCACGTGACCCGGCGCCCGCGCAGCAGGTCCGGGTCGGCGCAGAACAGCCACAGCGAGTGGCAGATCGTGCCGATCGGCACGCCCGGCGCCGCCACCGCGCGGCGGAGGAACTCGACCGCGGGCGCGGTGTTGCGCGCGCCCGGGCCGACGATCTCCGTCTGGTAGCGCAGCCGGTCCATCGCGTACGCGCCGATCAGGATGATGCCGGCGTAGTCGGCGGGGTCCGCGGTGGCCACCTCGGCGGTGACGGTGACGTGCTCCTCGACCGTGCCGTCGTCGGGGTTGCTGCCGAAGGTGAGGGACGGCTGGTCCCACAGGTGCGACAGGTACTCGACCTCGACGCCCTGCGACGGGAACCAGCGGTTGAACGCGCGGTACTCGGTCTGGTCGAAGTGGTCCTCGATCAGGACACCGATCTTCATGATTCCCCCAGCCACTCGGCGGCCCGCTCGCCGATGACGAAGCAGGTCAGGTTCGGATTGGCGCTGACGTGGTCCGGCATGACGGAGGCGTCCGCCACGCTCAGGTTGTCCAGGCCGTGCACCGCGAAACGCTGGTCCACAACCGAGTCGGAGTCGGTGCCCATCCGGCAGGTGCCGACCGGATGCCACAGGGTCGCGGAGTGCTGCTTGATGTAGCGCAACAGCGTCTCGTCGTCGTCGAGCTGTTTCTCGGTGAGGCTGTCGGCCAGGCCGGCGGACAGCTCGGCGATCGGCTTCGAGGTGGCGATCTCCCAGCACAGCCGGACACCGTCGATGGCGATGCGACGGTCGGCCTCCTCGCCGTACGAGTTGAGGAAGATCTCCGGCTGGATGTGCGGGTCGCTCGTGGTCAGCGAGACCTGGCCGCGGCCGGCCGGCTTCTGCAGCACGCTCATCACGCTGATCGGCCGGTGGGTGATCGGCACGTACCGGCTGACGAAGTAGAGCTGCATGTTGTTGAACTGCTCGGTGCCTGGAGCGGTGTACCGGGTGATCACCTGGACGTCCGGGTCGGACAGTTGCGTGACGCCGTCCTTCGGGATGATCCCGACGGTGATCTGCTGGTGCTCGATGAGGTTCGCGCCGACGCCGGGCCGGTCCAGCACCACCGGGATGCCGAGCTCCTCGAGCTGCGTGGCCGGGCCGACGCCGGAGCGCAGCAGGATCGCCGGCGTGTTGATCGCACCGGCCGACAGGGTGACGTTGCGGGCGTAGACCTTCTGCACCTGCCCGTCGATCTCCGCCTCCACGCCGACGGCCTTGGTGCCTTCGAAGAGGACCCGGTGCACCAGCGTCCCCGGTCGGATCGTCAGGTTGAGGCGGTGGCGGGCCTGGCTCAGGTACGAGATGGCGGTCGAGACGCGCAACGGGCCGCGCCGGTTCATCGGGATCGGGCCGACGCCGGTGCTGTGCGGATCGTTGTGGTCGGCCACGTAGTCGAATCCGTGGTCCAGGTTCGCGTCCAGGAAGGCTTTCTGCAACGGCACCAGGTCGTCGTGCTTCGTGCGCACGACCGGAGTGGGTCCTTCTTTGCCGTGCAGCGGGCCTTCCACGTCCTGGTCGTTCTCGATCCGGATGTAGTACGGCAGAACCTGGTCCCAGGTCCACGCGTCGTTGCCGAGCCGGGCCCACTCCTCGAAGTCGGCGGGCAAGCCACGCAGCGCGATCGCCCCGTTCACCGCCGAGCAGCCACCGGTGACCTTGCCTCTGGCGTACTCGATGGAACGGGCCGGCACCGCGTCGGCCCGGTAGCCCCAGTCGTGGTCCACCACCGAGACCGTGGCCGCGGTGGCGAGGTCCGCCGGCAGCTGGTCGAGCTCGGGGAAGTCCGGGCCGGCCTCGAGCAGCAGCACCGAGCGGCCCGGGTCCTCGGACAGCCGGGTGGCGAGAATGGTGCCGGCGGACCCTGATCCGACGACGATGTGGTCGTAGTTCACGACGCGTTCCTGACGAGTTCCTGGTCGAGCTCGCTGGACGCCAGCTCGGCGGCGACCTGGCCCTGCGCCCCGGTGACGGTGAGCTGGAAGTCGCGATGCTGCTTGGCGGTGGCGAGGTAGCGGACCGCCTCCGGGTCGAGGTAGATGAGGCCGGCGGTTTCCAGGACCACCGAGCGGACGCCGCCGTCGAGCACCCCGTCAAGCTCCCGGCGCAGCACGTCGACCTGGGTGGCGCCGAGCGAGCCGGCCAGGCTGATCCGGGCGACGACGCCGGACACCTCGAGCACGTCGGCGCTGAACGCGCAGGCGGCGCCGACCAGCCGGACGCGTACCTCCTGCGGCTCGGTGCTGTGCGGCAGCGTCACGGTCAGCGCGTCGGCGTCGAAGTCGGCGTGCTCGTGCCCGTTGATCCAGACCTGCATGATCTTGTTGGTCTTCGGCGGCAGCAGGTCCGGCGCGACCCGCAGGACGCCGCCGAACGCGCCCGCGCCGGGCGAGAAGAACAGGTCCATCGGTTGCTGGCGGCCTTCCAGGTTGGAGTAGACCGCGGCCAGGTAACACAGCTCGGCGCTGTGGTACATGGCCATCGAGTGCGAGCCCTTGCTGCGTTCGCCGCCGAGCATGAACGGGTTGCCGTTGGCCAGCACGTTGAAGTAGACGCCGCCGGCCTGCGTGTCGAGCATCCAGGCGTTGTAGAACGCGGCGCTCTCCCGGGCGTACTTGGCGTACTGCGGGTCGCCGTAGACCGCGTCGAGGATCTGGTAGGCCAGGATGCCCTGTTCCTGTTGCCACCACGCCTTGCGGTCGTGCCAGACGAGGCGGTGGAAGCGCTCGCCGGGGCCGGTGTGGCGTTCCATCATGTCGTACCAGCCGCCGCGCTGCGGGTCCATGCCGACCGTCGGCATCAGCCCGGCGATCTTCTTGGCGAGCGACACGTACTCCGCCTTCGGCCGCACGTTGTTCACCCGGGTCAGGTTCCACGCGATCTTCAGGTTGTGCCCGATGATCGCCCGGTCCTGCTGCTGCCCGTAGGCGCGGTCCGCGCTCCAGTCGCCGAAGAACTTCTCCTGTACGAACGGGCTGCTGTCGTAGTCCGGGAAGTGCTCGGTGATCTGGTCGCAGAGCGACTCCAGCTCGTCGGCGTACTTCTGCTCGCCGGTGGCCAGGAACAGATTGACGAGGTACGCCGGGATGTGGTCGCCGACCGAGTTCCAGTTCTTGCGGTCTCGGTTGGTGCGGATCCCGTCGTCCAGGGCCGGGCTCAGCGGGTCGAAGGTCACCGGGTCGACGTGCGAGTAGTAGCCTCGCCGGGGCGTACCGTCGGGATAATTGGTCTTGTCCTCGAAGTAGCGATGGAACATGTTGATGGTCAGGTCGATGATCTCCCGCAGCCTCGGATCGCCGGTAATCCGGTAGACCTGGGTCAGGCCGGCCAGCGCGTAAATCTGTTCGTAGCACGGGATCGCGTCGTAGTCGTCGCCGAACTCGGAGGCGAAGATCTTGAGTTCGCTGCCGTCCGGGCGCAGCACGAGCGCGTGGTACCAGTAGGCGATCTGCTCGGCGCGGTCAACCGAGCACAGATGGTCGATCAGGTAGTCGGCGCCGGCCACCGCCGCGTCGCGGTACCGCTGGTTGCCGTGCATCAGGTACGCGGTGGCCAGCCCGTACACCAGACGGGAGATGGTGTCGGTCTCCTGCCGGACGGTCGTGGTCTTCGCGCCCTCCATCGTCAGATCGGTGCGGTACAGCCGGTAGTCGAAGGTCGTCGACCCGACGCCGAACTCGCTGTCCAGGTAGAAGTCGGCGATCTTCCGGACCTGCTGGCCCCACCAGCTCGGCGACTCGAACTTGTGCTCGTCGGCCGCCTTGCCGAACAGCAGCACGTGCTTGGCCTCGAAGGCGGTGCCCGCTCCTGAGTCCGACGGGTAGAACACGCCGTAGACGTGCAGCAGGCGGCCGTGCTCCAGCATCGCGGAAAGCTGCGCGGTGGCGTCGACGTACGCGTCGCCCAGGTTGCGCAGCATCTCCGCCGTGGTCGTCGGGGTGAGCTGCACGACAAAGGGCCGGCCGTCGGAGGTGTTCATCTCGAAGCGCCCGGCCTGCGGGTCGGCGCTGATGACGTAGCCGGCGACGAGATCCGAGAAGGTGAAGTCGAGTTGGTTCGGCACGATGGCCTCTTTCTCTTCAGGACGGGCGGGAGATCAGGACGATGACGCTGCGTCCGGGAGCGGAGATGGTCGCGGTGTCCACAAACGTTTCGGCGTCATCCGGTGACGAGGTGTCGACGGCTCGCGCCCAGACCCGCCCCGGCACCGCCGGAAGCTCGAAGTCCAGCGGCGCCCAGTACATGTTCGCGATGATGTGCAGGTCGTCGATGGTGCAGGCCAGGGTCCGGGCGTCCGGGTCGGTCCATCCGGGCCGGCCCAGCCGGGTGCCGTGCCAGGCGATCTCGGGCCCTTCGTAGGTCGGCTGCCGCAGGCTCGGATGAGCCTTCCGGAACGCGATCATGCGTTGCCAGAACGACAGGACCTCGGCGTGGTCGTCGACCAGTGACCAGTCCAGCCAGCTGATCTCGTTGTCCTGGCGGTAGGCGTTGTTGTTGCCCTGCTGGGTGCGGCCGATCTCGTCGCCACCGAGCATCATCGGGACGCCCCGCGACAGCAGCAGCAACGCGGCGAAATTCTTGATCTGGCGTACGCGCAGCGCTTTGACCTCAGGATCGGTGGTCGGCCCCTCGGCGCCGCAGTTCCAGCTCATGTTGTCGTCGTTGCCGTCGCGGTTGCCCTCGCCGTTGGCCTCGTTGTGCTTCTCGTCGTAGGAGACGAGATCCGCGAGCGTGAAGCCGTCGTGGCAAGTGATGAAGTTGACGCTGTTGATCGGGCGGTGCCCGCGCGCCTGGTAGAGGTCGGCGCTGCCGGTCAGCCGCTCGGCCACGTCGCCGACGATGCCCGGCTCGCCGCGGACGAAGCGGCGCATGGTGTCCCGGTATCGGCCGTTCCATTCGGCCCAGCGATACCCCGGATAGCGGCCCACCTCGTACGCGCCGGCGGCGTCCCACGCCTCCGCGATGATCTTCGTGTCGGCGAGGGTGTCGGACAGCTCGATCTGCCACACCACCGGCGGCTCGTCGAGGACCTCACCACGGGCGCCGCGGGTCAGCACGGCGGCCTCGTCGAACCGGAACCCGTCGACGTGCATCTCCCGCACCCAGAACTCCAGGCACTCCACGATCATCTTGGTGACGATCGGGTGGTTCGCCATCAGCGTGTTCCCGCAGCCCGAGTAGTCGTAGTAGTGCCGCCGGTCGTTCGGGTCCAGGTAGTAGTAGTTCGGGTTGTCCAGGCCGGCGAAGGCGAACAGCGGCCCGAGGTGGTTGCCCTCGTCGGTGTGGTTGAAGACGACGTCCAGGATCACCTCGATGCCCGCGGCGTGCAGGGCCTTCACCATGTCGCGGAACTCCCGCAGGTGCCCGCCCTCGTCCGGGGCCACGCAGTAACCGGCGTGCGGGGCGAAGTAGGCGGCGGTGCTGTAGCCCCAGAAGTTGGCCTCGCCGTCGTCGAAGTCGAAGACCGGCAACAGCTCGACCGCGTTGACGCCGAGCTTCGTCAGGTGCGGGATCTTCTCCACCAGCCCGGCGAACGTGCCCGGCCGGCCCACCCCCGAACTCGGCGACCGGGTGAACCCGCCGACGTGCGCCTCGTAGATGATGAGGTCATCCATCGTCCGGCGCAGCGGCTCGTCGCCCTCCCAGTCGTACCCGTCGGTGTCCACCACCACGGACCGCAGCGAGACGGCCGTGTTGTCGCCGGGCCGGCAGGCGGCGCCCCGGTCCCACAGCGCGCGGTCCACCCCGCGGGCGTACGGATCGAGAAGCACCTTGTCCGGATCGAACCGCAGACCCGGGACGTCCTCCGGGCCGAAGGCCCGCAGACCGTAGAAGGCCGGGGCCCTCAGCCCTTCGACCCGCACGTGCCAGACCGCGAAGGTGCGGTTGGTCTCCGGGTCGAGGGTGATGATCTGGTACGGGGCAGGGGAATCGTGGTGCTCGAAGAGAAGCAGCTGCATCGCGGTGGCGTGCTCGGAGAAGACGGCGAAGTTGACCCCGCCGTCGTCCGGGCGGGCGCCCAGCGGATGGGATCGTCCCCTGCTGGTGCGGTGGCGTTCGGTCTCGCTCAGGTCCAAGCCTGTCATCTGCACGCTCATCGTTGCCCCTTCCGGCGACCCCGATAGAACGTAACAACGAGTTCACGTTCCGATCGTCGTTTCCGGTATTCGGCCATCGCACTCCCCGCGCTGCCTAGGGTGGACGGCGTGGAACTCTGGCTCGTACGGGACGTGTCGGTGTGGCTGGTGGGGGCCGTGCTGATCATCGGAGTCCCGGCCGTCACCCTTGGGCTGGACATCCTCATCCACCGCACCCTGCCGCACCGGCGGCTCAATCAGCACAACGACGTCACCGGTGTCATCGTCTCGCTGGTGGGCGTGGCGTACGCGATCGTGATCGGACTGTGCGTGGTCTCCCTGTGGGAGGGCTACACCGACGCGAAGGAAGCCGTGCGCGAGGAGGCGGCGAGCATGACCACCCTCATCCCCGGCAGCGTGGTCTTCGACGACCAAACCCGGCTGATGCTCACCGACGGCGTCATCCGCTACGAGTCCGCTCTGGTCACCGACTGGGAGGCCCGGCACGAGCAGGGCACCGAGCGGGAGCGCTCCGCCGACCTGAGCGAGCTCGCCACCCTCGTCGGGTCGTTACGGCCGACGACAGACGCGCAACGGTTCTTCATCAACCACGCCATCGACGAGATCGGCCGCGCCGAGCAGTACCACCACGCCTCGGACGCCGAGGCCGACGACAGCCGGATGTCACCGGTGATGTGGTTCGGGGTGCTGGTCTCGACCGGCGCGGTCCTCACGATGTGCCTGTTCTTCGGCCTCGACGACGGCCTCGTGCGCCGCGCCCTGCTCACCATGGCCAGCACGGTCATCGCGACGAACCTGTTCCTCGTCGTCGAGATGAACTACCCCTACTACGGCTCCTTCGCCGTGACGCCCGACGCTTACCAGAGCGTCGTCGACGACCTCCGACAGGACCGCTGACGCGGGTCACGGCGTTCGGAGCTGGCGAAACCGGCCGCCCGGCTGTTCTCCCAGGTCCAACCGTCGGCCTGGTGGTAGAGATCCCCGCAAGGTCGCCGTGCAGTGCTCCGGCCGCAAGACGCGGAGCGCCAGGACCGCGGCCACCGCCAGAACGACACCGCGGCCACGCCGATCGCTGGACAGGTTGTCCCTTGCCGCGAGGGGTCAGCGCTTGTTCGCGTTCGTGCACCCGCCGGGAACGGCGGCGCCGCAGACGCGTCAGCGCTGCGCGAGAACCATCGGCCTCCCCAATCAAGCAGCACATATCGGTCAGCGCCGGTGTCCAGCGACCGGAATATCTCCCGGACGTCCGGGCGAGGGCGTCAGCCGGTTCTTGACCGACGGTCGTGCGCAGCGACCGCACCGCCTCCGACAGGAGGTCGCGCAGGGTTCGCGTCTCGCCCGGCCGGGTCCATTTCGGGAACGCCGCCTGCTGCGCGAGCAACACCGTCTGGCTGCAACTCGCCCTGACCGGCATCGACCTGCTCAGCTGGACCCAGCACCTGCTCCTGGACGGGCCACTCGCGGCCGCCGAGCCGAAGAAACTGCGCTACCGGCTGCTGCACATCACGGCGAAACTGACCCGCACCGCCCGGACCACCACACTGCGCCTCGCCGCCGGCTGGCCCTGAGCCAACCACCTCGTCCAAGCCTTCGAACGCCTCGCCGCGCTATCCGAACCCGTTACCTGACAACGAAATCCGCCGCAACAACAACCAGGACCCACGGAGAAACCCGGCCTCCGGCCGGGCAATAAAGCCTGCCCACCACCAGCATCATCAACAACGAACCGGTCACGACCCGGACCTTGGCCAAGCACCGATGCTCAATGTAGGGTCGGGCGCTGGCGCGGTGACACAGTTCTGGGGTTAGGTCCGGCAGCCTTCATGCCGACGGTTTCCCGTTCGGTTGTCCCGCTGCGGTGACCTTGTCCAGGGTGTTCCGTTTCCAGCACCCGCCCATCGAACCGTGCATGCGGCTTTCCCGCACACGGCTCACCGACGTCGTTCACCGCCGGCATTCGGCTTGTCCTCCGCCAGGGCTTGAAGGGCCTTGGCGAGACGACGGTTCCCATGAGCTCGACCAGTCCGAGCTGGTTGTCGGACTGGAAGACCAGTACCTGCAACCCGAATGCTCGGCTGCGCTTATGCCGTTTGGCGATCACGATCGCCAGCCGCATCAACGCATATGCCCTGATCTTGCTGAAGTGGCGGGCCGAGTTTCCGTACTTGAAGTACCCGGCCCAGCCGCGCAGGAACTGGTTGAGGTCCTGCACGATCCACTCCACCGGCAGCAGCAACCGGGACCGGTCCGTGAACCGCCGGATCCGGTCACGGGCGTGCTGCATGGCCTTGTTCGCGGGCCAGCGCGCCAGGAAGGTGACCTGCTTGGTCCCAGTCCGCGCCCAGGCCCGCACCAGCCGGTGGTGAAAGCCGAGGAAGTCCACGCCTTCACCGCCGACCTGCAGATGCACGATGCGTGTCTTGGCCTGTTTGGGTTCCAGCCCCAGCTCGGACAGCAGCTCTTTCAGCCGCCCGAGGGCGGCCTCGGCCTGCTGCCGGGACCTGCACATCACGATCGCGTCGTCGGCGTAACGCACCAGAACCCCGTGCTCACGAGTCGACCATGCCCGATCGATCCGGTGCAGATAGACATTCGCAAGCAACGGCGAAACCACACCGCCCTGTGGAGTACCGGTCACCTCTCGCCGGACCACGCCGTTGTCCATCACCCCGGCGGACAGCATCGCCCGCAGAAGCTTCAGCACGGCCTGGTCACAGACGCGTTCCTCGACTGCTTGCATCAACTTGTCATGCGGAATCGCCGAGAACAATTGGCGATGTCCGTCTCGACCACCCACCGCCTGCCCCGCCAGGACTCATCGACGAGGACCTGCAAGGCATCGTGCGCC
This sequence comes from Actinoplanes sp. NPDC051470, assembly GCF_040682035.1. Classification (NCBI taxonomy): domain Bacteria; kingdom Bacillati; phylum Actinomycetota; class Actinomycetes; order Micromonosporales; family Micromonosporaceae; genus Actinoplanes; species Actinoplanes sp. NPDC051470. The sequence goes on from NZ_JBFBAA010000030.1 coordinate 70,768, forward strand.
GAACGCTTCGGGCGGAACCCGAAGCTGCACGGCAACATGTCGGCCTCGAAGACCGGCTCGAGCACGATCTTCACCGCGGCCTGCACGACACGGTCCCGAACCGCAGGAATCGACAACGGCCTGCGCTCGGCTGTGCCCGGCTTCGGGATCAACACCCGACGCGTCGGCACCGGCCGATAGCGGCCGTCCCGCAACTCGGCGGTCAACTCGGTGAGCAACCGGTCAACGCCGTACTCCTCGACCTGACCCAGGGTGGTCTTGTCGATGCCCGGAGCGCCATCGTTGCCACGCACCGCGACCCACGCCCGCCACAAGACGTCCCTGCGGAAGACTTTGTCTCGCAACGCATGGAACCGACGTCCGGGATCGGCCTTGGCCGCCCGGTAAAGCGCATGCTGCAAGGCACGAACCGGGTCCAACGAGGACCCCAACACGGCGGGACTAGCCGAAACGGCACTCACCGGGCACCACCTTCATCAGCAGATACGCGTCGACGAAGTAGCGGCCCCTCCCTCACTACACCGCTTCCATGGCCTTCACCCTGAATTCGGGGGCTCGGCACTCCCTCTGCCCCACCCCAACAGGTGAGACCTCTAACGACGCCGCAGGCTTCGCGTGATGCTACGGACCGCTCAGTCGCTCCCCCATCAGGGCTTTCGACACTGGGCTTCGACCCGACCCGTTTCCAGACCGAGCCGCCAGCCTGCTACCGGGCCTCCTGGCAGCTACCCGGACCGGACTCCCACCGGCAAGCGACGACGAGCTTACGACCCAAGATCGACTACACCAGTCCACCTCCAGGTCTGCTGGACGCACGAAGGACGGAGGCTAGTTCCTACCCGGCAAGTTGGTCGAGCGCGTCCTGGAGATCCTGACGACATCCGAGTCAAGGGCGGCCGCATGCACTCAATCCGCCCCGGTGATGCAACCGAGTGGAACCTGGTCCTGGTCCACACGCTGCACCCCGGCACCGACGTCACCTGGATGAAGACTGCCCCGGCTGTCTTGGACACCACCTACCGCCTGCAGGAGATATCCAACCGCGCGATCCTCTGAGTAAGACCCAGCTACAAGCTGCGCAGCCTGAGTCGAGTGGCCGGACTCTTCCCGTTCGGCCCCGCATGATGCCACGCAGCCGCAGTCCGCGTCCATGCCACACCGGTGCGGCATAGACGCCACTACATGGACCGTCCAGGCTGTCGGTAGGGAGCCGAGACGGTAGGAGTACGCCTGTGTCATCGCCGAGCGAAGGACCACGTCTGCTCTCGCTTGCTGCCACGATCGCCCATCAGGCGGTCATGGCGATGGAGCGCGGTGAGGCAGGCACCGACGGCGCGTTGATCGTGCAGGTCATTGCGTTTGCCCGGCACAGCGCGGATCTCGGCGTACTCGATGAGGTCTTGATTGAGACCCGGGACCGGCTCAGCCGGCCCGATCGCGGTCCGGCCGACCGCGCTCGATCCACCCTGGACTGGATCGACCTGCTCTACCCGGTGCTGCTCGCCGGCCACCCCGTTCCGCCTCGGCTTGGTGCCCTGCTGGCGGCCCCTGACCCGGCAGCCGAGGCAGATGCGGCACGCCGTGAGGCGCTCGGTGAGGCTGCGTAACGACATGCAGTCACCGCGCTACGCCGGGGCGACAATGAAACTGCGCTCGCGTGGCAAAGGCTGGCGCACGAGAACGGCCACCCGCCGGCCACGGCGGTTTCCGCTCAGCAACACCCGATCATCGACCTGCCCGTTCGGCGCCGCGATCCCCGGATCGCGGCGTTGCTGAACGTGAGCGGCCTTGCCGCCGGCTACCTCTACCTGGGCCGATGGAAAAGGGCAGCGGTAGTACTCCTGGGAACTTCCCTCGTGCTCTGGTTCGCGGCTGCCCACAGCGCTTCACAGAGTCCCGGTCTCTGGCTCACGGTCGCCGCGCTCGGCATCGGCGCCGCGACCTTCGACGCGTGGCGGTTGGCCCGGCGGCAGCACGGCGTGGCCGTCCGCGGCTCGATGCCACGGCGGCCGTTGGTGACCGCAGTGGCGATGGTGCTGCTGATGGTCGCGGGGTTCGTCGGCTACCAGGCGGCCGGCCGGTCAGCTCTGGCCGATGCGCGCGCCGCGCATGCGGCGGGCGACTGCCCGGTGGCGTTGGACAGGTACGCGAGCGTCCAGTCCCGCTACGAACTCACCCTCACCTCCGTCACCGCCGTCGCTCGCGCGGACCAGCGCGAGTGCCAGGACCTGCTGGACGCCGAGGCTTCCTTGGCTCCCGAGGCGTTCGACGCGCAGCTGGACCAGTATCCGAATGGGTTGCTGGTCGCGCGGGCTCGAGCCGGTCGCGCGGAGGCGTACTGGCAACGCGGCAAGTCCTACAGCAAGCGGGCGGCCGACCTGACCGACGGGATTGAGGCGGCGAACACGCGACGCCAAGCCGTCACCGACTACCAGGTGGTCGTCACCGACCATCCAGGCACCTCCCAGGCTGCCGCAGTCCGGTCCGACCTGGACAACGCCTACGGCTCGGTGATCGCCAAAGCTCTCGGCCGGCCTTGTGACGCCCTTACGGAGCTGACATACCTCAGCACGGTGTCCCTGCCGGAGGCGAAGGCTGGGGCGGCCCGGGCCCGCGCCGCTCGTCCCGGCACGCTGTACAACTGCGCGTTGAAGGAAATCGGCAGCGGCGAGTACGACTCGGCCATCGAGCATCTGGATGAGTTCATCGCCGACTACCCGCGCGACGCCCGGGCTGCGCAGGCCCGGCAGAAGCGGATCGCCGCCGAGGTCGCCAAGGTCAAGGCCGGCGCGACCGGCGACATCGCCCCGCTGGAACGTACCGGTAACGGCCCTTCCGGCACCGCCATCGTGCAGGTGGTCAACGACTCGCCGTACGCGCTGGAGATCCTGTACAGCGGACCGGTCGCCGATCGACTTACCGTCCCGGCCTGTGCATCCTGCCAGGTGCGCTCATCGCCCCTGCTGAGTCGATACTTCGCCCCGACGTGCGGCGGTACCGGCGTGCCCGCCAGGACCGTACGGCTCAAGCCCGGCAACTACCAGGTCGTCGTCCGGGCCTCCGCCAGCGATGGCCCGAGACCGTACTCCGGATCGTGGAAGTTGGCGGGTGGAGCACGCTACGACAACTGCTACTACGCCAGCAGGGCCTTCTGAAGCGGCCCCGGTTGTCCGTTTCAGGTCACCGTGCTGCTTCGAGACGGAGAGCACTCCCGAGGTCGCCGTCGTCGTGCTCACCATGGTCGACGAGGACGCGGACGAGGCCGTCCGCCGTATGCGCACTCTGAGTGCGCACCGGTGCAGATCGTGGAGGTTCAAGTCTCCCTCTGGACACTATTTGCACCAAATGTCGGGTAAAAGCCAAGGCTTAGACCCGATTTTCGTGTCAAAGCACTGCTCGCGCCCCTTCGCGAGCGCTGACTCGCGCGACAAGCCCGCCGACCTTCCCGCTGCCCCACGATGAGGGCCGTCTCCCGGGAACCGTGCCCCCCGTGGCAACGACTGACAAGACACAGTCGTCAATGTCGGGAGTGAGTCGTGAATCGCAGAACAGTACTGACCGCCGCAGTTGGTGCCACGACCGGAGCCACGGCCGTGGGCGGGTTCACAAACCCGGCCGCCGCAGCGGCAGCGCAACCTAGCAGCGAGCGCCCGTTGCGGGTGCAGATCGTGCTGTTCGATGGGGTCGAGGAGCAGGACTTCGCAGGCCCGTACGAGGTGTTCTCCTACGCCGGCCGGCTCAGCGGCGGCGCCGCCCAGGTCGCCTTCGTCAGCGCTGCCGAGCCACGAGTCGTCACGGCAGCGTTCGGTACCCGCGTCGCTGTCGCGCAGGGTTGGTCGCCGGCCGAGGCCGATGTGATCGTCGTGCCCGGAGGCGGCTTCGGCCGCCCGGACGGGCCTGGGATCTGGGCCGAGATCAACGCCGGCTCCTGCCGGACAAACTGGCGGCCGCAGCGCGGGCCGGTGTGCTCGTCACCTCACTGTGCACCGGCACGATCCTGCTCGCAGCGGCCGGGCTGACCGCCGGCCGTCCGTGCACGACCCACCACGGCGCCAAGGCCGAGCTGGCCAAGCGGGGCGGTGTCGTCAAGGACGCCCGAGTGGTCGACGACGGTGACCTCGTCACCGCTGCGGGGATCGTTTCCGGCCTGGACCTCGCTTTGCACCTGGTGCGCCGGGAACTCAGCGCCGACCTCGCCGTAGCCATCGAGAACGTTCTGGAATACCAGGCCCGGGGCACTGTCTGGGTACGGTGACCGTACAGTCGCGGACGAGGACCTTGGCGTAGCTGGTCGCGTCGGCGACTATCTGCTCGATTCGGTCGACACTGCCGCGATCGACGACCGGGCCGAGTTCGCTCGCGGGGTCGTCGGCCGGGCCAACGCGCACCGCCTCGAACGCGCGGGTCAGGCGGTCACGGACCTCCTGGGCGACATCGCGATGCACGAGCACCCGGGAACCGGTGCAGCAGAACTGACCGTTCATCAGCGTCAGAGCCATCACAATCGTCGGCACAGCGACGTCGAGGTCGGCGTCCTCGAATACGACCAGCGGAGTCTTGCCGCCCAATTCCAATACCGCCGGCTTCAAAGCGGCGGCGCAGGCAGCGGCGATCGAACGACCGACGCCGGTACTGCCGGTGAAGGCGACGACGTCCGTGTCGCCCGAATCGACCAGGTGCACCGCACCATCGCGGTGCGACTCAGTGAACAGGTTCACTGCCCCGGCTGGGAGAGACCGGGCTTCGGCGATGACCTGAGCGAGCAAATTGTTAGTCAGAGCGGTCTGCGCCGGCAGCTTCGCAACAACGGTGCAACCGGCGGCGAGCGCCGGACCGATTGCCCGGATCGTGAGGTAGATCGGGCTGTTCCAGGGACTGATCACTGCAGCTACCCCGCGGGCCTCGGGCTCGGAGTCGATCAGCATGCCTGAGGTATTGGTGGACGCCCGACCGCCGGAATCGACGAGCGCGGAGGCGGCGGAGTGCCGCAGCATCGTCGCCGCCGCTCCGACTTCCCAGGTCGTCTCGAGGAGCCGTTTGCCGTTTTCCCACGCGAGCATCAACGCGACCTCGTGCTGCCGTGCCTCCAGCCGCTCAGCAATCTCGATCAGCGCCCGGGATCGCACCTCCGGCGTCACCGACCAATCCGTGTCGTCGAAGACCGATCGAGCTGCCTCGATCCCGGCTTGGGCCTGCTCGACTCCGCCGACGTCGTAGCGCCCAAGCACCTCACCGTTTGAGGGGTTGCGCGACTCGTCGACGGAGCCCGACCCCGACCATCGGCCGCCGATCCAGTGCAGCGCTGGCTGCTGCCGCTCAGCCGCTTTTCGCTCGTCGTGGTTTCGTTCGATCTGTGGTGTGGACATGCGTGAAGCTCCTTTGACCATGGGCGTCCCTTCGGTGACGGGACGGAGGTTTCGGATGCCTGACTGGGGCGCGGGTCGCGGTCAGGCGTGGTGCGCTGCGGTGCTCCGGTCGCCGCTCTCGGCCGGGTAGTGCTTGCGCAGGTCGGAGTTCGTCATCCGGTCGAGCAGCCGGTCAGGGAGGAAGCGGGAGGCGCGGATCAGGAAACCGGCCATGGCGCCGATGATGTAGCGGGTGCGGGGCCTGCGGTCGATCACCGCCCTGGCGATCGTCTTGGCCGCGACGTCGGAGGTCACGCCGGCTTTGGTGAATGCGGCGACGTGGGAGGGCAACCCCTGCACCAGGGCGCCGTAGCGGGCGTTCTGCTCCGGTGTCATGCCGGCGCTGAGCCGGCTCAGTCTGGCGAGGCCGGTACCGGCCATCTCGGTTTTGACGCCGCCCGGTTCGACGACGACCACCTGCACGCCGTCAGGGGCCAACTCGTTGCGCAGTGCGTCGCTCACGGCTTCCATCGCGTGCTTGCTGGCGGCGTACGGGCCGTAGCCGGCCATGGAGAGTTTGCCGTTCACCGAACTGATGTTGACGATGCGGCCCTTGCTGCGCAGCAGCGCAGGTAGCAGGGCTTGGGTGACGGCGATATGGCCGAAGAGGTTCACCTCGAAGATGCGCCGCCACTCGTCGAGCGGCGTGACTTCGATCGGGCCGGCGGCGGGGATGCCGGCGTTGTTGACCAGCGCCCGCAACGGCCGCCGTTGCGGGTCGCCGTCGACGCGGGCCACCAGCGCCGCGAGGTGTTGCTGGTTGGTGATGTCCAGGATCACCGGCTCGATGCCCGCGGCGCGGAGAGCCGCGCCGTCGCTGTCACGCCGGACCCCGGCGAGGACGTGGAAGCCGCGGCGAGCCAGTTCGCGTGCGGTGGCTGCGCCCATCCCGGTTGATGCGCCGGTCACGATCACGAGTTCCAAATTTTCGGTTGACGTTGTCATGAGAACTACGGTCACAGGTTCGGATGACATTGTCAAGTCAGTCGGGTGACTCCGTCATCTGAGCTGCGGTACCATGCCCGGTGTGACCAGTCGCGCCGAATCCGCTGCCGCCACGCGCCGAGCCTTGATCGAAGCGGCGGCCGAGCTTCTCGATCTCGGGGGCCTCGATGCCGTGACGCTTCGGGCGGTCGGGGCACGTGCCGGGGTGACCCGCGGAGCGCCTTACACCCATTTCGCCGACAAGGAGAGCCTGCTGATCGAGATCGGGACGCGAGCATGGGAGCGGCTCGCGGATCAGTCGGCGGCTCTACGTGCGAACACCGGCATGTCATCCGCCGACAAACTCGGCAGTCTCGTCACCGCGTTCCTCGACCTCGGCCGCAGACAGCCCCACCTCTACCGGCTGATGTACAGCAACCCGGCCGGCGACCCGACCGCCATGGCCCGTGCTGCCCAGCGCAGCCAAGACGAGTTCCTGGCGATCGTCGCCGACCTGGTCGGCGAGCAGAACGCTCGCCGATACGGAGCCCTCCTCATCGGCACCGTGAACGGGATCACCGGCATGGAGGTCAGCAACCAGCTCGCTGACCCGAAGTGGGGCGTCAAGGCAGAAGAACTCGTCAACACCCTCATCGACATGATCGCCAACGTGAATCAGCGCGCAGACAAAGGTTGAAGGACTGACATTGGCTTCGTTCATGGCGGTTCGGGTCAAGGTCATGACAGCGCATCCGGCAAAGCGCAGCCACGTCGATGAACCTCGTGACCGTCGCCAGGCCGGGCCGAGCTCCGACACGAAATAGGTTGATGCCGCACGCCGGATCTCGTTGACCCGGGGCAGCTCAGCAACCTCCGGCGAGACCGTAGTCTGTGCGGACTCGGCGTTCTACGCCAAAACCGTGATCAACACCTGCTTACTGACCTGCGACTTCCGCGGTCGGCTTCGTCAGCTCACGGCGATCGTGAAGGCCGCCCAGGGCCCGGCGCCGCAAACGGCGTTCCCCGCGATCAGCCATGACGTGGTGACCTGTTCCTGCTTCAGCCTCGCCGCCTCGCGGCAGCGCCTCAGCTTCGTCCCGAGCCAGCGGCGCCGCAGCACGGGTCCCTCGTCGCCGGCCAACCGGACCTCAGGAAAGCTCGACCTGCCGGGGCCGGTGTTCGAGATCTGACAGCGTGTTCAGCTTGTCGCGCCCGTGTAGCGGCGCAGGCCCAGGCGCCAGGCCGTGGCGGCCAGGGCCGTCGCGGTGGCCGCGGCCACAGCGGCAGTGAGCAGGGCGGCCGGCTGGGGTCCTCGCAGCAGCGCGGCGGCGGGTGTCGTCGCGATCAGGGCGAGCGGGATGACGTAGGTGAGCAGCAGCCGGAGCGGGCGGCGGTAGATGCCGACCGGGTAGCGGGCCAGCTGCCAGATGGCGTTGTAGAAGACGTCGAGCTCGAGCCGCGGCGCCCAGAAGGCCAGGCAGGCGAGCAGCACGCCGAGGGCCCAGGTGACGGCGGCACCGGCCAGCACCAGCAGCAGCCACGCCGCGACGCCGAGGGGGCTGGGCGGGTGGCCGTACACGCCGAGACCGAGGACGCCGAGGCCGAGCACCGCCTGGACGAGGGCGAGGGGGGCCGCGGTGGCGAGGCTGGCGAGGAAGAGGCTGGGTGCGGGCTGCAGCAGGTAGGTGTCGAGGGTGCCCTCGCGGATGCCGCGGCTGGGGAACCAGGCCAGATTGGGATCGAGGAACGCGGCCTTGACGCCGGTGAGCAACTCGTAGGTGCCGACGAGCATGAACGTCTCGGGACGGGTCCAGCCGGCCAGGTGGTCGGTGTGGGTGAAGACAAGCAGCACGGTCGCGAGCGAGGACAGCAGTCCGGCGACGGCGAGCGCGACGTCGAAGAGCAGGTTCGTGCGAAAGGTCAGGGTACGCCGCAGCGACATCGAGAAGCCGGCGGCGAACAGGCGGGCGAGTTTCCGCACGGGTCACGCGCCGACGACGGTGTAGCGACGGGCGCCGGAGCGCCACACCACGGCGGCGAGCACGGTGAACGCCGCGATCCAGGCCAGGCCGCGGCCGAGGGCGGCGACGGCGGCCGGCCCGGTGACCGCGCCGATTGCGATGTCGGCGGGCAGGCCCAGCATGGCGTGGAAGGGCAGCGCCTGCGCGACCGTGCGCCACGGACCGGGCAGCAGGGAGACGGGAGCGACGGCCCCGCCGAGCAGGGCCATCAGCATCCCGCCGAAGGTGACGACGGCGTGCACCCGTTCGGTCCAGAAGGCGGTGAGCGCGAGGATCCAGGTGTACAGGAACCGCAGGACGGCCGCGCCCGCCAGCGCGGGCAGTGCGAGCAGCAGGTCCGCCGGGCGGTAGGTGGCGCCGAGCAGGAACCCGGCCAGCACGGCCGGAGGCAGCCCGAACAGCGCCATCCAGAGCCGGATGGCCAGGTTCTCGCCGATCGGGCCGATGACGACGGGCTGCGGCCGGAGCAGTTCGTGGCTGACGGTGCCCTGGTAGACGGTCTCGGAGAAGGTGTGGTTCTCGTACGACGCGGTCATGATCTGCACGGCGATCAGCGCGGCGAAGTAGGAGACAACGCGCGGGTCGCCCGGGAACACGGCCGACCACACGAACAGGCCGGCCAGCGGGACGAGGGACTCGTTGGCGACCAGCGTGATCGTGAACCACCAGGTGCCCGACCAGTCCAGGAACTGGCGGCGCACGCGCAGTGCGGTCAGCCGGAGGATCCGCCTCACGCCAGGCCGTCGCGGTAGGCGCGGTCGATGACGTTCTCCAGCGGCGGCTCCTCGACCGCCAGGTCCGCCACGTCCAGGCTGGTCAGCAGGGCGGCGGTGACACGGGCGACCCGCTCCCGCGGCACCCGCAGCACCCACCTGCCGTCGGCGTGCTCCACGATCTCGCCGGCCGCGGCGAAATCGGGTCTCGTCGCGCCGGCCGCGCTGACCCGGACCAGCTTGTACGGCGTCAGGCGGGCGGCCAGCTCACGCAGCGGCCCGTCGTAGCGCACCCGGCCGTGGTCGATGAGGATCAGCCGGCGGCACAGTGACTCGACGTCGGCCATGTAGTGGCTGGTGAGCAGGATCGTGGCGCCGGTCTGGGCGGCGTGCCCGGCGAGGAAGCGGCGGATCACGGCGGTGGCGGTCACGTCGAGGCCCAGGGTCGGCTCGTCGAGGAACAGCACCCGCGGCCGGTAGAGCAGGGCCAGCGCGAGGCCGGTGCGCATCCGCTCGCCGAGGCTGAGCGCCCGCAGCTGGCGCTCCAGCAGCGGCCCGAGGTCGAGCAGGCCGGTCAGCTCGGCCAAGGTCTGCCGGTAGTCGCCGGGCGCGACGTCGTAGAGCAGCCGCTGGTAGTCGAGCGCGTCGAGCACGGTCAGCTCCTGCGACCCGCCGACCGGCTGGCTGCCGCGGATCAGGGCGATCTGCTTCAGGAACGGCGCCTTGCGCTGCCCGGGGGTGAAGCCGAGCACGCGCAGCTCGCCCGAGGTGGGATGGAGCAGGCCGGAGAGCATCTTCAAGGTGGTGGTCTTGCCGGCGCCGTTGGGCCCGATGAACCCGACGACCTCGCCGGGCGCGATCTCGAAGGACACCTGCCGGACGGCGTCGACGTCGCGGTACCGGCGGCGCACCACGGACGCGAGCGCGGCGGCCAGGCCGCCGGCCCGGACCGGCACCCGGTACCGCATGGTCAGGTCTTCTGCGACGACGACAGCCACACCCCACCTCCAGGCATTGAAAGCTATCATTGAACCTCCGCTTGATGGTTCTGTCGCGAAGGGTGCCGGGTGACCTCAGCAATGACCGGAAAAGACTCCAATGCTGGTGGAAGGCTACGGATCACCGAGCTGGCCCGGGCGAGCGGCCTGTCGGTCCAACAGATCCGCAATTACGTCGAGTTGGGGCTGCTGCCGCCCACCAAGCGCGCCGCCAACGGCTACCGCATCTTCACCGCCGCGCACGCCGAGGCGCTCCGCACCGCACGCACCCTCATGGCCGGCTACGGCTGGCAGACCGCGCTGACCGTGCTGCGCGCCGTCCACGCAGGCGATCTGCCCACGGCCTTGGCCACCGTCGACCGGAGCCACGCCGCGCTCGCCGAGGAACGCACGCAGGTGGCGGAGACGCTGGAGGCGTTCGACGGCGAGCTACCCCCACGGCTACGCGTGCAACGCCCGCTGCACATCGGCGACGCCGCCGCGACTGCCGGGGTACGGCCGTCCACGCTGCGGCTGTGGGAGCGGCGAGGCCTGCTCTCGCCGGGCCGCGAACGCGGCACCGGCTACCGCGTCTACGACCACGCCCAGTTGATCCGGGCCCGGATCATCACCATGCTGCGCCGCTCCCGGTACTCCGTCGCGGCCGTCCACGAGGTCATGGCCGCCATGATCGCCGGCGATCCGGCCCGCACCCGCACGGCGCTCACCGCCCGCCAGCGCGAACTCGACCAGGCAAGCCTCCACCGCCTTCGCGCGACCGCCGCACTCCACAACTACCTCGAGTCAAACCCTCTTGCGAGTACGGCGTAGAGCAGTCCCGTGGCGCACGGCCGGCTCACTGCCCGGTCACCTCCGTCACCGGGCTGCCGAGTTGTCCCGTCGCCCGGCCCGGACTCGCGGGCTCCGCCCGTCCTCGCCCGCGGCCGACCAGGCGCCGATCCGGGAGTCGCCCGCAGGCCGGTCGAGCGGGTCGGCGGCGCCAGCAGATAAGAGCGCAGCCGAGTTTGAGCAGGGTTTCGTGGATGTCGGCGCGGATCTCCCGGCGGATGCGTGGGCGGCGGAGCCAGTGCAGCAGAGCGAAGCTCTGCTCGACGACCCAGCGCAGCCTGCCCAGCCCGGACCCGTGCTCGGCGCCGCGACGGGCGATGCACCCGATTGAGTTAGGAGTTCCAAGCGGCAGCGCCGCATTAACGGTTATCTAAGGTTCGCTCGGTATGAACTGCGTCAGATAAGCGATGTAACCCATATGTAGGAGTTTATTGATGGCAGTACATGCAGAGCCGTCCGGGCAAGCGTGGAGGTTCGGGGCGGCCGCCATGGCGCTGGCGACGGCGTTCGCTGTCGCCGCCTGCGGATCGGACGCCGACAACAGTGCGGCGCCCGCCGCGCCTCCCGCGGCCGGCTCGCACGGCGCGCACGCGGGCGGGTCGATGGGCCCACCGCAGCCGCTGCGCGCCGGCGAGCGGTTCGCCGACCTGAAGATGCCCGAGGCATACACGCCCGCACCGCCGGAGGGTGGCGGCACGGACGAGTACCGGTGCCAGGTGATCGATCCGGGCCTGACCAAGGCACAGTTCCTGACCGGGACCCAGGTCATGCCGGAGAACATCGCCCTCGCGCACCACGCCATCGTGTACGCGGTGCGGCCGGACAAAGCTGCCCTGGTGCGCGAGCACGACGCGAAGACCCCCGGTATCGGCTGGCAGTGTTTCGGCGGGACCGGCGTGAAGGGCGCCGACGTGGAGGACGACGAACCGGGCGCGGCGTGGGTGGACACCTGGGCGCCGGGCGCCACGGAGACGCTGCTCGACCAGGACGTCGGCTTCAAGCTGGAGCCGGGCGGCCTGGTCGTTCTCCAGATGCACTACAACCTGCTCGCGACCGACGGCAAGCCGGGCGGGTCGGACCGCACGGCGGTGCGGCTGCGGCTGACCGACGGCACGCCGAAGACCCGGGAACTCGAGACGTGGTCGCTCGACGCGCCGACGGAGCTGCCCTGCGCCACCGACGAGTCGGGTCCGCTCTGCGACCGGGCGGCCTCGATCGCGGACGTGACGAAGCGGTTCGGGGCGGACGTCGGCGGAATGGCGGACGAGCAGGTGGAGGAGTGCAGCGGGGGTAAGCCGAAGCCCGGTAACACCCAGACCTGCGACCACGAGGTGGAGGCGCCGGCGACGCTGTTCGCCGGTTTCGGCCACATGCACATGCTCGGGCGGGCCTTGAAGGTCGAACTCAACCCGGGCACGCCGAAGGCCAAGGTGGTGCTGGACGTGCCGCAGTTCGACTTCGACAACCAGCGGCTGGTGAAGCTGCCGGCGCCGGTGGAGGTTGGTCCGGGGGACACGCTGCGGACGACGTGTACGCACGACGCGGGGCTGCGCAAGCAAGTGCCGCAGCTGAAGAAGCTGCCGCCGCGCTACGTAGTGTGGGGCGACGGCACCAGCGACGAGATGTGCATTGGCATCATGGCGGTCTCCCCTCGCGCGTCCTGACGAAGCGTCGAACGTGTGTGAGCTCACTGAGGCTGACTGAAAGACAGCTCTGAGCTCACACACGTCCGCACTGAACTCACACCCCGTGCGGCGTCGTGGCGGTCGGTCGGTGACGTGGGAGACGCCGGCGCGACAACGACTCAGGTCGGCGCAGATCGGTCGGAACTATTCCGCCGGAAGCAACAACCAAGAGTCCGTAGAACTCAGTCCAGATCGCGTGGGTGTCCACGAGGGAGGCCGGATGCCGCCGGAAGTGGCGATCTCGGTGCCCACCGCCACCCACCCTTGCCGCGAAGGAACGTATGCCATGCCCGCTGTTCTCACGCCCCGCGCCACGAAGGCGGCGACTCTCCCCCGCTTCGGGCGCGCTGCCCTCGCGCTGACCGTCGCTGCCACACTTGTCGGCGCCGGCACGACTCCCGCACCCGCCGCCGGGCCGTCCCCTGATCCCACCATGCGCGACGTCGCCAGCCAGGTGCTGGACAGCGGGGTGCCCGGATATGCCGCACGAGTCGACGACGGCCGACGCACAACCGTCACCGCCGCGGGGGTGGCGGACCGGGCCACCGGACGACCGATGACCGGCCGCGATCAATTCGAGATCGGCAGCGTCACCAAGGCTTTCACCGCAACGCTCGTGCTGCAACAGGTCGACCGCGCGCGAGTCGACCTCGACGCTCCCATCGATCGTTACCTGCCAGGCGTCGTGCCCGGCGGCAGCGAGATCACGGTGCGGATGCTGCTCAACCACACCAGCGGCCTGTTCCAGTACGTCGCTGACCCCGGCTACTTCACCCGGATGGAACAAGACCCCTATCACGTTGCCACCGAGCGGGAACTGCTCGACATCGCCTTCGCCCATGGGCCCGAGTTCCCACCCGGGCAAGGTTGGAGCTACTCCAACACCAATTACATCCTGCTCGGTATGCTGCTGCGGAAGGTGACCGGCAGGACCATGCCTGACCTCGTTCGCCGGCACATCGCCGTCCCTCTCGGCCTCACGCGTACCTACTACCCCGACCCGTACGCCAGAATTACCGGCCCCGGGTACGCCCACGGCTATTCCGTCTCGTTCGGCGATCCCGCTCCCACCTATGTAGACGTGTCCGACCGGCCGCTCGGCGGTTGGGCCGGAGCCGGCGGCGCAATCATCTCCACCCCCGACGAGGTGTCCCGCTTCCTGTCCGCGGTGCTGCGTGGCCAGCTGTTCTCATCGGCGGCGCTGACCCAGATGAAGACCACAGTCCCACTCCCGGACGAGGTCGGGGTTCAGGGCGGCTACGGCCTCGGCCTGTTCCGTCTCGACACGGTGTGCGGCACCGTCTGGGCCCACGCCGGCACCACCAGAGGCCATCAGACCAGAGCCACCGCCACCGAGGACGGCAAACGCACCGCCGTCGCCGATATCACCGCCACCCCCGGCATCACCGCGACACCCGGAGGCCAAACCCGCTACGCCCAGGTCGTACCCGCCGCCGACACCGCCCTCACCTGCCGGATGCTCAATCGCCCGGTTCCCCCCACCGTGACTCGATCGCTCACCAGCTGAACCTGGATCGGTCGACCGGAAGGCGGCCGAGGCCGTGGCGGCTCCCGCCCTCTCCACCCCCTGTCCGCTTGAACAGCACGTGGAACCTAGAACCCTTTCGGCGCCTCTCTGCCCGGCTGTGGACCCCACAGCCGGGCAGCGGCGGCGTGGTGACGCATGATCTCGGTGTTCAGGCCATGACCCTCGGCCCCCGATGTACGGGGTGAGCTTGTGCCGACGGCGACATCGCGACCATCGCCGACGTGGAGGGCAGCACGCTTCTCCGCCGCGTCGGTTCCGGGTGGGTCAGTCCGGCGCGGGTGAGGTGGTCTCGCGCAGGGCGACGCGGACCTGCTTCACGTGCTGCCTCAGTCTTGACGAGGGAGACAGCTTCCCGCGGTGACCTTCGCGCCGCCGCTCCACTTCTCTCCCAAGGCGAACATGGCGGCCAGGATCGCGCCGAGCACCATCGCGCAGCCGGCGCCCAGCAGCGGCGAGCCGGCGAAGGTCGCCCCGCCCAGTCGGCCCACGCCGATCGCATACGCCGCCCAGGCCACGCTCGCCAGCGCGGTGAAGAGCCGGAACCGGCTCAGCGGAACGGACGTCGAGCCCGCCGTCAGGGCGGTGGCGGTACGCCCGTACGGCAGGAACCGGCCGACCAGGATCACTACTCCGCCGTACCGCATCAGCGCACGCTCCGCCTTCTTCTTGACCACCGCGAGCTTGCCGTCGGTGACCCGGCCGCCGGCCTTCCGACCGAGCAGGTACGAGACCTGGTCGCCGGCGATCCCGCCGGCCACCACGGCGGCGGCCAGGGCGACAAGGTTCGGCGAGCCGGTCGCCGACAGCGCGCCCAGGCCGATGACGGCGACGTCGGTCGGCACGACCGGGATGAACCCGTCGATGGCCATGGCCGCGAAGACGATGACGTAGAGCCAGGGCGAGGAGAGCAGCGGTGTCAGGTGGTCGAGCATCGTCGTTCTTCTCCTACGTGCTGCTGACGTCGGTCGTCCGGCTCATGCAGGTGCCGACGATGTCCGGAACCGCCGATGGCGGATGAGGAGCCACTACGGCGGGTAGGCGATGTCGTGGGCGCGAACCGGCCTGCTGGGAAGCGGACGTCGGGATGGATGCCAGGCACCGCGGTCAGCTCATGTGGGATAGCGGAAGGTCAGGGGCCGACGGCAGCAGAACCGCGGCTGAGCAGCCACCGAAAGAAATCAACGCCCCTGAGGCCCCGCCGCATAGGTTAAAGATCGAGCTAGTACTGGCCCCAGACCGCCGTGGCGCCCGAGTCACCAGTCCGGTAAACGTAATAGCCGGTGATCGCGGCCAGCGCCACCGTCACCACGGCCAGCACCAGGTCGACCACCCGCGACAGCGAACCGGGCCGGCGCTGGGTGGCCAGGACCAGGACCAGCGTGACCACACCCAGGGCCAGCGAGAACGAGAACGTCCTCGTACCGAAGCCCATGTGATCGTTGATGATCTCCGCACCGCGCCCCTTGAGGCCCTGCTCGAGCAGCCGCTCATGCAGTTTGTTGCCGGACAGCATGGCGACCAACGCGGTGATCGGCGCTATCACGGCGAGCAGCAGAACCGCCCAGCCGATCTTGGCGCGCCACAGTCCGACCAGGGCGTACACGATGGCCCCGAGCGCCAGCAGCGGCACGAACACGACGGCGGCGTGCAGCACGAGAGCGTGCACCGGCAGGCCGTTCACCTGGTCGAACACGGAGCGCCTCCTTGATCATGGGCCGGGCGACCGGCCGAGAGCCGGCCGGGCGCCGCGAACAGGCCTGCCAACCGACCGGCCGGCGCTTTCCCGGACGGCTCTGCGTTGACTGCCATCAATAGCCTCTACATACGGTTACGTCGCTTGTCTGACGTCTACTTCGTACCGGGTGAACCTGAGACGACCGTTAATACGGCGCTCAGCCGGTTGGCCGAACCAGGTGCCGTCGATCACCGACCGCGCGGAACAACTCGAGTGCGCGCTGGTGCCGTTTCTCGGCGTCCGAGTACCCCTCGCGGCGCCGTGCCTACGGTGACGGGGTGCGAACAGTGATCGGTATCGTTCTGGCCGTTGTGATCCTCTGCTGCGGTGGCGGCGCCCTGTGGGTCGGTCTGCAAGCCCGTGTCGAGCAGACCGCCTATCCCGGCGGCACCACCGGCACCGCACGGGTCGTCAGCGTCGCCGAAGAGAGGTGTCCGCCAACCAACCTCCGGAGATCGGCAGCACCGTCACCATCTCCTACCACGAGAGCAATCCGCAGGGTGCCAGGGTGGTGCGCGGCTGGCACGGCTGGACCGACGTCTCCGTCTTCTGGACGTTCCTGGCGGCCCTCGTCATCGGAGCGGCCGGCTTCGGGTTCTACAAGGTGGTCATCCGCCGGAGCCGGCCCGCGACGACGTGATCGCGAGCCGGCCGAGTTAGAAGGCGGCCGCGCGGGTGCCGGCCGCCGCCAGTCCGGCGCAGATCGCGTCCTGCTCGCCGGGCCGCCACGGTCGGAGCCGACCAGCGGTATGTCGGTCGGGAATCGGCTCTCGGACTCAGGGATCCGCGCGACGACATCCCCGCCAGAGCTCAGCGCCTGCTCACTTGAGCACCGGAAACCTTGTTCGAGCCTTCCGAACTGCTCGATCACCCTGTGGATCAGGTCCAACGCCTGCGTCAAGTCCGCCTGGTCAGCCCGGAAGGCCGCCGCGCGCACTCCCTTTCCGGCCGGATCCGCTGGACCTCGGCGACGCGGCGTACACCGTCGGGTGCGCCGAGAAGGACGTGATTGAGCTCGGCTTCGAAGCCGGCCGCAGCTCGATCTTGCAGCGTTAGCAGACGGGATGTCGGCCGCGCCACCCGGGCCGGATGACCCCGTAGCGGCGACCGGCGCCGCACAGCAATGCTCCGAGGTTTGATTTTTGTAATTGGGCGCCGATGGCGACCGCTAGCTCGTACTCTCAAGATCCTCGCAGGGACTGACGTCGACGGGCGAAGACCATGGCACCGCCGGATCCTTATCACCTCGCCGAAATCTTGCAGGAGCTGTTGCATCGGGCGCCTACCGATGTGCGGCAGAGTTTGACCGGCTGGAAGACGATGGGCGTCTTTCATGTCCGGGTTTCCCGCGGCTACGACTCGCTCCTGTACTCGGTGAACGACAACTGGTCGCATCCGTGGCTGATCCGGGAGGCCGACCGTATGGGGTTGAGCCGGTGGGATCCGACACCGGACGTCACCAGCCGGCAGCGGATAGGCACGCAAGGCGCTGCCTGGCACGCCGAGCAGCTCATCCTGCAGGCGCGACGGGTGTTGGCCGGTGCGGTGTCCCGAGTAATTTGCGTGGACTGCCGCCTTGAGCTGGCGGGCCGGCGCCGGGCCATACAGCTCGTCGAGCTGGCCGAGGGCAGACCACGTGGCGTCAATCTGGCGGCGGAAGTGAGCGAGCTGAGCGCAACGATCTCGCGCCGGGCCGGTCTGGGCAGCGTCGCCGGTTTTGGGGTCGGGGTGGCGCTCGAGTTGTCCCGTCAAGAGCGGGAGATGCGCGAAAACGGGTTCGTGTCGCGTGATGAGCCGTCGCACGGGCTGGAACGGGCCGCCCGGGTGCTGACTGGAACAGCCCGCATCGACCTCGAAAACAAGCAGCGCACCGCCGATGACATGAACATCCCGGTGTGGCGGGACACGATTCGGCGAGAGTTCCAGGCGGGGCAGGCCAGCGGCGAGGTCGTCCTGTGGTACGAAGCCCAGCATCCACCCGGCCCCGGCAGTGAGTACCAGCATCCGCAGGGCGTTGACAACCACGGTCCGTTCTCCGTCACCTTTCAGCAGCAGGTCGACGGCCGGTGGGTCGCGGTGTCCAGCGACGGTGCTCCTGCCGGAATCACCGTCCCTGACCCGAACGTGGTGATCGGGCCCGCTCCCGACGCCGACGTCCTTGCCCTGCTCACGCAGCGTCCCGCCGACAGCGACGCGGCCGGCTATGCTCGCCCGGACCTGCGGATCGAGGTCCCTCCGCCGGCCGACCTGGATGCCACTGTTCCGGCGGGGGCACCTGACATCATGCACACGGGCGGGTATGCCGATTCGGGCGTGTATCCGCCCGTGGCGGGCGTCCCGGACACGGCATTGCCGGTCCAGGAAGATCCAGCGCCGGCGAAGGACTACTCCGACCCTTACCACAAGGTGCTGCTGGGTGAGCATGACCCACACGCCGACATCGTCCTGTCCGCTCACTCCGAGACCCATCCGGATCCGGTTGGCGAGCACTTCCACCAGAAGCAGGCCGTCGGAGCCGAGGCGCACGGCCACTACACCGATCTGATGGACGGTAACCCCTACGGACACACGGATCAGATTTCCGGCAAACAGGAGCAAGCGGCGAAACACGAGGTCGATGACTGTGGCTACTGAACAGGAAGCGCTCAGCGACGAACAGGTCCTCGCCCGGGCGCGGCAGATCCAGAACACCGATCCGGACGGCGCGGCCGCGTTGTACCGGCAACTGCGCGGCGGTCCGTTGGCTGGCCCGGCCAACCTGGCTCTGGGCGCGATGTTCCTGCGCCGTGGCCTGCTCGACGGCGCGCAGTTTTATCTGCAGGCCGCCCTGACTGATCCCACGGTCAAGGCCGACGCGTTCGCCGCGCTGGCGGACGTCGAACGCCGCCGAACCGCCGAACCAGTCGCCGCCGCCCCGGCCGCCGCCGCGACCGGCCTGGAGCCGGCGGCCCAGGATCCGGGTGAGCGGCCGTTACCCTCGTCGGTCGCGGACGTGCTGGCGAAGAAGGACCTCACCGATGAAGAGCTGCGGCAGTCACCCGGCGAGGTGAAGTGGGCCCGCCGGCCGGTCTGGTGGAGCCTGCCTCCGATCGGCGGCGGCGGGCTCCGCACGCTGATCATCGCTGGCATTTTCACTGTGGTAGTCGTGTGGACCGAGGGCAGCGACGCCCAGCATGGGATGTGGCTGGGCCAATTGCAGCGTCTGGCGTGGGCGGCGTGGCCGTCAGCGCTGCTGCTCGGTATGACGTACGCGTGGCTACGCTGGTGGACCACCCGCTACACCGTGTACGAGCGGCGCGTCGAGGTGCAGGCCGGCGTCCTGTTCCGAGTGCAGCGCGGCATCTGGCTCTACGACGTAGAGCGTCCGGTCTATCTGACCAGTGATCCGTGGCAAACCCTGACCGGCACCGCGACCGTGGTCATCGAGTCCGAACGGCTACCCGCCCGCCCGCTCGCTCGGATTCTTCTTCCAGTACCAGAAAGCAGGCACGTGGGGACAGCTCAAGCTCGCCGGGTTCGGCGTCCGCGGCCAAGCGGACGAGGCCGTCGCCTACCTGACGCGGCAGATCCTGCGCGAACGTCGCGCATTGAAAGACCGCTTCGTCTGACGCGGTCAGTCCGTGTCGCCGCCAGTGGGGTCCGGGCTCGCAGTCACCGGCTCCCCAGTCGAGACCGACACCTTCACGACGCCGCCCGTCTCGATCCGCTCGCCCTCGGCGGGATCCACGGTTACGACCGTTCCAGGCGGCTCGGTAGCCGCAACATAGACAATCTCCCACCCCAAGCCTCGCCGGGTCAACGCGTTTCGCAACTCTTCCTCGGCGAGGCCCACGGCCACGGGAATGGTGACCTGTTCGACCGGGGGCGGCGAGCTGGTGGCCGGATGGGAGCGGCTGCGTCGTGGCTCCCGAGGGGTGTCGCGACGCTCCGGCTCACGCGTCAAGGTGGGTGCTGCGGTGCGAGGGGTGCTGCTGTTGGGTGGTGTCGGTGATGCGCTCGGGACCGCCGCCCAGGGACGGTCATCTCGGTCGCCGTCATCTGGTTGAGGGTCAGCGTCCCAGTCTTGTCGGAGTTGATGGCCGAGGTCGAGCCGAGCGTCTCGGTCGACCGCAGCCGCTTCACGATGGCGTTCGACTGGGCGAGCAGCTGGGTGCCGAGCGACAGGATCGTCGTTACCACCGCCGGCAGACCGGTCGGGATCGCCGAGATCGCGAATGCGACGGCCGCGGCGAAGACCACGTTGAACGAGTTGCCCCGGGCGAGGTTGATCAGCACGGAGGCCAGCAGGGCGATGCCCGCGACGACCAGGATCTGGTTGGTCAGCCTGCTCAACTGCCGGGTCAACGGCGTCTCGGCGTCCTTCTCCCCCTGCAGCATGCCCGAGATGCGGCCCACCTCGGTGGTCATACCCGTCGCCGTGACGACCAGCTCACCCGACCCGCGGGTGACGCTCGTGTTCATGTATGCCATGTCGGCGCGGTCACCCAGGTCGGTGTCCACGCTCGCGACCGCGTCGAGGATCGCACCGGCGATTCATCCGGAACGCGTCATGCGAGTCGGCACGGACCTTCCTAGCGTCGAAGAAGCGGCGCGGTGGTCGCGAACGACCAGTTCATCGCCGAGCCGGCCGCCGACGGCGCCGACGTGATGTTCGGCGGCGACGGGACGGACGGCGTGTCGTACAGCCTGCGGACGGTCGCGGTCGCCGTGACCCCGGACGACCGCGCGGACGACGGCGCGTTTCTGGAGCGCGACAACGTCGGCGGCGACGTGGAGAACCTCACCGGCGGTCAGGGCGGTGACTTCCTGTTCGGCAACGCCTCGGCGAACCGGCAGTTCCGGCGCGGCGGTCCGGCCGCCGGCCTTCGCCCGCGCATGGCGGGATGGATCGGTATTCTCGCGCCGCCGCGGGCCCGGCGGTCAGGCCGGCTGGATCGTGAACTCCGCGACCAGCCCGTGCAGGGTGTCCGCCGTCGCCGCGAGCGTGCGGGCCGACTCGGCCGAGTCGGTGGTGACCTTTGTCATCGTGCCGGCGGCGTCGGCCACGGCGGCCACACTCCGGGAGATCTCGGCGGTCGTGGCGGTCTGCTCGTCGACCGCGCTGGCGATCGTTGTCGTGATGTCGTTGACCTGCTGGACGATCTCCACGATCTGGGACACCGCCGCCGCGGCGGCCGAGGAGCCGGCCTGGATGCTCTCGACGTGGCTGGTGATGGCCGTCGTCGCCTGCGCGGTCTGCTGCGCCAGCTCCTTTACCTCCCCGGCGACCACGCCGAAGCCCTTACCCGCGTCGCCGGCACGGGCGGCTTCGATTGTCGCGTTCAGAGCCAAGAGGTTCGTCTGGGAGGCGATCGCCTGGATCAGCCCCACCACGCCGTTAATCTTGTCGCTCGCATCCGACAACGTGGCGATCACCTCACCGGCGCGTGCGGCGGTGGTCACGGCGTCGACGGCCACGCCGGCCGCGTGACTGGTGCTGCGCGAGATCTCGGCGATGCTGGCGATCAGCTCCTCGCTGGCCACCGATACGGAGTCGGCCTTGGCCGCGGTGCCGTGGGAGTTCTCGACGAGCACCGCGTTGCCGCCGAGCAGTTGTTTGGAGGAGTGGGACAGCTCCGCGCCGCAGGCGTGGATCTGACCCACGGTCGAGTTGAGGCGGGCGACGGTGTCGCGCATCGCGTTGCCGAGCAGGTCGCGGTCGCCGTGCGGCTGGACGGTACGGGTGAGGTCGCCGTGGGCGAGGGCGGCCGTCGACTCCGCCGATTCGCGCATGTACGCGCCGAGACGCCGGAACGATTCCGCGAGCTGGCCCAGTTCGTCGCGGGATTCGTAGTCCACCACCTGAGAGACGTCGCCGGTGGCCATCTTCTCGGCGACGGCGGCCACCTGGCGAAGTGGCCGGGCGATCGAGATGACCACCAGGACGGCCATTCCGAAGGTCAGCGTCAGCAGGACGCCGGTCAGGGCGATCACCATGGTCGCGGTCCGGCTCGCCTCGCGCGTGGCCGCGTGGGCCAGCGTCTGGATCGCGCCGGCCTGGTAGTTCTCCAAACCTTTGTAGAGGTCGATCTTCTTGGTGACGACGTCGAACCAGTCGCCGGCGATCACCCCGAACCCGCCCGTGGCCGCCTTGTCGAGGGCGGTCTTCTCCATCTCCGCGACCTTGGCGAAGATGTCGGACACCTGGATGTCCGACCACCGCTGGAGGACTTCGGGGCCGGCCGCCCGCTCGAACACGGTGAGGTACGCGCGCTGCGACGCGATGAGCGAGACGACGGTCGCCTGCTGGCCGGGTGCGAACCCGTCCGTGGTGAACACCGTCGCGAGCTGGGCCCGCTCCAGCCCGGTGTCTTCCTTGGCGCTCAGCAGCGCCAGGTATGCCTGGAGCCGAATGCTGATCGAGGGATCGCGGCTCTGTCTGACGGCGATCGCGATCGAGTCGAGCAGGGTGCGGTTGATTGCGGTGTACGCGGCGATGATCGGCCCGGGCGCCTGCAGCGCGGCGGCCCGCGACCGCAGACCGGCCAGGCCGGCCAGCGTTCGGCGCAGGTCGGCTAGGGAAGCCCGGACCGCAGCCGATACGTCCCCGGCCTGGGCGCCGATGAAGGTGGTGAGGTCGGCCAGCCGTGCGTCGGTGGCTGCTTGCTGGGCCTTCAGCTCCGGGCCGGACGCGGCGCCCTTGGAGCTGGTGAACTGGGCGGTCCGGCCGCGCTCGCGCTGGGTCTCGTGCAGGAGGTTGCCCATCCGTACCGACAGGCCGGCCAGTCGTCCGGCGCCGGCCGACTCGGCCGCCCGCCGCTGATTGTCAACGATCAGTGTGGTGGCAAAGCAAGCGAGCCCCGCGGTGGCCACCAGCAGGCCCGCGATGACCTTGATGCGAATCTTCGCGTTACGCCACAATCGCATCCAGACTCCCACATGGAGGACTCCGGGCAGGGAAAGTCGGCCCCGGATCCACCTGATCATCCTTCGGCGACAGCGACTCCGTACGGGTATTGGCGAGACCCGCTCCGAGTCACCGAGATCGACGAAGGTGCGCCATCGTGACCAGCCGGTGCCTGGGCACATCGCAATCGCGCCGAAGCGGTCCACCGCATTGGGCCATGTGTCTTCCGTTGCTACGAAGTCTCGATCGTTGAGGGGCGCTGCGGGAGGTCGAGGATCCGTTCCAGCAGCCGGTGCCGCCACATGCCACGCAGCAGGAAGAACCAGATCGGCACGGTGATCAGGATGACCGGCAGAAGCACCTTGAACGCGGGCAGGAGAGCGAAGTAGTGCGCGGCAGGTGGGAACGCCAGGACGAGCGCGAATGCTGCGAACAGGCACAGTACAAGGCGGGCCGGGAGGGTGTCCTTGACCGGCTGAGTCCAGCCGGCGAAGAAACGCCGCGGAGGCGCCAGGAAAAGGATCAGGATGAACGCCGTGACGGCGGTGAAGGTCGACAACGCGGTCTGCGCGGTGACGGTGGCTGCCGCGTCGGCGAATCCGGCCTCAGAGCCATCGACGCCAGTGTATTCGCTGAACCTCTGCAGGACGTTGGAAGGCACTTCGCCGCGGCCGATGCCCACGTCTACCAGTTGGTACACCACGACGTAGATGGCGGCCGCGAAGGCCGCTGTGACCAGAGACGCCGGTCCGACGAAGCGGGCAAGGTTGCCCACGTCCCCGACGAGCGTCTGCTCGGCGGCAACGTGGGCGGCAAGCCGGTTGTCGTGAAGGCCTATCGCGCGAGCTCGACGGCCGGGGCGTTGTCCTCCTCCTCGACGGTGGGCGGAGTGGAGGTGTGCAGGGTGCTGCCCTCGACGTCGAGGTTCGGCAGGATCTTGTCGAGCCAGGCCGGCAGGGCCCACGCCGATCGTCCCAGCAGGGCGAGCACAGCCGGCACGATCGTCATCCGGACCAGGAAGGCGTCGACCAGTACCGCGGTGGCCAGCCCGAGACCGGGCATCTTGATCTGCAGGTCCGGAGAGAGCATGAACCCGGAGAAGATGCTGATCATGATGACCGCGGCGGCGGTCACCACCCTGGCGCTGGCGGAGAACCCGTCGATGATCGCGGCCCGCGGTTCGGCGCCGGCGACGTGTTCCTCCCGCATGCGGGTCACCAGGAACACCTCGTAGTCCATGGCGAGGCCGAACGCGATCCCGATGATGAAGATCGGCATCATGCTCACGATCGGTCCGGTTGCGGGCACCCCGAGCAATCCGTTGAGCCAGCCCCACTGGAACACCGCGACCATCGTGCCGAACGTCGCCCCGATCGTCAGCAGGAAGCCCAGCGTCGCCTTGATCGGCACCAGGATCGACCGGAAGACTACCAACAGCAACAGGAACGCCAGCCCGACGATCAGAGCCAGATATGGCAACAGCGAATCGCTGATCGTCGCCGACGCGTCGATGTTCACCGCCGTGATACCGGTGACCGAAACTTCTGCGCCGGGCACATCTGAGGTCGCCGACCGGATCGCGTTCACCAGATCCGTGGTCGCCGGATCGTTCGGGCCGGTCGAGGGAATCACCTGGAAGGTCGACACCGTGCCCGATTCGGAGGCTCGGGCCGGGCTCACCCCGGCCACCCCCGGCAGGGCGGCAACCGTCGCGCTGACCGCATCCGCGTCCGCGCCCGCGCCGTCCACCACGATGGTCAGCTGGCCGTTGTAGCCCGGCCCGAACCCCTGCGCGGTCAGGTCGTACGCCTTGCGCGGTGACGAATCCACCGCCGCCGTGCCGTCATCGGGCAGGCCCAGCCGCAGATCCATCGCCGGGATTGCCGCGATACCCAGCACAGCAACGCCCGCCACCATCGCGATCACCGGACGGCGCAGCACCAGCATCACCCAGCGACGCCCCAGCGTCATCTTCTGCTCACCCGCCGCGACAGCAGGGGCGCGGCGGGCGCGGCGGCCCACAATCCGGCGACCCGCGAAACCGAGGAGCGCCGGCAGCAGCGTCAGCGCGATCAACACGGCCACGGCCACCACACCCGCGGAGCCCAGGCCCATCACGGTCAGGAACGGAACGTTGACCACCATCAGTCCGACCAGTGCGATGATCACCGTCAGGCCGGCGAAGACCACCGCCGAACCCGCCGTCCCCACCGCCCGGCCGGCGGCCTCTTCGGGGTCATAACCCTTCGCCAGCTCCGACCGGTAGCGCGAGGTGATGAACAAGGCATAGTCGATGCCGACCGCCAGGCCGAGCATCAAGGCGAGCGTGCTCACCGCCGACGGCATGTCGACCACTGCCGACACCAGGCCGATCCCCGTGAAGCCGATCACGACACCCAGGATGGCGGTCAGCAGCGGCAGACCGGCAGCCACCATCGAACCGAACGTCAACAGGAGAACCAGAGCCGCGACGATCACGCCGATGACCTCCGCGTTACCCAGTTCGGGTTGCCCGCCGTCGACGGCGTTGCCGCCCGCTTCGGCGGCCAGCCCGGCCGTGCGGGCGCCCTCCAGCGCCGCCGTCAGACCGTCCTGCGCTGCGGTGGTGAGCTCATCACCGTCCACACCGTAGGAAACGTCGATGATCCCGAATCGGCCGTCCGGACTGGTCGATCGTTCGTCCAACGGTGCGACGTCCACCACCTGCGGCGACCCACCGAGACGAGACACCAGCTCGGACACCGCCGCTGCGTTCGCCGGATCGGCAAGCTTCTGTCCCTCAGTCGCAGCGATCACCACCTGCGCCGACGCGCCATCGCCTCCCGACTGCGGGAACTCCCGCTGCAGGGTGTCGATCGCGACCCGCGCCTCGGTGCCCGGCACCTCCAGGCCATTGGTCGGCGTGCCCGACCACATGATGAACCCGCCGACCGACAGACCTACGGCCAGCAACCAGCCCACCAGAACGAACCCACGCCGGCGAAACGAGAACCGGCCCACGCGATACAGGAAGCCAGCCATCAGATATCAATCTCCTAGAATGTGGTGTTACCGATCAAAAGAATCGTTGAGAACAATCGGCGAGTGGGTCAGCGCCCACCCGATGTGACCGTGCCGCCGAGTAGTCGTCCGATGAACTCGAGCAGGCCGTCACGGCGGATCCATGCGATGACGGCGACGAGGACTGTCAGGACGAGCGACTCTGACGGTCGTTTCCGTGGAGGGCACAGCCGGTGTTCGGTTCACGGATTACTCCCGTTCTGTGAGGTGGCGGCCGGTGGTCGCAACGGCGGGGATGCGGCCGGAGACTCGAGGGACGAGTCGGCGTCGGGCGCCGCGCCGTTCATGGAGTTTGCTGGGCCTCGATCGCTGCCAGACAAACAGTCGTCGTGCGAGCCGTACGGCGCGTCCTCCAGCTGGGGACAATGCGGGCTACCACCGCTGTAGTAGCGCGGCGGGCTGAGGCGCTATGCCACCTACCACCGTTGTAGAGACGAACGGGAACACGTGTCGGCAGGTTCGTCCTCGACACGGCGATGTCTTCCGGGGGCACGGCCCGCAGTCGAGAAGGTTCAGCGCACAGTTGCTGCGCGGAATGGCCACGAGTGAGCGCACTCGCCTAACGGCTGTCGCGGTCGTCGGCGAGCAGTGTCAGGGAACCGCCGCTTACCTTTACGGCGATTTCGGAGCAGTCGACGTGAAATACTCCCGCAGCTTGTCGGAATACGGCAGCCGCTGCTCGGCCGGAGCGAAGTCCCGCTCCGGCCGGGTGAAATAGAGATCGTCGCCGACGTAACGCGGGAAGACGTGCATGTGGTAGTGCCATCGGTCTTGGTTGCCGGCGGGTTCGTTGTGCTGGCGCAACGAAGTCCCGTCGCAGTCGTAGGTCCGCCGGATGGCGATCGCGACCTCGCGCGCCAGGTCGTGGATCGCGTGTCCGTAGCGAGACGGCAGGTCATACAGGTTCTCGTAGTGAGCGTTCGGCACGACCATCACGTGGCCATGATTCCTCGGCCACCATCGAGGCGAGACGAACGCGGTAACCAACTCGTCACGCCTCACGACGTCATGCTGCTTGCGGTGTTCGTCTTCGCCGCCCCCCACCAGCCGGCAGAAGGGACACACATAGTCAGCCGGCGCGTGGTTGAACATCACACCCCTCGGGTCAAAGCGAACAACGGCGAATTCTATGCCGGACCGTTGCATCGCACGATCCACGTGATCGCAGCCGCATGCCGAGCAGCAAAGTGAAAGCTGACTCTGGTCGGCCGTAGCGTGCTTGCGCCTCAGGGCTCATGAAGGCGTCGGCGCCGGAGTACATGAGGAACTTCGGCGAATCAGCACCGCCGTCGCTGCCCCAAAAAACACCGCTTGAGCGCGTGGCGGCGGAGGCATCTTTTCTGCGCCGGCCTCCCAGACACAGCCGCCCCGGCACGGCATCGTCATCCACGAGCTCGATTCGGGATTCGCCGGCCAAGAGGCCGACGACTCCGGCGCGAGAAATTTCGTCAACTGACCATAGGTCGATCTTGACTGTGCCCGCAGCCGGCGGGATGAGGGCCTCTGAATGCTCCATGGCGTACCTTCATCTTGTGAAAAATGTCCGGTGAGCGGCGAGCCATGACGATCTTTCGCGACTGAGGTCGACGTTGGGGCAAGGTCCTGCCAGGCCGGACGAGCACTGCTCAGCGACTGACGGGAAGGAGATGCAGCTTGCGCAGCGTCTTGACGGACTGGTCGCGGCGGAGCCAGGCGATCGCCAGGGCGAGCAGCCCGAAGATGATCGGGATGACCGCATTGCCATTGTCGACGAAGACGAACTGGGTGATGGTCGCGCCGACCATCTGCGCCGCCAGGGCAGCAGCGGCCAGACCCGCCAGCGGCAGGTAGAGCAAGGCGAGGCCGCCGAGGATCTCCGTCGCTCCGGTGAAGTAGCGCAGCCACTGGCCGGCGCCGATCTCTTCGTAGGACGCGACAATCTCTGCGCCGCCGGTGTATTTCGTGATGCCGAAGTAGAGAAATCCCACGGCCAGGAGCCCTTGCAGGGACCAGGCAACGATGGATTGGGCGCGCGACGGGGACATGGCAAGAGAAGACATGCGCTACTCCTAGGGTGGAAGGGTGAGACCTTGCCGACTGCCGGCTCACCGCAGCGGTCGGCAGGCGGTCAGTCGGCGTTGTCCTCGATGACCGTGGCGCTGTAATCCCCGGTCCAGGACGCCCGCGCGCCGGAGTCGCCGATGAGGTAGACGTCGTAGAGCGCGGCGCCTGCGATGAGGGAGGCGACGACACCGACGACCACGGTCACGCCGGTGTTACGCGGGGCCAGGAAGGTTCGCTTGGCTCCGGAAGGCACACCACTGACCCGCAGTGCCTCGCGATGGCGCCACCAGGTGACCAGCGCCATGACGGTCACGGCGAAGGCTGCGTACAACGCCGTGTCACCGAGTTGGGTGTGGTCCTGCAGGAGAGGAGTGTCCGGAACCCGATCTTGCAGCCATTGGCCGGCATCCATGGTGATCGCCACCAGCACAAGCGTTGCTGCCGACAGGAGGACGTTGGGCCCGGCCAGGCGGCGACGCGCCGCCGGCCACCAAGCGGTGAGAACGAGGAGCACCGCCGCCAAGGGAAGCAGCACCACGATGGCGTGCACCAGCAGGATGTGGGCGGGCAGCCCGTTGACGGTGCCCATGAGAGTCCTCCGGAGTCATGTGACAAAGCTCGGTCCTCGTGACCGCGGTCACGGTCTAACAATCGTCGGGTGAGGCCGTGCTTCGCGTCCTACAGCCATGGACATTGCGAGGTACCACGGTTGCAGTACGTTGCTTCCGAGTTCAGGCGTCTTTGCGCATGAGCCGCCACGCCGCAGCGCCGCCGACCACAACGAGATAGGCGAGGAAAACCAGCATCCCGGCCCAGGGGGCAAGGCCGTTGTCGCCCCGGGTGAGCGAACCCATGGCCGCTCCGGCCGACTCCGGCAGGTACGGGCCGACGTCGTCGCGCCAGCTCGCTGGTAGCAGCAGGCCCGCGATTCCGGAGAGCAGGAACATGGCGCCGAAGTAGGTGCTCAGGGCGGCCGGGGTGGAGCGCAGCAACGTTCCCAGTGCCAGACCGAGCAGTCCCGCGCCAGTGAGATAGCCGGCCGAGCCGAGGATGACCCGGACGACGCCCGGGTCCGCCAGGGAGGCGCCGCTGTCGCCGAGGATCGCTTGGCCGCCGAGGAAAGCGATGAATGCTGAGACGGCCATCAGGCCGAAGGTCACGCCGGAGAACACCACAACTTTGCCCGTTGAGTGACGCGCAGGCCGAGAGTGCTCATCAGGCGGCCTTTCCTTCCGCGCCGGCGAGCGGGGCCCGCGCGGCGGTGGCGGTGTATTCCACGGCGTCGCGGGTGAGGGCCATGAAGGCTTCCTCGAGCGATGGCTGCTGAGGGGTCAGCTCGTGCAGAACGAGCCGGGCGTCGGCCGCGAGGTTCCCGATCTGGTCGGCGCTGAGACCTGAGACCTCCAGGACGCCGCGGCAGACGGTGGTGATCAAGATGTTTGGTCCGACCAGAAGGTCGTGCAGGGCGGCTGCCTGCGGAGAGCGCACCCGGACCGTCTTCAGCGAGGCTCGTTCGATGAAATCGTTGACGGATACATCAGCGATCAGCGCGCCACGCCCGATGATGACCAGGTGTTCCGCGGTCACTCGAGAAGGGCGCCCACCTCTTTCAGCGGGGCGGAATGTGCCGCGTACGACCGGCCGTTGACCGTCGCCGTGCCTGAGGTGGAACGGTCCAAGCCCAGGATCATCCGCATCGTGGTGGATTTCCCGGCGCCGTTGGGTCCGAGGAAACCGGTGACAATGCCCGGCCGGACGGTGAAAGAGAGCCCGTCGACGGCGGTTTTGTCGCCGTAGCGCTTGGTGAGATCGTGTACCTCAATCATCTGACCACAATGAATGCGGCGAGCGCTGACCGCGTCTTCTGCATGTGGGCATCTCCGACTACCACCGCTGTAGTAGTGCGGTCGGATCGGCCGTCAGCCGTGGCCAAGGCTCGTGGGCAGCACTACAGGCCGGCCAGGCCGCTGATCTGCCTGATGGCTTGCGCCACCTCTTCTGGGGGACATGAAACGTCGTCGGGGCCCAGCATCCACCGCACGTCGCCGCGGCCGTCAGCTCGCCGCCGTGCCGTCAACCAGCCGACCGGTTGCCCGCAGCGATACAACGGCACGCGAAGCACAGTGGTGGCCGTGATCCGCTCACGGGCCAGATCGAGGAACCTGAGATCGGTCCCCAGCTGCAGCACCAGGTTAGGTCGTTGGTACATCACGCCATGGACGAAAGTGATCTGGGCGTGCTCAGCGTCCCAGTCGATCCGCTGGATCTGGTCCCAGCCCAGCCGGCACCAAGGCTCCAGCTCCCACGGGGAACTCTGGTAATAGACCGCGTGCCGGGTCGCCAGGACCTGACGGTTTCTCGGCGTGTCGTGCTCACTGATCAGGACCCACTCACCTCGGGGCAGATGTGGGCGCGGAGATGCGGCCGTCCGCCGCCGGAGGCCTGCGACGACGCGAACCAGCGAACCAGCCAGCAGCGCATGAGGTCGCGGCATCGGGGCTTTGCGTTCATCGAACATGTCTTCACGATGGTCCGCCGGGGTGCGGTCCCGCGTCCTCCTACGGTGGTCATCGCGGACTACCGCCGCCGTAGTAGCGGTGGCGTGCGCGGCCGTACGACACGTGCACGACGTCAGCGAGGCCTCGGTTGCGTACGGTCACTGGCATGGTCCTGTTGAACACCCGATTCCCGCGCATCCGGGCTGCCGCGGTGCGCCGTCCCCAGGTGGTGGACGCGCTGCTGGGAGTGCTCATCGGCGTGTTGTCCCTACTGTCGGTGCTGGAGGGTCCCCGCGGCATTCCGGGCCGTGACCTGACAACGCTGGATTTCGTCATCGCCGCGGCGGCTGCCCTGCTGATCACGCTGCGCCGCCGGTGGCCGGTGGCGGTCCTGGCGGTCGTAACCATCGCGGCGGCCTGGGCGGTGGCCGCACGAGGCGAGAGTTACACACTGACCACGGTGTCGGTGATCTGTGCGTACACCCTTGCCTCCCACCGCAGGCGGACGACCGCGTGGATTGCCGGTGCGGGCGCCGCGTTGGTCGTCTTCCTCGCCGCAGTGGGGTTCGATGGACAGGTGTGGGACTCCGCCGAAACGCTGGAGGATTTGGCCTGGATGGGGATGGCAATTGCGCTCGGTGACGCATTACGAACCCGGCGGGCGTACGTCGCGGCGGTCGAAGAGCGGGCCGAGCGGGCCGAGCAGAGCCGCGACCAGGAAGCCCGCCGCCGGGTGGCCGAAGAACGACTACACATCGCCCGCGAACTGCACGACGTCGTGGCACACCACATCGCCCTGATCAACGTACAGACCGAAGTGGCATCACACCTACTACGGCTACAACCGGACCAAGCCGAAGAAGCCCTCACCCACATCCGGCAAGCCGTCAGCACCGTACTCGAAGAACTCTCCACCGTACTGACCGTGCTCCGCCACGCCGACGACCCCGAAACAACCACTGAACCCACACCCGGCCTCAATCGGCTCGGCGGCCTGCTCGACTCCGTCGCCGCCACCGGCCTGCAAGTCGCACACCAGCAAGACGGCGAACCCCGACCCCTACCCTCCGCCGTCGACCTCGCCGCCTACCGCATCGTCCAGGAATCACTGACCAACGTCCGCAAACACGGCGGCGAACCCACCGCCCACCTACGACTCAGCTACACCCCCACCGGACTCACCATCGCCGTCAACAACCGCACCCGCCCCTCAACCAGCCCACACCCCAACCCCGGACACGGCCTCACCGGAATGCGAGAACGAGCCACCTCCGTAGGCGGCACACTGGACGCCGGACCCGACACCAACGGCCACTTCGCCGTACGAGCTTTCCTGCCCGCCGCGCTCATCAGGAAGGTGTAGACGTGACCAAACGAATTCGACCGGGCGGTTCACCAGTGACTTCCACCATCCGGTGCACGTACATCTCGCGCAGTTCCAGGTGTTGACTCGGGGGGACGCTGCCCGGCGCCGTGGGAGTCGGGATGGAAGGACACGGTGGACGTGCGACCGTGGTCGCAACGCCGGGCCGAACTCCAGTTCTCCTAGGTTCTAAGGTCGGCAACGAATGCGACCGGCAGATGCGCGACGCCGGAGAAGATCGTCGTGTGCCAAACCGGCTCTCCCGCCAGCCGCAATCCCCGCAGCCTGCGGCACAGCGTCGTGATGACCACCTCCGCCTCCAGCTGGGCGAGGGAGGCGCCGAGGCAATAGTGCGGGCCGCGGCCGAACGAGAAGTGGCCTGCCGGTTCACGCGCGAGGTCCAACCGGTCAGGGCCGGGGGTACCGGCGCGGGTCGCGGTTCGCGTTCCCCAGCCCCAGCAGCAGGGCCGCGGTCTCGACCACCTCGCGCTCGCTCAGGTCATCCGCGGCGGCAAGGGCGCCCAGCAGGCTGTCCTCGACCTGCTCGCCGCGGACCAGATCCGGCTGTCCTGCCGCCCCCCGTCATCCCGCGCCGACCCGACCGCGAGCTCGGCATAGCACTGCACGCGATCCAGGACGACGATCGGCGCGTCGACCTTCCGCGCCAGCTCGATGGCTCGGTCGGTCTTGCCCACCCCGGTCGGACCGACGATGAGGATCAGGTTGAGCCGCCGGTCGTGATGGACGATGGCTTCTGGCGCGCCCGAGTCCTGATCAAGCGCGCGGGGGTGGATGCCGACACCACCGATTTCCCTCACCAAGCCGAGTTCCGCCTTGGCCGGAAGGATGTCGACGGCGCTTTCGACGCTCTGCCGGCGTGGGACTTCGTTCACCACGATCATGAGACAACGATTGCCTGATCGCCGGAATCCTGCGTCCTCCGGACACAGACATTGCCGCCTACCACGGCCGCGGTAGCACGGTTGCGCGTCAGCCGCTGTGGGCGAGCGGACATCTGCCCGCCGGTCGCTGCTGCGCCGGCGACGCTGTGCTCGTCATGGGCGATTCGTGGCCAACGCTGCGGTTCGGCGAGGGCGTGCCGGAGAACGTTTCCGAGCGCCCCGGCCGTTGACTCCCAGCCGGCGCCGACGCCGGGCACGCGTGGGACTCGACTTCAGTGGTACCGCAACAGCGGTACCAGCACCGATACCACCGCTGCCAGATGGCGGACGGACCGTCGGCTGAAACGCTTTGCGAACTAGGCCTCCGGCGCGTTGCGCACTCGGCCGGCGGGCGGGAGGTTCCGCCGCGGGGTTTCCATCGGTGGCGCGGACGATCCACGGGCGCGACGCCAGGCCGCTCGTGCGCGCGGGTGGTAGCGCCACTCGAACGGCACGAACCGCCAGCCGAACGCGACCGCGCCACCGACCATCCGCAGCGCGAGGGCGCTGCGGCGCGACCACCGATAACCCAGCCTGGCCCGCACCACCGGCGGGTACATACCGATGGTCAACCACACCACGAACCGCGCCATCGGCGCCCGGAGCACGCTCCACGCCGCGTCCGGCAACCACCGCAACAGCGGCGGCCTGCCGATCCGCCGCAGATCCAGCACCGCCCGGGTCGCCCAGTTGTCCTCCAGAACCTCTGCGCACATCCGGTCGAAGTACGCCTCGAAGCCGCGCCAGTCGGCCGGTGCCGGGCGGTCACTCACCCCGTACATCCGGTACCACCGCAGGGTCTCGGCGTACAGCTGCTCCTTTTGCGGCTCGGTGAGCGGACGGCCGAAGTGCCGGCACATCACCACCGGAACCATCGCGAAGGTGGCGTGCGCCCAGAAGAAGGTGTCCGGGTCGAGCGCGTGGTAGCGACGGCCCCGCTCGTCCACGCCTTTGATGGCGAGGTGGTAATCGCGGACCTGCCGGGCGGTGCGCGCCGCTTGAGGGCCGTCGTAGACCATGCCGGCGAGTGGGTAGAGCGAGCGGAACAGCCGCTCCCAGCGCTCGTCGAAGAACTGCGAGTGGTCGCGAACCGCGGCGCCCAAGGCAGGATGCATGTTCTGCAGCGAACCGGCCCACAGACCGACCAGCATCCCCCGCCAGTCGCTGAGGTACAGCCACGCCAGCGAATCCGGGCCCAGCGGCTCCGAGCCCGGCGGCTCGGCGGTCACACCGGCACCGGGTGGGTGAGGCCGTGCAGGTCGAATTCGCCGCTGAGCGCCCGGCCGAGGTTGGCCGGGGCCGGATTGGTGAGGGCTGGATAGCCGGGGAAGAACGCGAGCGCCGGCCGGCGCGCGTCGCCCCGGGTGAAGATTTGCGGGGCGACGCCGTGCTCGGTCCGCCGGGCGCTGTCGAAGGTCGGCAGGCCGTACGAGGCGAGGTAGCGAAGTGCCATCGCCTCTGGGGCGCCCTGCCGGCGAAGGACCTGGTGATAGATCGCGGTGAACCGGTTGGCGGCGCCGGGCTGCGCCCGGGGCAGGTCCGAGGAGAGACCCGCGTACACATGAGCGTCAGGTCCCGGTACCCCTCGCAAGACGCGGCCGACTGTCAAAGACGTCACGGCGGGGTCGTCAGGTCGCTCGGTGACATGTCATCGGGCAGGAGTCGGAGCTGAGGACACGTTCTGCTGGCCGGCCCCCACAGCAAGCTCGACGTAGTCGCCGTGCAGGCTGGCTGAACGCACCCCGGCGTTTGCGCCTGTCGCTCGCCCTCGGCGCCAGACCGAACGTCCGTTGACCTTGATGTCGATGGAACGTCCGAACGTTGGAACCGCAACGGTGCCTGAGGTTCCACTCGGTGCCTGAACACGCATGGTGAACTGCCCGGAGGCGCTGTTGTGGCTCCACGCCACGGCGAGCGGCCCGTGCGGCGTGGGCGCCTGACCCTTGGTCCAGGCAAGGTCGCCCGGCTGCGGCCGCACCAGCCACGTCCGGTAGCCGGGCTCGACCGGCTGGATTCCGAGGACGTACTTCGACAAGGCGGAAGTCGGCATCGCCGACCAGCCGTGCGCCATGCTGGTCTGGTTTGATGCCTGAGTCCCGTTGATGCTTTCGTTCTCCCAGAACGTCCCGGTGTAGAGATCACCTGGGGCGATCATCGGGCTCCACGTGTTGGTGAGCAGGCGCAGGGCGTTGGTTGTGTCGCCGGCGCGGAAGCGTGCGTTGAGCTCGAATCCGGAGATGAACGGGCTGATCGTGTCCTGGTACCCGCTGGAGAAGGGCAGCGGGCCGGCGGGTGTCCACAGCTCATTCTTGATCTTCGCGAGGATGCCCGGCACCTTGTCAGCCGGCGCGACCCCGAACTCGATCGCGAGCACGTTGGCATCTTGGGCGACCACTCCCCTGACCGTGTCGCTCAGCTCGTAGATGCCTGTTTCGGCGTTGAACAATCGTGCGTTGATCGCCGTTCTCAGCGCCGCGGCCCGGGCCGCGTACTGGTTTGCGACATCGGGGTGGCCGGCGGCATTCGCCAGGTGGACACCGTCGAGCAGGGTCCGGTAGTAGAGGGCGTTGTAAGCGGTCACTTCGCCAGTCTTCGGGCCATCGTAGTAGTCCCAGTCCGCGCCGTTGCCGCTGGTCGTGACGAACAGCCCGTTCGCGCCGACCTGAGCGGCGCTCCATGCCAGCTCCTTGGCCACCAGGGGCCACTGCCTCAGCACGAATTCACGATCGGCGGTGTGCTGGTAATACTCGGCCAGGACGCGGACGAAATACATCGAGTACGAAGCCGAGTAGCCGTTCCTGGTGTTTCCGGGCGGGCCGGTGTTGATCGGTGTCTGCGGTGGCATGGAGCCCGAAACGTACCCGTCGCTTCCTGCCCAGCTTCCCAGCAGCTCGAGCGAACCACGTACGTACTCAGTCGCGTTGGAGGAGTAGAACACGGTTGGTCCTTCGACGGCGAGGTCGCCGGACCACACGGCGCGGTCACGCTTGGCACCGTCGAGGATCAGCGGGACGGCGTTTCTGCCGGGGATGGTGAAGTCCGCGATCGCGGCGGAGTTCGACAGCGAGTTCTGGTAGAGCAAGCCATCCGGTGAGGTGATCGACAGCCTGCGGAAGCTGGCTTGTTCGCCGGTGAATTGACGGAATCCGAAGGAGCCGGTCGCGTAAGCCGCGGTGCCGGGGGCGAAAGCGGCCGAGTCGAAGCTTGCGATCCGGCGGCCGTCGAGGTACGTCGTCACCGTCGTTCCGCTGACGACCTCCTTGACCGTGTGCCACGTTCCCGGCAGCACCGGAGCCGGGAGCGGCACGTTCGCGATTGTCTTGTAGGTGCCGCCGGACTGCGATATCTGCTGCAGGACGTTCGGGCCTCCGCCAGGGACCGTGTCGTCGGCGGCGTCGAGGATGAGCAGGTATCCGTGCTGAGCGTCCTGCCCGCGCAGCATCCACCCGGCCTGATCCGCCGTGATCTTCGTCTGGAAGGTGACCGTGTAATCGGTCCAGGCGGTTCCAGCGGTCAGCAGTCCAGCGCCTTCGGTCGAGCCGGGAACGTCAAGAGACCGGTCGTCGGTGTTCCACCGAGGTCCGGTGGTGCCGACCGGCAGCTGGTTGACTTCCGTGGTGTAGACACCGTTGTGCCAGTAGCGGTTCAGCTCGTCAGAGCTGGAGATGAAGTAGCCGCTGTTGCGATCCAGCCGTGGCCGGAAGGCGGTGTATCGGATGGCGACCGAGCGGAACGAGATGCTTCCGGGAGTCGTCAGCGATATCTGTTGGTAGCGTTGCCCTCCCTGGATCTCTGGATTGGTTATCCGTCCGGGCCGGCTGACTTGGTAGATGTTGTATCGGTTCGGATCGCCACTGGCCCAGGGCGGCACACCGTCGCCCCGTGGACCGATCTGCGTGCGGGTCTCGCTGTAGCCGGCCTGCAGCGTTGGTGAGCCGGACACCGCACTGACGTCGAAGGTCGGGAACCCGCCGACCTCGTGTCCGTAGTCCAGGATGATCGAGGCACCGCCAATGGTCGTCGGCACTGGCGGATTGGACTGCCCGGTAACAGTCGCCCGCGTCTCGGAGTCGGGCGGTTGGCCGTCTGTCGCGCTGGTCCGGATCGAGTAGTCGACCGGGAAGGAAGCAGTCCGCCCGTCCGGCGACAGGGTGTCCGTGCGCGGCCAGAGCACGACGCGACTCACTGTGCTGATCGAACCGAGGTCGATCGTCACCCATACCGGGGAGGCGCTCGTGTCGGTCGAGCCACGGGCCGTCGATGTCCATCCGTGGGCGGAGCCGTTCTGCGTGTCGGTGACACCGTCGGTGAGGAAGCTCCGGCCCCAGCCGGCCGCCTCGATGGTGTCGGAGGCAGCGACAGGTCTTCCTGCCGCGAGATTCGAGCTCGGGTCGTCACCGAAGACCTGAAGCTCGGCCAGCTGGACGTAGGTTCCCGCGGGGTCTCCGGCGGGGGTCAGGCCCAGTCTCGTGACGTGCAGTTGGACATAGCGGGTACGCGCGTCCGCGAACGTCAGCGTCACCGGGCTGGACGACAATCTCTGGGGCGTCGTCGCGGTGAGGGTCGTGACCTCGCCGGCGCGGGGGTTGGTAAGCCCCTGCGGGTTGGCCACGTCCCCGGACGTTCCCACCACGCCGACCGGATGCACGTCCGGTGTCGATGGGGTCTGCACGTAGCGGCGCCAATTTGGGTTTGCCGGCCAGCCGGGTGATTCGGTTCGCAGATCTGCGGAGGCAGCCGGAGTGCCGACCGGCACCACAGAAGACATCACGGCCGCCATGACCAGGGCCAGCCCTTGCTTGATACGGACGGGGCCGGCGCGTCTCATGACAGTCTCCCGGGTGCACAACCGCTGATTGAAACCTTTCAATACAAAATAGGCCAGCTGCTGGTCGACCGTCAAGACGGCTGAACCAACTCTGCCCCGAAGTACACGCGTTCGTCGATGTGGCTATCGGACAGTGTCGAGTGACCGCCGCCCGGGAACCGCCGCGCCGCCGCGCAAAGGCCTAGCCGGCGGTTCTTACGAAATCTTCAGCGGTACGGCGCGCGGAACCT
Source organism: Actinoplanes sp. NPDC051470 (assembly GCF_040682035.1). Classification (NCBI taxonomy): domain Bacteria; kingdom Bacillati; phylum Actinomycetota; class Actinomycetes; order Micromonosporales; family Micromonosporaceae; genus Actinoplanes; species Actinoplanes sp. NPDC051470. The sequence goes on from NZ_JBFBAA010000030.1 coordinate 108,475, forward strand.
CTCACCGCTACGTCGTGAGTTCCCCGACGTAACTCAGATCGCCACCAGCGCCAGCGCCGGCGGCATGCTCCCCAAACCGATCGGCCCCTCCCAGCTCTACAACTGCCTCTTGGAAGTCCTCATCCCGGACGTAGCCCAGGCAGCCGAACACGGCACCATCGCACCAGTTCCCCCCGCCGACATCGGCAGCCACGGCACGATCCTGCTCGTCGAAGACAACCTCATCAACCAGATGGTCGCCGTCGACACCCTGGCCTCCCTCGGCTACGAAGTCGACATCGCCGGCAACGGCCTGGAGGCTCTCGACCTCGCTGCCGCGAAGCCCTACCAAGCCATCCTCATGGACTGCCAAATGCCCAGAATGGACGGCTACACCGCCACCACCGAACTTCGCCACCACGAAGGCACGAACCAACACACCCCCATCATCGCCATGACCGCCGCCGCCCTCGCCGAAGACCGGCAACGCTGCTACGCCGCCGGAATGGACGACTACCTCGCCAAACCCATCGACCCAGACCAACTCCAAGCCGCCCTCGACCGATGGTCCACCGACGCAGACACCCCGACGACCTCCGCCCCACACGTACCTCAGGAATGATTCGGCCGGATTCCGTCGAAGGTTGCACCTAACCCGCACCGGCGGCGTGGACCTTCGTAGGCTCGACGAAGTAGACCCAGCCGCCTGATCCGGTGCCCACCAGCTCGCGCCTTGCGTCCAACACGCCACCGCCCTGCAGCCGCAGATATGGGCTTGACGCGCGTTGGCGACCTCGGTCGGGTCGTGGCACCACCAAACCGGGCAACGCCTCAGACACCCCCACGCCGGCCAACGTAAGACGCAACGCCGGGTGGGGCTACGAAAACGGGCTCGCCGACCGTTGTGGAACGCCTGAAGCACCCCGGTCAGGATGCAGGCCGAGCCGTGCGCGGCCGAGACGAGAGACGGGCGCCGGCGCAGATGGGTGCGGATGACCTTCATTGCCGCGCCCAGGTCCGGACGCCCGCTATCAATGTGAGTTCTCAACAAACCTGATCCGACCGACATAGCCTGAGCTGTAGCGGATCAGGTCGAATGAGAGAAGTCGGGCCTAGTTCGTCTCATCGAATCTGCTCCGCTGGGCCAAGGCCGCGACGGACAAGATGGGTTTCGCCAGGAGGAGGACAACCCGCCGCGGCCCCATCTTGTAGAGAATCAAATGACCGTATGTGATGGCAAGACTGGTTAGACCTCGGCCCGGCGTAAGCTGATTTGCCGAGAAGCGCGCACTCGATCATGCGGAATTGGTACATCTCCGTGGCGATGAAGGTTGCCCTGTTCAAAGTCATACTATTAGGTTGAACGAAATCTATTTTGTTGGGAGCATCATTTCGGAGCGCAAAATCGAAAAGATCGACTACGCTGGGTCGTTCTTCCAGACCCCCTGGTGCCGTGTGCGGCTGGCAGTGGACTGCTACACCGTGCTGGAATCACTGCAACGGCTTCTGCGGCGGCGTGTAGCCCAGGAACACAGGAATGTGGCATAGCTCCAGCACCTTGTCGAGGCATGGTGCCGCTGCGGTGATGCGGGTGCGGTACCGCCTTTTCGTGGCGGTTTCCGCCACCGCGTGGACGGCGCGCCATCCGGCCAGGTCACAGAAGTCGAGACGGGAGAAGTCCAGTTCCAGTTCGCCGCCGTATTGGCCGTGGAGGAGCCCGCAGATCTGCCGGTACAAGGTGGACGCAGTGCCGAAATCGAGTTCTCCGGCCACCGTGACGGTGAGAGTGCCGCAGGGCCGCTGGGTGGCGGATATGGTGATGGGCGGGGCTGTGTTCACGGGGATGACGGGCTTGGCGATACCAAGGATCGCTTCGCGGATTTGGTTGGCGCCATCGGAATTCGGGGGCATGGTTACGCCTTGGCGGGCTTGTAGCATGCCGGGGTCCTAGGCAACGGTTCGTCAAGAGAACCGCACCTTGCATTCTACGGGGGTCGCGGCTCGGACCGGCTTGTTGTTTGGGCGCCCGGCGGGTTGATTCCTGGAGATTCTGTTCGTGCGGCCCGGTCTGCGGCGGTCGCCCGTAACGGGGCCGAGCGGCGTGGCCAGGCGATACCCAGATCATTTTCCCTTCACACTGCTTTTGTTGTGTGCTGTCGTACTTGCGGGTCGTGGTCAGCGGGATAAGTGTGGTTCACCCTTGAGAGTGCTGGTGGTGTCGCGCTGGCCGCCGACTTCCCGCACCGATCGTGGCGAAACTGGCCGGGCAGAGCACCTTCGTCGTACTGCCGGTGGGCCCTCGAGCACCCTGTGCTGGATCGACCGGTGCCGGCGCACCGTCCACGACTACGAATACCTGCCACACCATCACGCCGCGATGGTCCAATGGACATGATCATCGTGATACCCCGACGGTCGGCCCGCTACCAACCCCTGAAACCCCTCTTGGCCAGCGCCTCAGAGGTCCGGCATTGTGCTGGTGACGGTGCGATGGTCGAGGCGGTAGCCGAGCAGCAGGCGGGTGCCGGTGGCGTCGGTGGTCACCTTACAACTGGTGCATATCCGCCTGATGAGCCACAACCCACGCTGGTCGAGCCGGCTGGTGTCGGGCTGTCGGGCCGGCAGGTAGGTACTGGGGATACCGGGACCGTGGTCGGCGATTTCACACCACAGGTGGTCAGCGTGCCACCAGAGCACCAGTTGGCCGCGACCGCCGCCGTGGCGTGCGACGTTGGTCATCGCCTCGTGTACGGCCAGAACGAACAGGTACAGGTCGTCGCCTGTCAGGCCGTGGCTGGCACAATAAGCTCGTACCTGCGCGCGTACCTCGGACAGCGTCGTGGCGTCGAACCAGCAGACCAACGGCACCGCCGGCGGGCCTGCTGCGGCGCTGGACCCGGCGACGGCCGGCGTGCACCTGCCCCGGCCGTTAGTGAAGGCTTCGGTTAGTTTCAGACCCAGCTCGTCCAGGGTGAGCAGTTCCGCGGCCGCCGCGGCGAAGATTGACGCCGCTGTCCGTTGGGTGCCGTCCAGCGCGCCCGGGTAACGGCGATACAGGTCCAGTGCCCCGTCGTGGCGGACTCCGCCGGCGTGCAACGGCAGTGCGGCCACCGCCCGTATCCCGGCTTTCAGGGCGGCTTTGGTGAACCGCGGCCACCGCTGCCGCCAGGATCCGGTCCCCAGGTCAGCGGCCATCACGGGCCGCCGCGTGGCGGCGGCGTCCTGGCAGGGGCCTTCGCTCAGGGTCTGCTGGAGGTCTTCGATCAGGAAGCTGGCGTCGTCGCTGGCGAACCGGAGCAGCGGGCCAGACGCCCGGCTGCCGGCTGACAAGCCGATCCCGTCGATGCCGGGCACTAGCCTGCCAACGACCTGACACAAGCCGACCGGCTCGGGACCGTACGCGCTGACCAGGTCCCATACCCGATCCGGAGGTCCGGGGCGGCTCGGGGAAGGACCTGATTGCCGTGCAGCAGAGTGTTCGTCGGCCATCGGCCAGGACCTCGTGTTCCGCATCGCGAAGCCGCGACGACAGATCGGGCTCCGTGATCGCCTGAGTTCAGGAAGACGGGCTGCTCCGCCGTTGGCGGATTCGCGACCAAGCTACCGCGGGCCGGCGCTCCGGCGAAAGCCTCTAAAGCGTGACAAGGCACTGTTCGTACGATTATCCGGTCTGGGCACGAGTGTCGAGGGCGACGGTCAAGACCGACGTGGCGCTGGTCGAGCGGGGTAAGCCGGGGCGAGGTCTGTCTGTGACGGGCCTACGACTGGCAGCGGATCGCGCGCAGGTTTCCCCCTGCCCGGGCCGAGTCCTTCATGGATCTCCCACTGGTCTGCCCACTGCGTTGTCCCCGTCCGGCATCCGATAGATGCCAGCCTCCGGTTTCAGGAGGCGGGGGTAGGGGTTCGTAGCGCGCTCCAGCCGAGCACCCCGGTGACTGATTCCAGGGGACCGCTGACGGTCAGACCGTCCGCGGCGACGGTGAAGCAGTAAACGTCTTTGCTGTGGTCGCTGTTGCGCATCTTCACGATGTTCAGCGCTCGGCCGGTGGAAGACTTCATCTCGATGTAGCGCAACAGGATCACGTTGTGGAACAAGAACGTGACTCCGCCGATAGGTTCTTGGCTGGGTCCCAGGGCGGCGGTTTCGCTGGTGATGACCAGGGTGGCGCCGGCGGCGCGGATGATCCCGGTCAGGCTGCGGGCGTAGGCGGGGAACCGGTCGGTTTCGCGGGCGGCCAAGACCATCTCGGCGAGGCTGTCGATCACGACGCGGTGGATCGGGCCGCCGAGGAGTTCTTGACGGATGCGCTCGGCGAGCAGGTCCAGGTCGAGTTCGCCGAGCGGCACGTGGTGCACGATGAGGTGTCCCTGGTCGCGGGCGGTGCCGAGCTCCCAGCCGAAGGTGGCGGCCATCTTGACGAGTTGGTCGGCGGTGTCCTGGAAGGTGACGTAGAGGCAGCGTTCGTTCTTGCTGATGCCTTCGGTGACGAACCCGAGCCCGGCGATGGTCTTGCCGATTCCGGACGGCCCGAGGATGACGGTGGCCTCGCCGGCGCCGATCCCGCCGCCCATGAGGACGTCGAGGCCGGGAATCCCGCTGTGGATCCGGCCGGTGACCTCTTGCGCCGGCCCGGTGTCGAGGGTTTCGATGCGGGGGAACACCTCGAACCCGCGTGCACTGATGCGGAAGGTGTGTTTGCCTTCGAGGTGGTGGGTGCCGCGCATTTTCACGACCCGCAGCCAGCGCCGGTCGATCGGTTCGCGGGGTTCGTATGCGAGGTGGATGATCGTGTCGGCCAGGGAGAATTCAACCCCTGCGGCCATCTCGGCTGGGGTGTACTCGCCGAGCAGAAGGAGCGCGGCATCGGCGTGGGCCATTCGGCTGGTCAGGTCGTAGAAGGCCATCCGTAGTTCGCGTTCGCCGGTGAAGTCCCGCAACGCCTTCGCGCTGTCGATCACCACCAGGACGGGATGTTCGTCCATCGTCTTACGTGCTACCTCGTCGACCAGTGGTTCCATCCGGCCGGGCCGGTCACCGCGGATGAGATCACCCAGGTGTAGGTACTCCACCCGCGGGCCCAACGCTTGGAGGACGAAGAAGTCGAACGGGTCCAGGTGGCGGACCAGTTTGGAATGTGGCTCCGATAGGGTCGTGTAGTAGACGGCCTTGTGTTCCGGTGTGGCGTTGGCGAAGCACATCTGTTGGGCCAGGATCGTCTTGCCGGCCCCGGGGGCGCCGGCAAGCACGGTGACCGAACCGGGCTCGAGCCCACCGCCGAGCACGACATCAAGTCCGGGAACACCTGTTGCCAGTCGTTTCACGTTCGATCCGCCTTCTCTGCCATGAGCGCGGTCACCGCAGCCAACAGCAGTTGCGATGTCCAGGGTTTGGCCAGCACCGCGTCGGCGCCAACTGCCAGGTGCGCGTCGCCGGTAACGGCGAGGATCGGTATCTGCGCGGTGACCGCGTCGGCGCGTAGCTTGCGGATGAGTTCAGCCCCGCCCATCACTGGCATCATCATGTCGGTCACTACCAGATCCGGTGGCGATCGACGCGCGGTCTCCAGCGCCGTCGCGCCGTTACCGCAGTCCGCCACCTCATAACCGGCCCGCTCGAAGACCCGCCGCAGGAGGTAGCGCAGGTCCGGCTCGTCATCGACCACCAAGATCTTGAACAACGAGACCCCACCCGCCTTGAACATGACTGGGCCACGGCGTCAGCCGATTGGTCGACCGGACACGTCAGCCCACCCGGGGTCTGGGGGTGGGGAGCGAGCGGCCAGGAAGCCCTAATGCCCCTGAACCACGACAGAACAAGATAACTTTATACCTTTGGCCCCGACTTAGGGCGACTTACTGGTAGTTGCCAGACCGTAGTCAAGCCGTTTCGCCAGATCGCGAACGAAGATCACGCGGCCTTTACCCCACCCCAAACCACGGAGCCACCGCCGCGGAGCTCACGCCGGCGTCAGCGCTGGTCAACCAGATATCAGGCGCCGGTGCTAGTCCTGACGCCATACGCATGCGACTCGAAGGCCGGCACCCGACCCGCCGCCGCCTGAGCACGCAGATCCATGACGCGACGCTGAGCGGCTTCGGACGCCAGATCCGTTGGCGCCACGCCAGCGTTGAAATCTGCCGGCGCCGCTGTCGTCCACGCGTACGCCACATCGCCCCCGCTTCGCGGGAGCCGGGAGGCTACCTGAGGCCCGACCGAGATGTGGCTTCTACTGGTTCTGGACAGCAATCAGACTGAAGAGCGGCTAATGCGCGGATCAGCGCTAGTTTGATCCGGATCACAGTCGACTGCCCGGCAATTCATCAGACAGAAACGGGGACCATCATCATGTTTTCGCTAACGCGTCTCGTCAGCCTGGCGGCGACCGCCGCCGTCACGATGATCGTGCAGATTCCGGCCACCTCGGCGTCGGCCGCGCCGCCGCCCGGGGGCGGGTTCAGCGGTGTCGCCGGGGATTTCAACGGTGATGGGCGCGATGACATCGTGACCTTCACCCGCGGCCCGGCTGCCGACGTCTACGTCGCGCTCTCCACCGGCACCTCCTTCTCCGGCACCGGCGTGAAATGGCATGACCATTTCGCCACCGGCACGGAGACACCAATGGTCGGTGACTTCAACGGTGACGGGCGCGATGACATCGCCACATTCACCCGCGGCCCGGCTGCCGACGTCTACGTCGCGCTCTCCACCGGCACCTCCTTCTCCGGCACCGGCTGGAAGTGGCACAACTACTTCGCCGTCGGTAACGAGATCCCGGCCGTCGGCGACTTCAACGGTGACGGCCGCGACGACATCGCCACATTCACCCGCGGCCCGGCTGCCGACGTCTACGTCGCCCTCTCCACCGGCACCTCCTTCTCCGGCACCGGCTGGAAGTGGCACAACTACTTCGCCGCCGGTAACGAGATCCCGGCCGTCGGCGACTTCAACGGTGACGGCCGCGACGACATCGCCACATTCACCCGCGGCCCGGCTGCCGACGTCTACGTCGCCCTCTCCACCGGCACCTCCTTCTCCGGCACCGGCTGGAAGTGGCACAACTACTTCGCCGCCGGCACCGAACTGCCGTCGGTGGGTGACTTCAACCGCGACGGCCGCGACGACATCGTGACGTTCACCCGCGGCGCGGCCGCCGACGTCTACGTCGCCCTCTCCACCGGCACCTCCTTCTCCGGCACCGGCTGGAAGTGGCACAACTACTTCGCCGCCGGGTCCGAGATCCCTGGCACGGGTGATTTCAACGGCGACGGGCGCGACGACATCGTGACGTTCACCCGCGGCGCGGCCGCCGACGTCTACGTGGCCCGCTCCACCGGCACCTCCTTCTCCGGCACCGGCTGGAAGTGGCACAACTACTTCGCCGCCGGCTCGGAGATTCCGCAGCCCGGCATCCTCTGGTAGCCCACAGAACCGCGATCTCCTCCGGCGCCGCCCCTCGACGGGGCGGCGCCGGTCGCTCATACCCCCGGCCAGGCGCACGGCCAATTCGGCCGTGAAGGCGTCGTCGGCGGCGAGGCCCGGACCGAGCAGACTCAGCATCCGGTAGGCGGCCTCCCGCGGCGGCCCGCCGGCCGAGACCTCGCCCCGAGACGACGAATGCCCGCACTGAATCGGTGTGGGCCTCGACCGCTCTGAGAACGGTTGAGAGTTTCCGATGGTTCGTCACCCAACAGAACCCGAAAGGTCCTCGAGGCACCGGCGGCGGTTACTGGGTACGGCTCGACCACGGCGGCCGGTGGCAGACGCAATACCTGCACCTGCTGGAGCCACCGATGGTCGAGCAGGGGCAGCGCGTGCAGATCGGTCAGCAGATCGGCAAGGTCGGCAGCACCGGCCGGTCCGGCGCCCCCGCACCTGCACTACGAGCAGAGGATCGGCCGGCAGAAGGTGGAGGCGTACTTCGCCGGCCGGCCATCGGGCATCACCACCGACGACCGCGAGTACGAGGTCCGGCACGTCAGCGAGAACTGCCCGGCACCGAGCCCAGCTCGCAGCGGAACTTCCTCCTGACACCAGAGCCCAACCTCTCCAGGACGGCGTTCGACGATCCGACTGTACGGCCGGTATCTCGTCATTAGGCATCGACAGCTGCGGGGTTCAGGTGGTGACGACGCGGTTGCGACCGGCTCGCTTGGCGTCGTACAAGGCCTCGTCGGCCAGCTTGATCAGGCTGTCCGGCTGGGCGCCGGTCGCCGGAGCGGCCGCGGTGACGCCCGCGCTGATCGTGACGATGCCTCGGTCGGCCAGCGCGTGCGGTTCGCGGAGCTCGGCCACCGCTTGGCAGGCCCGTTCGGCGACCTGACCGGCGCGTGCGAGGGTGGTCCCGGGCATGATGATCGAGAACTCCTCGCCGCCGTATCGGGCCACCACGTCGGTGCCGCGTACGCTGGCGGCCAAGGCCCTCGCCACACGCCGCAGGCACTCATCGCCGCCCTGGTGGCCGTAGCGGTCGTTGTACTTCTTGAAATTGTCGATGTCGATCATCGCCAGGCCGATCGGCTCGCCGGATCGCAGGGCTCGCACCCACTCGGCCTCGAGCGCCTCGGTGAGCCGCCGGCGGTTGGCCAAGCCGGTCAGCGGGTCCGTCAGAGTCAGCTGCTCGAGCCGGCAGTTCGCCTCCGCCAGCTCCTCGGTGCGCTCGGCGACCTTGCGCTCCAGCGAGGCGTAGACCAGCGCGTTGTCGAGCGAGACGGTGAGCTGACCGGCGACGAGCAGCACCGCGTCCAACCGGGCGGTGGTGAAGGCCTGCCGGGTCAGCCTGTTCTCCAGGACCAACATCGCCTTGGGTACGCCCTGGCTCAGCACCGGGACGACGAGGAGTGAGCAGTGGTCGAGGCCGGCGAAGTACGGGTCGCGGGCGACCCGGTCGTCGCGCGAGGCATCCTCGACCAGCATCGGCTCACCGGTGCGCTCCGCGTAACGCACGGCGGTGAGCGGCAGCAAGCCGGCAGCCTCGGCCGCGGGGAGCGCGGGACGGCCGACGATCGCGTCGGCGGGCAGGATCCACCCGCCGCCCGCCTCGTCCCGCAGCAGCACCCGTACCGCGGTGGCGCCGGTCATCGCACTGAGCACCTGCTCGACCCGCAGGCGCAGCCGGTCGAGGTCGGTCTCCGAGCTCAGCGCCCGGGCGGCCTCCAGCACGGCGAGCAGGTCGATCACCCCCGTGGAGACGTTGAGACTGCTCGACGTGGTCAGCGCGCCGGGGTTGCCGGTCCGGGCGGGCGCCGCTGCCAGGAATCCGTTGTCGCGCTCCAGCTGGCGGGTCTTACCGATCGCGCCCCATCGGGCGTACGCACCCCACGCATCCGAGAGCAGCCGATCGCCCGTGTGCTCCATGGCGTTGGCATGGAAGAAGCTCGCGGCCCGCTCACAGATCAGGCCGGCGTGCCAGGCACGGCGGGCCACCGAGGCGTCCGCCACGGCGGCGTCGTAGGCGGCCGCCGCGGCGGCGAAGTCCCCGGCCAGCACCGCTTCCTCGGCCGAGGCGAGACGCAGCAGATGCCGGAAGTTCCCGGGCTGGTCGGCCGCCCTGGCGGCCAGGAAGTCCCGGCTCACACGAAGGTCGGCGAGCGCCGCCTCCCGCTCGGCGCCGCTCGCCGTGCGGGCCCGGTGCGCGGCCCCGAGCACAGCCAGGATGTGCGCCGTCGCGTTGCCGTAGGTCGCGGTGATGACCGGCAGCAGCGGCACCGCCGCCGCCGCGTGGCGGGCCAGTGCCGCGTCGTCGCCGAAGACCGCCGCGGCCAAGGCCCGCACGATGTGGAAGTTCACCAGCGCGGTCGGGTTCGTGGCCGCCGACTCGAGGTGGGACCCCTCGTCGAAGGCGTCGTCGGTGAACCGGCCCGGGCCGGCGGTCTCGCCGCGCAGGGCCCGACACAGCTGACGGTACGAGACGAAGGCCGCGCCGGCGTGGTCGTAGCCGATCCGATCGCACAGTGCCAGGGCCGCGTCCGCCTCGGCGCCGAGCACGTCCAGGTCGGGACCGCAGTCGACCAGCTGGGGCAGCGTCACGTAGTAGGTGGAAGCCGCGTTCTGGAGGTCGCCGCCGCGCAGCAGCCCGTCGTGAGCCTCGTGCCCCAGGCGCACGCCGTGCTCGACAGGCTCGAACCACGCGATCGTGCTGAGGGCGTGCAGGAACTTCGCCTGCGACGTGTCCGGCTCGTACCCGCGGGCCGCGCTGACCGCGATCACCCGGCGCGTGGCCTGGTATCCCGCCGCGTAGTCGCCGCGCACCGGGATCGTGACGAAGCCGACGTGGGCGAACGGCCCGACGAGCTCGGCCGCGGCGCCGCGCCGGATCCACACCTCGCCCGCCCTCATCACCAGCCAGGCGAAGGTCACCTTGTCCGAGAAGAACGCGGGCGGCATCAGCCGGTTGATCACCCGGGCGACGGCGAGCAGGCGGGGGTCGGTGAAGTCGGGCCGGCGCAGGTCGTCCTCGGCGTCGCCGTCGGCCAGCCACGCGTACAGCGTCTCCACGCCCGCGCCGATCTCCGCGCCCATCTCGGCGGGCGGCGGCACCGGCACGCCGAGCCGAGGGAGCAGGCCGAGCCCGAGGCGGACCGCCTCCACGACCATCCCGCGGTTGGTGTAGCCGACGATCTGCGCGCAGACCGTTCCGGCGTGCCGCACCGGATCCTGTCCGGCCGCCTCCAGCGTCTCGAACACGACGTCGGCCTCGGCGAACCGGCCGAGTCCGCACAGCGCGACGTGCCACTCCGCCTGGACGGCACGGTAGTTGTCGTCGGACGGGTCGAGGAGGTCGAGAGCCGCGGCGAGGAACGTCTCGGCGGCGACGTGGTTGCTGACCATCCGGGCGGTGGCGGCGGCGCTGCGCAGCAGGCCGGCAACGGCGTGCCGCTCGGCCGGGTCGGTGAGCACGTCGAGGGCCGGCAGGTACTGCTGGGCGGCGGCCGCCGCGTATCGCGGATCGGCCGCGAGTCGGCGAGCGACATCGAGGCCGAGCCGTGCCCGGGCGGGCGCGCTCAGCCGCCCGTACGCGGCCTGCTGCACCCGATCGTGCCGGAAGCTCACCACCGGGATCCCCTCCCGGCTCACCACCACCAGGCCGTCCTCGGCCGCTGGCAGCAGGCCGAGGCCGACGGCGCCGGCCGGCAGACCGGACGCCATCCGCAGCAGCTCGACCTCGACCTCGCCGCCGAGGCAGGCCATCACCTCGAGCAGCTCGCGGCTCGCCGGCGGCAGCTGCTCGATCCGGCTGCTGAGCAGGTCGACCACGTCACCGCGCCCCACGAACCGGCGCAGCGTACCCGGATCCCACCGCCAGCCCTCCCCCTCGGGCACCAGGGCGCCCTCCCGACGCAGGGCGTTGACCAGCTCGACCGTGTCGAACGGGTTCCCCGCGGTGCGGGCCGCCAACAGCTCCGCCAGCGGCGCCGCCTCGGGGCCTGGCAGCCGCAGCATCTCGGCGAGCAGCTTGCCGAGGTCGCCCGGCGGCAGGTTGTCCAGCCGAACCTCCCGGCCGGCCTGCCGGAGCCTGTTGTGGATGGGCGTGAGCGGGTGCGCCTCGTCCACCTCCGCCTCGCGGAACGCACCGAGCACCAGCACGCCGGGCAGGTCGGGCTCGTCGAGCACGGCGTCGAGGAAGGCGAACGCGGTCGGCGCGGCCCACTGCAGGTCGTCGAGGAAGAACACGACCGGATGCGCGCTGCTGGCGATGGCCCGCAGCAGGCCCAGGCCCATCTGGCGAATCCGGGCCCCGACCGTCCGAGTGTCGTCGGCCTCCTCCTCGGCCGGCACGCCCAGCAGCGCCGCGAACGGCGGGAACAGAGCGGCGGCCAGCCCGGCGGTGGCACCGAGATCCACGAGCAGGCGCGCGCGCAGCCGGGCCACCTCTTCCTCGGGCTCGGCGAGCAGCTGGACGCCGAGCGCCGTGAACGCCTGCCCGACGGCGTCCGCACCCAGGTCGCGACGGTACTGGTCGAACTTGCCGCTGACGAACCGGCCGCCGGCCGCCGCCGCGGCAGGGCGGAGCCGGGCGATGAGTGCGGTCTTGCCGACCCCGGGCGGACCGGTGACGAGGGCTACGCCTCGGTGGCCGGTGACCGCCTCGGCGAACAGGGCGCGCAGGGTCGCGAGCGGCTCGTCGCGGCCGATGAGCCGGCTCGGCGGTGCCAGCCGCATCGGGAAGTCCCGCTCGCCGAGCGGGAACCCGCCGGCGCCGTCGCGCAGCCGGCCCAGGTCGTAGGCGAGCCCTTCACCGCTTTGGTACCGCCGATCCGGTTCCTTCGCGAGCAGTCGCATCGTGATCTCGGACAGCAGAGCCGGGACGTCGGGATTCAGCTCGGCGGGCGGCACCGGCATGCGGGCAAGATGATCATGCACAAGGCGTAGCGGATCGCCGTCCCGGCCGAACGGCGGCCGGCCGGTCTCGAGCTCGTACAGGGTCGCGCCGAGCGCGTAGAGATCGGCCCGGTGGTCGACCGGCCGGCCGGTGCGCCCGGTCTGTTCGGGTGCCAGATAGGGCAGCGTCCCGGCCAGTCCCTCCTCGAGAACCGCCGCGAACCGATCCTCGGCCATCGTGGTAGACAGCTCGAAGTCGATCAGCATGGGCTGCCCCTCGGGCGCCGGCCGCCCGTCCACCAGCGGGACCAGGATGTTCGCGGGGCTCACGTCGCGGTGCACCACGCCCTGCCGGTGGACCGCCGCGAGCGTGGTCGCCAGCCGGTGAGCGAGGAGGAGCAAAGGTCCCACGTCCCACGGCGAGGGCAACGCGGCCAGCGGCCCGACCGGCGTGTCGGCGTAGGCAAGCGTGCCGTCCGGCGTCTGCGGAATCAACCGCGGAATGCCGTCCACCCCGTCGAGACGGCGCAGCATCGCCAGCTCGTTGCGGAGCCGTCCGGCCGCGCCGGGCCCGAGGGGCTCCTTACGGATGATCGGGGCGGAGCCGTCGGCGGGATGGATCCGGACGACCCTGGTGCGCTTGCTGTCGTGCAGCACTTCCTCGATGGCCCTCACAAGGCACTGTTCGGCCGGGTGGGCGGTTCGGCTGAGCCGCCCCCGAGAGGTCCGCGATGGGGTCGTGCCAGCTGCGGCCGCGCACCGTGACCTTGTGCACTACCCGCCGGAGCTTCCCGCCGACCAGCTCGCCCAGCTGCGCACCTTCGTGCAGGACCCGGCATCCGGGCGGGTCGTCGGCAGCGCCGTCGCCGGACAGACCGACGCCATCAAGCTGGTCAACGGGTACGACACCGCGGTCCAAGCCGTCCGGTTAGGCCCGGCCGGGGCGGACCAGCCCGGTCTCGTACGCGATGACGACGAGCTGGGCGCGGTCGTGCGCGCCGAGCTTGGCCATCGTGCGGTTGACGTGGGTCTTCACGGTGTGCGGGCTGAGCGTGAGCCGGTCGGCGATCTCGTCGTTGGTCAGGCCGGTGGCGACCACGGCGAGGATCTCGCGTTCCCGGTCGGTCAGCGCGGCCAGCCGGGCGGTGTCCGGCGGGTCGGCCCGCTCGGGCCGGGCGAGGTAGCGGGCGATCAGGCTGCGTGTCGCGGCCGGGGTGAGCAGGGCTTCGCCCCGGTGCACGATCCGGACGGCGTCGAGCAGGTCGGCGGGGTCGGCGCTCTTGCCGAGGAAGCCGCTGGCGCCGCCACGAAGCGCGGCGAAGACGTACTCGTCGATCTCGAAGGTGGTCAGCACCAGCACGCGCACCGCGGCGAGGCGGGGGTCCGCGGTGATCCGGCGGGTGGTCTCCAGCCCGTCCATCCCGGGCATCCGGATGTCCATCAGCACGACGTCCACCGGCGTCGCGCGGACGAGGGCGAGCACGTCGTCGCCGTGGCCGACCTCGCCGACGACGCACAGGTCGGGGGCGGAACCGATCAGGGTGGCGAAACCCGCGCGTAGCAACGGCTGGTCGTCAGCCACGACGACGCGGATCATCTGAGCACCGGAATCACGGCGGCGACCCGGAACCCGCCGTCCGGCCGTGGGCCGGCCAGCAGCGTGCCGCCGAGCGCGGTGACCCGTTCCCGCATGCCGGTGATGCCGTGCCCGTCCCGGCCGGGCCGGACCGGGCCGTCGTTGTCGATGATGACGGTCACCGCCTCCGGGTCGTGGCGCAGCGACACGGTGACCGCCACCGGGCCTACGTGTTTACGGGCGTTGGTCAGGGCTTCCTGCACGATCCGGTACGCGGTGTGATCGCTCGCCCAGGGCAGACGCCCGCCGTCACCGTCGAGGTGGCAGGCGATGTCCAGCCCCGCGCCACGGAAGCGGTCGAGCAGATCGTCGAGCTCGTCCAGCCCGGCGGCGGGCTGCCGCGGCACCGGGTCGTCACCCGGCCCGCGCAACAGCCCGACCGACTCGCGGAGTTCCTCGAGGGCGGCCTTGCTGCTCTGCCGGATGCCGGTCAGGGTCTGGCGCATAGCCGGATCGGCGCCGGTCGCGGTGTGCTGGGCGACCCCGGCCTGCACGGTGATCAGCGCGAGGTGGTGACCGACGCTGTCGTGCAGGTCCCGGGCGATCCGCAGCCGTTCCTCGGTGAGCCGGCGGCGCGTCTCGGTGCCCCGGTCTCGTTCGGCGTCGCGGGCCCGCCGCTCCACCTCGGCCAGGTAGAGCCGCCGGTGTCGGGCCGCCGTGCCGGCCGCGACCGCCAGCGCGCCGAGCGCGGCCAGGGCCAGATTCTCCGGGCCGAGGACCCGCGAGGGCACGCCGACCGTGTGGAACATCCCGACGCCCAGCACCAGCAGGATCCCGGCCAGCAGCGCCCACCGGCGCTCGGACAGCTCCGCCACGGTGTAGAGCGCGAACAGCGGCGCGGCCAGGATCAGCATGCCGTTCAGATTCTGGTACCACGCCAGATACACCTCGGCGGCCACCGTGCTGACCACCAGCGTGGCGTACGGCAGCCGCTGCCGCACCAGCAGGGCACCGCAGGCGATCGCGGCGGCGGCCAGGGCCGGCCCGTCGCGCAGATGGCCCGGCGCGGTCGTGGTCAGCAACGTCACCAGCAGCACGGTCATGGCCACGACCAGGTCGGCCAGGTGCGGCCGGTAGCGAGCGCGGTGGCGGAGTCGGCCGATGACGTTCACACCGAACACCGTATGGCCGGAGCGCGGGCCGCGGCGTACCGCGACCGCGGTATCTTCACGATGCCCCAGGCAGGTGACGACACCGGGCGGCCCGGCCCGCGAGGGTGAGCGTCATGACCGACATCGCGATACGCGACCTCACCAAACGATTCGGGCCGGTGACCGCCGTCGACCGGCTCACCGTCGACCTGACACCGGGCGTCACCGGCTTCCTCGGTCCCAACGGCGCCGGGAAGTCCACCACCCTGCGCATGATCCTCGGCCTGATCCGGCCGTCCGGCGGCACCGCGCTGATCGGCGGGCGCCACTACGCCGACCTCGACCATCCCCGCCGTACGGTCGGCGCCATGCTCGAAGCGTCCGGCGCGCACCCCGGCCGCACCGGTCGCCAGCACCTGCGCGTCGCCGCCCGCCTCGCCGACCTCCCTGACGCCCGGGTCGGCGTCGTCCTCGACCAGGTCGGCCTCAGCGCCGCCGCCGACCGGCGCGTCGGCGGCTATTCGCTGGGCATGCGGCAGCGCCTCGGCCTGGCCGCCGCGCTGCTGGGCGACCCACCCGTACTCGTCCTCGACGAACCCGCCAACGGCCTCGATCCCGCCGGCATGGCCTGGCTGCGCGGCCTGCTGCGCGACCTGGCCGCCCAGGGCCGCACCATCGTCGTCTCCAGCCACGTCCTGGCCGAGGTCGCCCAGACCGCCGACCGGGTCGTCATCGTCCACGACGGCACCGTCCGCTACGCCGGCCCGCTCACCGACCTGTCCGGACCCGCCGGCCTCGAGAGCGAATTCCTGCGCCTCACCACCGGGAGCACCCGATGACCGCGATCCTGGCCGCCGAATGGCTCCGGCTGCGCACCACCCGCGGCGCCTGGCTGCTGCTCGCCGCCGCACAGCTGATCATCGTGCTCGGCGTCAGCGGGCTGATGCTGCGTGGCGACAATCTCGCCGACCCCGGCGTCCAGCAGCAGGCCGTCGCCCATCTCGGCCTGGTGTCGCTGTTCACGCTGGTCCTCGGCATCACCGCGGTGGCCGGCGAGCACCGGCACCGCACCGTCTCCGACACCTACCTCGCCGTCCCCCGCCGTGCCCGCGTCGTGCTGGCCAAACTCGCCGTCTACACCGCGGCCGGCCTGGGGTTCGGCCTCGCCGCCGCGATCAGCGCGCTCAGCTCGACCGCGGTGTGGCTGACGGTGCGCGGTGAGACCATCCAGTTCGACAACACCGATCTCTGGCGTACGGTGGCAGGCGGCATCGCCTGGAACGCTGTCTTCGCCGCTCTCGGGGTCGGCGTCGGCGCCCTGATCACCAACCAGATCGGTGCCATCGCCACCGCCCTGGCCTGGCTCGCCCTCATCGAAGGACTCGTCGGACAGCTCATCGGCGACGCCCGGAAATGGCTGCCGTTCGCTCTCGGCTCCGCCCTCGACCGGCTGCCCACCGCCACCGACGGTCCGGCTCAGTGGGTGGCCGGGCTCGTTCTCCTGGGGTACGCGGCCGCGTTCACCGCCGCGGCCGTACTGACCACGACCCGCCGCGACGTCACATGATCAGCGGATCGGCCATCGGAAGCCGCGATCAGCGCGGGCGAGCACTCCCAAGGCCACCGCCACGCCGCCGCCATGGACGCCGAGGCCGGCGAACAGGCCCGCTTCGGCGCCGACCGGCGCTAGCGATCGGCGACGTGCTGCCGATGCTCGTGCGACAGCGCCACGTGGTGCCCGTCGCCGGCGTAGGTGTCCGGATCGACATGCACGGTCACCCCGGCCAGCCGCGGGATCCGGTGGGTCAGCTGATGTTCGGCGTCGGCGGCGATCCGGTGCGCCGACAGCAGACTCAAGCCGGCATCGACCACGATGGACGCCTCAGCGTGCATGCGGTGGCCGATCCAGCGCAGCTTCAGCCCGGAGACGTCGCGGACCTCCTCGAGCCCACGCAGTTCCCGCTCGGTCCGGTCGACGATCTCCGGGTCGACCCGGTCCATCAGCCGGTGATAGACCTCGCGCGCGGCATCCTTGAGGACGACCAGGATCGCGACCGTGATGGCCAGGCCGACCACCGGGTCCGCCCACGACCAGCCCAGCCACGCGCCACCGGCGGCCAGCACCACGGCCAGCGACGTGAACCCGTCGGTCCGCGCGTGCAGCCCGTCGGCCACCAGCGCCGCCGATCCGATCCGCCGTCCGACGGTGATCCGGTAGCGGGCCACCACTTCGTTGCCGACGAAGCCGATCACCCCGGCCGCCAGCACCCACGGGATGTGGGTCATCGGCTCCGGGTCGAGCAGCCGCGCCACCGCGGTCCACCCGGCCAGCACGGCCGAGCCGACGATCACCAGGACGATGACGACGCCGGCCAGGTCTTCGGCACGACCGAAACCATAGGTGTACGCCCGGGTCGCCGCCCGCCGCCCCAGCAGGAACGCGATTCCCAACGGCACCGCTGTCAACGCGTCCGCCACGTTGTGCAGCGTGTCCCCCAGCAGCGCGACGGACCCCGAGAACACCACGATCGCCGCCTGCGTCACCGCGGTGATTCCCAGCACCACCAGGGAGATCCACAACGCCCGCAGGCCCTCACGGGAGGATTCGAGCGCGGAGTCCACCTTGTCGGCGGAGTCGTGCGAGTGTGGCGTCACGGCGTGCCGGAGCCGGTGCCGCCATCCGTGCTCATGGTCGTGGTCGGTCATACCTTGACGGTAGCGGCGCGACCACCCGCGCGACAACGCTGTAAATGCCTCTGACGTGCAGTAACGCAAGTCTTCCATCTGCAGTGGTCAGTGCGGAAGCAGCGACAGCGCCAGCCCCGCGATGACCAGCCCGCCGAACAGCACCGGCTCGGCCCGCCGCCACCGCCGGGTTCGCCTCATCACGTCACCCAGCAGGTACAACAGATAAAGGCAGAGGAACTGGCCGAGCTCCACCCGCCGTTGAAGGCCACCAGCCGTCCGATCATGTCGCCCGGCGGAACCTCCACATCCTGAAAGCGGCATGCGACCGACACGACGCCTTCCCGCAGCGCAGCTGCTGCTCGCCCGGATGCGCCGCCCGCACTGCCCTCTGCCTCACGACCGGCGGTCGCGAACGCCCCGCGAGGTGTGCTTATGCCCCCACTAAGACCCTGGTAAATAAGGGTTTTAGGTGTGTTGGTGACGGGCGAGGCGGCGGGTCATGATGATGATCATGGCCCATTGGACCATCGCCGCGTG
>NZ_JBFBAA010000031.1:0-116926 GCF_040682035.1 Actinoplanes sp. NPDC051470
CAGCCGAGGCCTGAGCATCCCTACCGATCACCTCGACCAAGCCTGGCCGGGCTGCGGTCGTACACCAAATTCTCCATAAGTAGCCGAGGCCGGGCACGAGGCTCCTGGCCGCTGCGCGTCCATAACGGAGCCGCGCGCCCTTCATTTCTGCGTGAGTGGTTAATCGTTCGGCCTGCGTGGGTGGTTGATCGTTCGGCGTGCGTGGGTGGTCAGTCGTTTGGCGCTTCGCGCCGGGGGAGGGGGCGCGGGCGGTGGCGGATGATGGCCATGGTCAGCAGGGCGAAGCCTGAGATGACGAAGATGAAGCGGACCGTGCTGTTGAACAGTCTCAGCTCGACGCCGAGGTAGCCGGCCACCTGGAGCAGCCAGAACAGGGCGAAGCAGAGTGTGTATTTTCCGATGCGGTGCGGCTCGTGGTCGGCGCCGTACCAGCGGGGCACCCGGCCGGTGGCGAGGATCCGGATGCCCATCGCGAGCAGGCCTAGCCCGGCGACCGCCATCACCACGTTGATCCACGCCATGAAGTCCATGTGATGTGTGTACCCAGCGAAGGCAAACCGTCCACATAGATCGGTCGTCGATCGGGGATGGCGCCGGCATGGGAGAACCGCTGAAAGTAGCCGAGCCGGTCGGTCGTGCTGGTCGTCGCCCTGATTCTGGTGGTGGCGGCCGTTCTGGTCAGGCGTCGGCGGGAACGATCGGGTGCAGAGTGACCTCGCTCAGCGACCCTTCCGAGACCGTGGCGGTCAGGTAGGTGGCGTGGGGCTGACGTCGGCGGTCGGTCGGCGAGCCGGGGTTGAGCAGGCGCAGCCCGTTGGGTGCCGTGGTGTCCCACGGAATGTGGGAGTGGCCGAAGACCAGCACGTCGGCGTCCGGGTAGGCGGCGGCGCAGCGCTTCTCCCGCCCGTCCTTGCCCCCGGTCTCATGCACGACCGCGAAGCGCACCCCTTCCAGCGTGACCGTCGCGACGAGCGGCAGCCGCGCCCGCAACCCCGGCCCGTCATTGTTGCCGTACACCCCGACCAGCCGCTTCGCCCGCCCCAGCAGCGCGTCGAGCGTGGCCTCGTCGACCCAGTCCCCGGCGTGGAACACCACGTCGGCCTGGTCGACCGCGGCCCAGAGCGCGGCCGGCAGCTTCCGGCTGTGGGTGTCGGACATCATCAGAAGTCGCACACCCCGAGATTACGGCGGGATCTCGCCGGAGCCCCGGGGGATCAGGATGGCCGGGATCCAGAACTCGCGGGGCGGGACAGCCAGACCGTCGATGCGCTCGAAGAGGGCCCGGACCGCGGTGTGGCCCATCCGGGCGGGATCGGCGTCGACGACCGTGACGGCGGGTTCGAGCAGGTCGGCCAAGGGGAAGTCGTCGAAGCCGACCAGCGCCACGCGGCCGTGCGCGCCGCGGCGGCGGAGCGCGCGGAAGGCGCCGATGGTGATCGGGCTCTGGGCGGTGAAGAGCGCGGTCGGTGGGGACGGGCCGTCGAGCAGCGCCAGCGTCGCGTGCTCCGCCGACGCGGGGTTGCGCACCACGTGCGCGATGAGGCCGGCCGCGCCCAGGGCGGCGAGATAGCCGCGGTGCCGGTCGCTGGCCACCTCGCCGAGGTAGGCGATGTGCCGATGGCCCCGGGCGATGAGATGCCGGACCGCGTCCCGGCTGCCGGCCGCGCCGGTGGCGAGGACCGCGTCGACGGTGCCGCGGCGCTCGACGAGCACAGCCGGAATGTCCGGAAATGATCGGGTGTCGGCACCGCCCGCGGCGATGATCAGCCCGTCCAGGAGCGCCGGCGGGCCGGGGCCGGAGCCCGGTGGCACGCGCGCGGCCAGTACCCGCACCCCGCGCGTCCGGGCCTCGTCGTCGATGGCCCGGTGCAGCGCCGCCGGGACCTGGTCGTCCAGCAGCAGGCCGATGGTTCCGGTGCGGCGGTCGTTGCGCCGGAGCAGGCCGGCGGCCAGGTGCGGGCGGTAGTGCAGCGACGCGACGGCGGCGTGCACCCGGGCGGCCAGGGCCGGCGCGACCGTCGGCTCGCCGTTCACCACCCGGGACACGGTCTTCAGGCTCACCCCGGCGGCGCGTGCGACGTCGTTCATGGTGGGTCGGGATCCTCCGGGCACCGCAGACCCCCAACGTCGCTGGTTGCAACAGTTCCGAAACTCATTGTTGACAGTCGATGCCCGTAGTCGTCTAGTAGGGACAACGTTGTCT
Organism: Actinoplanes sp. NPDC051470; assembly: GCF_040682035.1. Lineage (NCBI taxonomy): Bacteria > Bacillati > Actinomycetota > Actinomycetes > Micromonosporales > Micromonosporaceae > Actinoplanes > Actinoplanes sp. NPDC051470. The sequence continues at coordinate 2,204 of NZ_JBFBAA010000031.1, forward strand.
CGAAACGCGCGGGGGCTGAATCGATTCGGAGGGGACATGCGCCATCCACATGCGATGCGGTCCACGATGGCCGCATGCGCTGCCGTGATGCTGATCTCGGGAACCGCGGCCTGCGGCGGTGACGACGGCGGCAGCGGCGGCGGCGACAAGCCGGTGGTCGGGCTGATCACCAAGACCGACACCAACCCGTTCTTCGTGAAGATGCGCGAGGGCGCCAAGAAGGCGGCCGACGCCCAGGGCGTCGAACTGCAGTCCTTCGCCGGCAAGCAGGACGGCGACAACGAGGCTCAGGTGCAGGCGATCGAGAACCTGATCTCGGCCGGTGCCAAGGGCTTCCTGATCACCCCGAGCGACTCGAAAGCGATCGTCCCGTCGATCGACAAGGCCAAGCAGGCCGGCCTGCTGGTCATCGCCCTGGACACGCCGACCGACCCGGCCGACGCGGCCGACGCCACCTTCGCCACCGACAACCGGCAGGCGGGCAAGCTGATCGGGCAGTGGGCGAAGGCGAAGTTCGAGAAGGAGGGCAAGCAGGCCAAGATCGCCATGCTCGACCTGAACCCGAACGGCGTCTCCGTGGACGTACAGCGGGATCAGGGTTTTCTCGAGGGGTTCGGCATCCCGGTGGGCGACAACAACCGGATCGGCGACGAGAACGACCCGCGGATCTCGGGGCATGACGTGACCGACGGCGCCGAGGACGGCGGGCGTACCGCGATGGAGAACCTGCTCCAGAAGGACCCGGCGATCAACCTGGTCTACACGATCAACGAACCGGCGGCGGCCGGCGCCTACCAGGCGTTGAAGGCGGCCGGCAAGGACAAGACGGTCACCATCGTGTCGATCGACGGCGGCTGCCCGGGCGTGGACAACGTCAAGGCCGGCGTCATCGGCGCCACCTCGATGCAGTTCCCGCTGAAGATGGCCGAGGACGGCATCGCCGCGATCGCCGCCTTCGCCAAGGACGGCACGAAGCCGCAGGCGTCCGCGGGCAAGAACTTCGTGGACACCGGCGCCACCCTGATCACCGACCAGCCGCAGACCGGAGTCGACGCCAAGGACTCCGCCTGGGGCAAGCAGAACTGCTGGGGCTGATCATGACGACCGCCGTGAAGGAGCCCGAGTTCGACACTCGGCAGCACGACTCACTCGGCCTGCGGATCCAGCACCTCCTGCACGGCAATCCCGTGCTCGGTCCGCTGGCCGTGCTGGTCGTGGCGATCATCGCGTTCTCGATCGTCAACCCGCGGTTCTTCTCCGCGCCCAACCTGTCCCTGGTGCTGGCCCAGGTCACCGTGATCGCGGTGCTGGCGCTGGGTCAGACCCTGATCATCCTGACCGCCGGCATCGACCTGGCCACCGGCGCGATCGCGGTGTTCTCGTCGATCCTGATGGCCAACTTCTGCGTCAAGCTCGGCCTGCCCGGCGTACTCGCGCTGGTTCTGGGTCTGCTCTGCGGCACCGCGATGGGCGCGCTGAACGGGTTCCTGGTCACCCGGATCAAGCTTCCGCCGTTCATCGTCACGCTGGGCACGCTGACGATCTTCTTCTCGCTCAACTCGGTGGTCAGCGAGAGCGAGACGGTCCGCGGCTCGGACATGCCGGACGTCATGTCGTGGACCGGCACCACGATCCCGATCGGCGGCTTCCGGCTGACGTACGGGTCGATCATCATGTTGGTGCTCTTCGCGGTGTTCTTCTACGCGCTGGGGCGCACGGCGTGGGGCAAGCATGTGTACGCCACCGGCGACGACATCGAGGCGGCCCGCCTGGCCGGCATCCGCACCAACCGCGTGCTGTTCTCGGTCTACACGGTGGCCGGGCTGCTCTACGCGGTCGGCGGCTGGATCCTGATCGGCCGGCTGGCGTCGGCCAGCCCGAACGTCGGCACCGAGTACAACCTCGACTCGATCACCGCGGTCGTGCTCGGCGGCACCAGCCTGTTCGGCGGCCGGGGCGGCGTGCTCGGCACCCTGATCGGCGCCCTGATCGTCGGCGTGTTCCGCAACGGCCTGCAACTGGGCGGCGTCGAGGTGGTCTGGCAGGGCTTCGCGATCGGCCTCCTGGTCCTGGTCGCGGTGTCGCTCGATCAGTGGATCAGAAAGGTGAAATCGTGACGACTCCCGTTCTGGAGGCACGTGGTCTCACGAAACGGTATGGGCGGGTTACCGCGATCGAGGCCGGTGATCTCGAGCTCTACCCGGGCGAGATCCTGGCCGTGATCGGCGACAACGGCGCCGGCAAATCCAGTCTGATCAAGGCGCTGTCCGGGGCGCTGATCCCGGACAGCGGCGAGATCTACCTGGACGGCCGGCGGGTGGTCTTCCGCAACCCGATGGAGGCGCGCGACGCGGGCATCGAGACCGTCTACCAGACCCTGGCCGTGGCGCCCGGCCTGGACATCGCGGACAACCTCTTCCTCGGCCGGGAGCAGCGCAAACCCGGAATCCTGGGCTCGGTGTTCCGGATGCTGGACCGGTCGGCGATGCGCGCCGAGGCCCGGCGGCACATGTCCGAGCTGGGCATCGGCACGCTGCAGAACATCGGCCAGGCCGTCGAGTCACTCTCCGGTGGTCAGCGGCAGGCGGTGGCCGTGGCCCGGTCGGCGGCCTTCGGCAGCCGGGTGGTGATTCTGGACGAGCCGACCGCGGCGCTGGGCGTGAAGGAGAGCAACCGGGTGCTCCAGCTGATCCGCGACGTCCGGGACCGCGGCCTGCCGGTGATCCTGATCAGCCACAACATGCCGCACGTGTTCGAGGTGGCCGACCGCATCCACATCCAGCGGCTGGGCCGCCGGGCGACGGTGATCACCCCGCAGTCGCATTCGATGTCCGACGCCGTGGCGATCATGACGGGAGCGGCCCCACCGCCGGAACACACCGCGTGAGAAAAGATCCCGCACACGAATCCACAACGGAGGTGTGCGGGATCTTTCGCTGTATTATTCCCGATCAGAGAATCACTGATTCGGCCGGTTGTTCGTCCGACAAGGCGCATGCGATCCTGAGTGGCCTGACAAAATTTGACGCAATTTAGCGCGGGTCGGAGCGTGTTGCGTGGCCATCGCCCTTCCGGGTCGGGACCGGTTACCGCCGGGTCCGAGGCGTGACTTCGTCGAGGCCCTCCATCGCCTCTACGACTCCGCCGGTCAGGTCGCTTCACGGCAGATCAGCCGGGCCATCTTCAAGAGCACCGACCTCGAGTCGGTCTCGCACGAAACGGTCAGCGCGACCCTCAAGGGGGTCGTGGTGCCGAGCTGGGCCAAGGTCAACGCGATCGTCACGGTCCTGAGCCAGCAGGCCACGCCGCCCCGGGACACCACGCTGGTGCTCCAGGAGATGCAGGCATTGTGGATCAACGCCCGCAAGCCGGCCGACGCGGCCGAGCCGGGCGACGACAGCGACGACACCAGCGACAAAACCGAAGACACGGGCGCCGATCCGGGCCCCGAGCTGCCGGATCCGCCGGCGGTCCCGCCGCCCGTCCCGGCCCCGGCCGCCGCCACGCCCGAGGACGATCGGGTGGTCGGCGAGATACCCGAGCGCAGCGCCCAGTTCACCGGCCGGGAGCCGCTGCTCGATACGATGCGGGCCAAGCACCTGGCCCACGGCGAGGCGCCGCTGGTGCTCTACGGCGTCGGTGGCGTGGGCAAGACCCAGCTGGCCCTGGAGTACGTCGTCCGGTACGGCAGCGCGTACGAGCTGGTCTGCTGGGTGCCGGCCGACCGGGTCGCCGCGGTCAACGCCGCCCTGGTCGGCCTGGCCGGCCGGCTCGACGTGACGCCCCGGGCGAACGCCGGGCAGACCGTCACCGCCGTGCTCAACCGGCTGGAGAACCAGGGGCTGAGCTTCCTGCTGATCTACGACGGCGTGGACGACGAGGAGATCCGCACCCTGATCCCGTCGATCGGCGGGAACGTCATCGTCACCACCCGCGACCCGAGCTGGGCCCGGGACAACACGAACGAGCCGCTCGAGGTGCTCGACTTCGAGGAGGCGGAGGCGGTCGACTTCCTGCGCAAGCGCGACCCGGCCATCGACGACGAGCTGGCCCGCGACGTGACGCAGCGGCTCGGCCGGCTCCCGCTGGCCCTGGAGCAGGTCTCCGCGCTGCGGCTGGCCACCGGCATGCCCTGGGCCGACCTGGTCGCGCGGCTGGACGACCCGGACGCGGGGCTGTTCCCCGAGGGCGCCGAGCCCGACTACTACCCGCGCACCGTCTCGGCCTCCCTGCTGCTGGGCCTTGATCAGCTGCGCCGGGCGAACCCCTCGGCCGCCCAGATCTTCGAGCTGTTCGCCTGGTTCGGCAGCGAGCCGGTGCCGCTGCCGCTGCTCCGGCAGGGCCGGGACGGCGACGTCACCCGGCCGCTCAAGCGCCTGCTCCAGCAGCCGATCGAGCTGGCCCGGGCGGTCCGGGTGATCAGCCGGTACGGCCTGGCCCGGCTGCACGCCGACCAGCGCATCGAGGTGCAGCCGCTGATGCGCCTGGCCCTGCGCGACCTGCTGCCCGAAGAGAGCCGGGTGCGTGCCCTGCGCAACGTGCAGGCCATCCTCACCGAGGCCGGGCAGGGCTGGCCCGACCGGCTGAGCCACTGGGACATGCACCGGGCGGTCGCCGCGCACGTGACGCACGCGCGGCTGATCCATTCCACCCGGCTGGCGACGGCCCGGGTGGTGCACAACCAGATCCGGTACCGCTATCTGACCGGCGACCTGGAGGACGCCCGGCGCCTGGGCGAGGCGGCCGTCACCGCGTGGCGGAAGCGCTCCGACATGGGCCCGGACAACGAACTGGTGCTGCTGGCGAGCCGGGAGTGGGCCAACGCGCTGCGTGCGCTCGGGCATTACGACCAGTCCCGGGAGATCACCGCGGACGCGATGGGCCGGATGCGGGCCGACCACCCGTACGCGCTCGAGATGGCCCGCAGCCACGCCGCCGACCTGCGCATCGCCGGGGAGTACCGGGGTGCTCTGGACCTCGACCGCACCACCTACGAGCGGGCCCGGGAACTGCACGAGGACGACCACGACCGGGTCGTCGCCAGCCGCCACAACCTGGCCGTCTGCCTGCGCCTGCTGGGCGACTTCCGGGAGGCCGAGGAGATCGACCGGGACGAGGTACGCCTCCAGCGCAACCGCCGCGGCGACGCTCACAAGCGCACCCTGCAGTCGGTCAACGCGCTGGCCGAGGACCTGTTCGGGCTGGGCCGGTTCGCCGAGGCGGTCGAGGTGCAGACGGCCGCGCTGGAGGCGAGCGGGTCGGCGCTCGGGCCCGGCGACGAGGCCGTGCTGCTGGCCCGGCGGATGGTCGGGGTGGGCCACCGCCGCCGGGGTGACGCCGAGGTGGCCGCCGACCTGCTCCAGAGCACGTACGAGGACAGCGCCGGCGCCTGGGGCGACAAGCACGAGAACAGCCTGGCCGCCGCCCTGAGCTACGCGAACGCCCTGCTCGCGGCCCATCGGAGCGGCGAGGCGTACGCGCTGGCGATGGATGCCGTCGCCGGGTACGAACGGGTGTTCGGGCACACCAACCCGCTCACCCGGGCGGCCCAGATCGACCTGGCGGTGATCATGCGGGCCCGTGGCGACCGGGCCGGCGCCCGCCGGCTCGACACGGTGGCCCTGGACGGGCTGCGGGCGACGGTGGGTGAGCGGCACCCGTACACGGTGGTGGCCATGACGAACCTGGCCACCGACCTGGCCTACGCGGGTGACCACGCCGGCGCCTACGCCCAGTCGCTGCTGGCCTGGCGGACCGCGGCCGAGATCCGCGGCGAGCGGCATTTCGACACGCTGGTGGCGGCGGCCAACCTGATCCTGGACCGGCGGGCGGCCGGTGAGCACGCGGCCGACGCGCCGAGCCGGGAGTCGGTGCTCGCCGGGCTGCACGAGGCGGTCGGCGCCGATCGGCCGGTGGCCACCGGGGTGGCCGGCGAGCAGCGCGCCGAGGCCGACGTCGAGCCGCCGTCAACCTAGGAGATCGGGTTCGGCGTAAAGCAGCCCGGGCCGTCAAGTGTTGTCAAGAAAAGCGGGCATTTGAACGGGCGCGTACGCGCGCTCGTTTACCCTCACGCACGAGGTGTGTCCCTGGGTGGGCACACACATCGCCCGCCTTGGAGGCCCCATAATGGATGTCAAGCCCGCTCCGCGTGACCAGGGCTTTGTTCCCGTGTTCGACGTCTCCAGGGTGTCGCTCGCCCAGTTGGTGCGGAGCAACCCCCCGGAGATGACCCGGTCCCTTCGTCAAGTGATCAACACGCTGGACGATCCGAACGGTGTGATCTCGGCGTTCCAGTCGTTCGCGTCGGACAGATGACCATGGCCGCCCGCGAGGCGGTCCGAGAGGCGCACCGGTCCGCGGCCCGCTGGCCGTACGCCGAACTCGACCCGGCCGCCCTGCGCGCCACCGGCTGGACGCCGACCCCGTTCCGGGAGATCGTGCTGAAGGTTCATCAGCGCTGCAACCTGGCCTGCGACTACTGCTACGTCTACGAGCAGGCCGACCAGAGCTGGCGGGACCGTCCCCGGATGATGTCCGAGGAGATCCGCCGGGCCGCCGCCGGGGCGATCCGCCGCCACGCCGAGGAGCACGGCCTGAACAGGGTCCGGATCATCCTGCACGGCGGCGAGCCCCTGCTCTACGGCCCGCGCCGGCTGGGTGAGCTGGCCGCCGAGTTGCGCGCCGCCGCCCCGCCGGGCTGCACGGTCGAGATCGGCATGCAGACCAATGGGGTACGCCTGACCGAGGCGACCGTCGCGGTGCTGCGGGAACACGACGTCAAGTGCGGCGTCAGCGTGGACGGCACCCAGCGTGACCACGACCGGCACCGCAAGCTCAAGAGCGGCGAGGGCAGCTTCACGGCCGTACAGAATGGTCTGGATCTGCTCCGGCGGCCGGAGAACCGGTCGCTCTACGCGGGGCTGCTGTGCACGGTGTCGCCGGACACCGACCCGGTGGAGACGTTCGAGCAACTGGCCAAGTTCGAGCCGCCGGTGATCGACTTCCTGCTGCCGCACGCGAACCACGAGTCCCGGCCCTGGTTGCCGGCCGGCGCGTCGCCCACGGCGTACGGCGAATGGCTGGTGAAGGCCTTCGACCACTGGTATCTCGGGCGGCCGAGCCAGCCCACCCCGCGCGTCCGGCTGTTCGAGGACGTGATGCGGATGGTGCTCAAGGGCAGCAGCAGCAGCGAACAGATCGGTCTGAGCCCGTCGGCCACGCTCGTGATCGAGACCGACGGCGCGATCGAGCAGGTCGACGCGCTGAAGTCGGCCTACGAGGGGGCGGGCGCCACCGGGCTGGACGTGACCCGCGACGAGTTCGACGCCGCGTTCGACGACCCGGGGGTGGCCGCCCGCCAGATCGGCCTGCGCGCGCTCTCCGACACGTGCTTGAGCTGCCGCTTCCACCCGGTCTGCGGTGGCGGCCACTACGCCCATCGCTACCGGCCGGGCGACGGGTTCCGCCAGCCCTCGGTCTATTGCGACGACCTCCGGCTGCTGATCGACCACATCCACCACCGCCTCGAGGCCGACATCCAGCGGATGATGGCCATGGGAGAACCGTGACGACCACCTACCATTCCGTCAGCCCGGCGACCTTCGCCGCGATCGCCACCGGGCGGGGCGGCGGCGACGCGATCGAGGAACTGCACGCCGCGCAGGTCAGCAAGCACCTGATGTTGATCGTGCACCTGCTGGAGGCCTGGCCCGACACGGCCGCCGCGCAGGCCGCGACCGAGCTGCTGGAACGCTCCCGGGCCGCCGCGCCCGAGGCCTTCCAGGAGATTCTGGGAGCGCCGCTGGTCGGCGCCTGGTCCGGCATCGCCGTCCGGGCGCTGGAACGGGACTCCGCCCAGCGGGCCGACTTCCTGCATGTCAACACGCTGGCCCTGCGCGCCGCGGCGGCGGCCGGGATCGACGCGTCCCTGCCGGTGCCGGTGAACTCCGGCGTCGTCGTGCTGCCCGGCTGGGGTGCGGCCTCGGCCGGCGACCGGGCTTCGGCCGGCGACCCCGCTTCAGCCGGCGCCCCGGCCTCGTCCGACCGGGCCGAGGTGGTCGCGTCGGTGTCCGCCGGCCGGGTCCGGGTGGGTGACGTCGAGGTGCCGGTCCCGCCGACGGCCGCCGCACCGGGCTGGCAGCCGCTGCGCCACCTGACCGGCGACGGCATCGACCTGGAACTGGACGACCTGCACCCGTACCGGCACGGGCACCACGTGCCGCCGGCGGCCCGCCTGAGCGACGAGGCGGTCGTCGCGTGGCAGGCCGGTTTTGCCGCGGCCTGGGAACTGCTCGCCGACCGGCTGCCCGAGCGGGCGGCCGAGCTCCGGGCCGGGCTGCGCACCCTGGTCCCGTTGCAGCAGACCGACCGGGCCGCGCGCAGCGCCACGATCCGGCACGCGTTCGGCGTCTTCGGGCTGACCCTGCCGCCCGCGCCGGACGAGTTCGCGGTCACGCTGGTCCACGAGTTCCAGCACTCCAAGCTGAGCGCGCTGCTCGACCTGGTGCCGCTGACCGACCCCGAGGACACCGGCCGCTACTTCGCGCCGTGGCGCACCGACCCGCGTCCGCTGCCCGGCCTGCTCCAGGGCGTCTACGCCTTCGCCGGGGTGGCCGACTCGTGGCGGGCGCTGCGCGGCCCGGACCGGGCCGGCGCGTACGCCGAACGGCAGTTCGCCGAGGCGCGCATCCAGGTCGACTGTGGACTGATCGCGGTCGAGCGCTCCGGCGCCCTGACCGCCGACGGTGAGGCCCTGGTGTCCCACCTCCGCCGCAGCGTCGACGAGATGCTGGCCGAAGACGTTCCACAGCGGACGGTGGACGATGCCGAACGCGCCCTGGCCGACACCTTGAGCGCGTGGCGCGAAAGGAACGGTCTCTAGGTCGGCGGGGCCTCGATGTCGGCCGCCAGGCGGCGGCGCTCCTCGGCCGCCGCCACCTCGGTGTGCTCGGGGCCGAGCGCCTTGGTCAGCTCGGCCAGCGACTCCTGGTAGACGTCCTCGCCGTCGGCGCCCTGGTCGAGGGCCAGGTTGATCCCGCAGACCGAGCGGTAGGGGTGCTCGGCCCCGTTGCGGGCGTCGTGGCGGGCGGCGCGCCCGGGGTCGGAAGGGTCGACGCCGAAGGCTCGTAGGCTGCGTTCGTAGAGCAGCGCCGACAGGTCGAGGGCCCGCTGGGTGTCGCCGGCGGCCGCGTGGTCGGAGGCCAGGGAGACGCCGGCCGACATGGTGAACGGGTGCTCCGGCCCGAGCCGTTCGGCCAGTCCGTCGAAGGACGCCTGGTCGAGGTCTCGTGCCGCCTCCACATCGCCCAGCGTGCGCAGGTTGATGCCGGCGTTGACCTGGGCGGCCAGGGTGAGCGGATGGTCGGCGCCGAAGTTGACGCGGTAACGGCCGATCGCTTCGTCCAGCAACTCGGCCGCGTGGTCGGGCGCCCCGGCCTCGCGCCGCGCGTTGGCGAAGCTGACCGCCGCGGCCAGGGTGAACTCGTGGTCGGCGGTGAACCGGTCGCGCACCTGGCCGTGGTTCTCCTCGATGACCTCCAGGGCGCGGGTCAGGCGGCCGAGCTTGCGCAGGGTGATCGCGTACGTCCGGCCGGCCAGCAGCCGCTGCGAGTTCTCCGGCCGGGTGATCTGGCGCAGCGTCGGCAGCCAGCGCTCGATCAGCGCCACCGCATGCGAGTACGCCCCCATGCTGTAGTAGCTGCGGGCCTGGTTGAGGTAGGCGAAGACCAGTGACGGCTCGGTGCCACCGGCGTTCTCCCACTGCTCGCCGATCTCGCGGTCGAGGGCCAGCGCGTCGGTGTAGCGGCCGGTCAGCCGGTAGTCGACGGCCAGGTTGGCCTTGGCGCGCAACACGTACGTCTCGGCGGGGTCGAACACCTCGAGGTGGTTGCGGACGTTGCCCGTGTCGAAGTCGAGGGCGTCCTGGTAGCGGCCGGCGATCCGCAGGTCGAGCCCGATCTGGTTGGCGTTGATCAGGGTGAACTCGTGCAGTTCGCCCAGGCTGCCGCGCATGCCTTCCCACGCCTCGGACATGATGTTCGCCGCCTCGGTGCTGAACCCGAGGGTACGCAGCGCGTTCGCCTCCTGGGCCCGGGCGAGCAGGGTGAGCTCGCCGGTCGGGCCGAGCCGTTCGTGCCACGTCTCCTCGGCCCACCGCCGGGCGGCGCTGGTCGCGAGGTAGCGGGAGTTCTCGTAGTCGCCGCTCAGCCAGAGGAAGCGCGCGTGGTCGAGCACCAGTTGCCGGCCCTGGAGCGAGTCGGCCTCGATCATCGCGGCCGGTTCGATGTGTGGGCCGATCTGCACCTGGCGGTCGTAGCCACCGTGTTCGTCGGGGTCACCGGGGTTGGCGGCGATCAGCACGTTGCGGACGTTGCGCAGGGTCTCGGCGCGCTGCCCGTCGCTGAGGGTGTCGCGCAGCACCCGCTGGACCAGCCGGTGCACCTGGACCCGCTGCGACGGGTCGACCTTGGCCAGGCCGTACCGGCCGAGCGTGCGGACCGCGCGGCCCATCTCGATGCGGGAGTTGAGCACCACGCGCAGCGGCTCGCTGGTCTGTGCGCCGCTGCCCCGGCGCAGCAGGGAGATCGGCACCGGTTCGCCGCCCAGATAGGCGAACAGCGAGAACAGCTGCGCGACGCCGTCCTGGTGGCCGCGGAACGTGTCCAGCGCCAGCCCGACGAACGCGGCCACCGAGAGGTGGTAGTCGGCCGGCTTGCCCTCGTCGAGCAGCTCGCGGGTGTGGCTGTCGAGCAGCTCGATGTATTCGCTGACCGGCATGGCCGTCGCGAGGTACCACGCCGCCGCCTGCTCCAGGGCCAGCGGCAGGTCGCCCAGCCGGTCGGCCAGCAGTTCGGCGTCGGGGCCGGAGATCTTCTTGTCGCCGCGCTCGGTGGTGCGCCGGCCGAGCATCTCGACGCTCTCGTCACGCTCGAAGACATCCACCTCGAGCGACGGACCGGACGAGCCCCACTCTTGATTGCGGGTGGTCACGATGACGTGCCCGCCGGTTGTCGGGATGAGTTGCTCGAGGTCGCCGGGGTCGTCGGCGTTGTCGTAGATCAGCAGCCAGTCGCGGTCGCTGCCGGCCAGCACGGTCAGCACCGTACGGGCGGTCTCCTGGAGGTTCTCGGTCACCGGCAGGTTCAGCTGGTCGGCCAGCTCGCGCAGGGCGGTCAGCACGGTGGTCGTCTGTTCGGCCGGGATCCACCAGATCAGGTCGTACTCGTCCTGGTGACGGTAGACGTACTCGGTGACCAGCTGGGTCTTGCCGACACCGCCGATGCCCTGCAGCGCGTGTGGCAGCACGGCCAGCTTGGAGCCGCTCTTCAGCTGTTCGACCAGGCGGTCGAGCAGCGAGGCGCGGCCGGTGAAGTGTTGGTTGCGGCCCGGGACGTTGCCCCAGATCATGCCGGTCCGGGTCATCCGGTGGATGGGCTGTTCGGCCGGGCGGGTGTCGGCGCGTTCCAGCTCGCCGACCAGGGACGCGGCGTCGTCGGTGGCCAGGCTCGGGTGGTCGCGGCTGAGCAGCCGGGTCAGCGCCTGGAGCCCGCCGGCCTGGGCCGCGCAGGCGCCGGCGATCGCCGCCAGGTCGGCGCGGGTGTCGTCGGAGCGTCGTGGGTCGAACGGCAGGGGCAGTCCACTGGTCAGGTTGATGACGATCGCGTCGCGCATCTCACGCTCGGTCAGCGCCGGCACCCTCAGAAGAATCTCGAGCAATCTGTCGAAACGGTCACGATCGACCACGTCGGACACGGGTTTCTCTTTTCCGCCGGACCCAGACCTCTGGGCGAAAAGAATATCCGAATGCCCGGTCACGAGGAATCGCCGGATTTGCTGGATGACGGTGCATCTTTCGTGATCTTGCGCCGAACGTCACAGTCGGGGAGATGACTACACGCTTGTGTAGGCTACACGCCCGTGCAGTAGCCTACACACGTGAGTAGCCAGAACGGAGATCTGACGGCGCGGGCGCGCATCCGCGACGCGGCCATCGAGTTGTTCGCCGAACGGGGGGTCGGCCCGGCCACCATCCGGGACATCGCCGAGCGCGCCGGGGTGTCGTCCGGCCTGCTCCGGCACCACTTCGGGTCCAAGGACGGCCTGCGCGAGGCGTGCGACGAGTACGCGATGGCCAAGATGGCCGAGCTGCGGGAGCGGCTGCTCGGCCCGAACGGGATGATGGAGCCGGCCGTGCTGGCGGCCATGCACCCCACCGCGATGCTGCTCCAGTCCTATCTGGTGCGCTCGATGATGGACGGCACCTCGTCGGTCCTGTTCGACTCGGCGATGGAGTCCGGCCGCACCTGGCTGCACAACGCCGACTTCCACCCCTCCGATCCGGAGGGTTATCTCGCGGTGCTGATCGCCATGAAGATCGGCATCTTCCTGATGCGCGACCAGATCTCCGAGGTGCTCGGCGAAGACATGATGTCGCCGACCGGGCACCGCCGCATGCTGCGCGCGTCGATCGAGATCTTCAGCCTGCCGATGCTCACCCCCGAGCAGGGGGAGCGGGCCCTCAAGGCATTGGATTCCCTGATCCCCACAGAGGAGCAGTCATGACCGAGGCCATCGACGCCGACGGACTGATCAAGCGATTCGGGCGGGCGAGCGCGCTCGACGGCCTGAATCTCCAGGTACGCACCGGGGAGGTGCACGGTTTCCTGGGCCCGAACGGCGCCGGCAAGACCACCACCATCCGGATCCTGCTCGGCCTGATGCGCCCCGACGGCGGCAGGGCGACGCTGCTCGGCGGTGATCCGTGGCGGGACGCGACCGCGCTGCACCGGCGGCTGGCGTACGTGCCGGGCGACGTCACCCTCTGGCCTACGCTCAGCGGCGGCGAGGTGATCGACCTGCTCGGGCGGCTGCGCGGCGGCCTCGACACCAAGCGCCGCGCCATGCTGCTGGAGCGCTTCGAGCTCGACCCGCGCAAGAAGGGCCGGGCGTACTCGAAGGGCAACCGGCAGAAGGTGGCGCTGGTCGCCGCCCTGTCGTCCGATGTGGAGCTGCTCATCCTGGACGAGCCCACCTCCGGCCTCGACCCGCTGATGGAAGAGGTCTTCCGCGAGGTGATCCGTGAGGAGAAACAGCGCGGCGACCGTACGGTGCTGCTGTCCAGCCACATCCTGTCCGAGGTCGAGGCGCTCTGCGACCGGGTGACGATCATCCGCGAGGGCCGGGCCGTCGAGACCGGGACGCTCGACCAGATGCGCCACCTGACCCGCACGTCGATCCGGGCCGAGCTGGCCGGCTCGCCGAACGGCCTGGCCACGCTGACCGGGGTGCACAACCTCAGCGTGGACGGCGTGCGGGTGGCCTTCGAGGTGGACACCGACGCCCTCGACCAGGCGCTGCGGGCGCTGGTCCAGGTCGGCGTGCGCAACCTGGTCAGCCAGCCGCCCACGCTCGAGGAGCTGTTCCTGCGGCAGTACCAGAAGGCCGGGGCCTGACCATGACCGGAACCGGGAAACTGCTCCGGCTGATCCTGCGCCGGGACCGCTTCATCCTGCCGATCTGGGTGCTCGTCCTGGGCATCCTCCCGGCCGCCTACGTGACCACCATCGAGGGCCTGTTCAGCACCGACGCCGAGCGGCTCGACTACGCCCGGATCAGCCAGACCAACGCCGGCTTCGTGGCGCTCTACGGGCAGTTGCGGGGCGACAGCGTGGCCGAGATGGCCATCTGGCGGGCCGGGTTCGTGCCGGTGATGCTCGGCGTCGCCGTGGCGCTGATGCTCATCCGGCACACCCGCGCCGACGAGGAGGCCGGGCGGACCGAGCTGATCGGCGCCGGCGTGATCGGCCGGCGCGCGCCGCTGGCGGCCGCCCTGATCGCCACCATGGCGGCCGGCCTCGTGCTCGGCGTGATCGCCACCCTCGGCCTGATCGGCTCGGACCTGCCGGTCGCCGGGTCGGTCTGGGCCGGCGCCGAGATGACCCTCGCGGGCTGGGCGTTCGCCGGGGTCGCGGCGATCGCGGCGCAGCTCACCGGCGGCGCGCGCAGCGCACGGTCGATCGCGGTCCTGGTCGTCGGCCTGGCCTTCGTGCTGCGGCTGGGCGGCGACCTCTCGGCGATGAGCGACGGGCCGCTGTCCTGGCTGTCCTGGCTGTCGCCGATCGGGTGGGCACAACACATCTATCCGTACGGCGCGGCCGACTGGTGGCCGGCGCTGCTGATGCTGCTGTTCGCGGCGGCCACCACGGCGGTCGGTGTGATCCTGCTCGGGCATCGGGACCTGGGCGCGGGGCTGTTCCCGGGCCGCCCGGGGCCGGCCACGGCGGCGCCGTCACTGCGTACCCCTCTCGCTCTGGCCTGGCGCCTGCACCGCGGCCTGCTGATCGGCTGGGCCTCGGCCTTCGCCGCGCTGGGCCTGGTCTTCGGCGCGGTCGGGCAGAGCGTGGCGGACATCGGCCAGGGCACCGCGATGGGTGACATCTTCGCCCGGATGGGCGGCAGCGACGTGATCGTGAGCAGCTACTTCGCGTCGATCGCGGGCATGGTCGGCATCCTCGCCGCGTGCTACGCCGTGCAGGCCACGCTGCGGATGCGCGACGAGGAGTCGGCCGGGCACGCCGAGATGGTGCTGACCTCGTCGTCGAGCAGGTGGAGCTGGGCCGCCGGCCACCTGGTCTTCTCGCTGCTCGGCCCGGCCGTGGTCCTGCTGCTGGAGGGCGTGGTGTCGGGCGCCGCGTACGCCGCGATCACCGGCGACAACCTGATGGGTGACGTGGTCGGCGGCACGGTGGCCGAGCTGCCCGCCGTCTGGGCCATCGCCGGCGTCGCGGCCCTGCTCTTCGGCCTGCTGCCGCGCTGCGCCGCGCTGTCCTGGGGCGCCCTGTCCGTCTGCCTGCTGATCCTGCTCGTCGGCGCGCCCCTCCAGCTCGACCAGTGGGTGCTCGACATCTCCCCGTTCACCCACATCCCGCATCTGCCGGGCGGCGACCTCACCTGGACACCGCTGGTCGTGCTGACCGTGGTCGCGGCGGCCCTCGTGGCGGCGGGCCTGACCACCCTGCGCCGGCGGGACATCCCGGCCTGACGCCCGCCCCGTAAGCAACCGTGGTTGACTGATCGAGGATTAGTCAACTACGGTTGCTTGCATGTCTGATCCCGCCGACGCGCTGGCCGCCGTGGCCGCGCTGCGCCGCCTCGCCGACCAGCTGGAGGACGCCGCCGTCGAACAGGCGATGCGTGCCGGCTGGGGCTGGCCGAGGGTT
Organism: Actinoplanes sp. NPDC051470; assembly: GCF_040682035.1. NCBI lineage: Bacteria > Bacillati > Actinomycetota > Actinomycetes > Micromonosporales > Micromonosporaceae > Actinoplanes > Actinoplanes sp. NPDC051470. The sequence continues at coordinate 17,422 of NZ_JBFBAA010000031.1, forward strand.
GCCGAGGCGCTGGGCGTCACGCGGCAGGCCGTCCACAAGAAACACCTCAAGCGACTCGTCGCCGCGGGTGTGACGCTGAGGAGGCGCTGACCATGTCCGGGTTCAAGCAGTACCTGACCGGGGTGATGGACCAGGCGGTGGCCGAGGCGCTCCGGGACCGGTCGGCCACCGTGGAGGCGCAACACCTGCTGCTGGTCATCCTGGCCGCCCTGGATCTGGCCGGGCTCGACGCCGACTCGTTCCGCGCCGCGCTCGACCGCGACTTCGAACACAGCCTCGGCGTGGCCGGCGTCGCGCTGTCCGCCTTCGACCTGTCCCCGGCCACGCCCGACCCGGCGCGCCGGCCCGGCCTCGGCAACTCGGTGCGCCTGGCCCTCGACCGGGCCATGCGGGCCGCCGGCGCCGGGGCGCCGCAACCCGATCACCTGCTGATCGGCATCCTGAGCGCCGAGGTCGGCCCGGTGCCACGGGCGCTCGCGCAGGCCGGTGTCGACCGCGAGGAACTGCTGGCCCGGCTGCGGGCGGCGGCGTCGTGAACCCGATCGAGGTCACCGGCCTGCGCATGCGGTACGGGGCCCGGGAGGTGCTCGACGACGTGACCTTCCACGCGCGGCCGGGCGAGGTGCTGACCCTGCTCGGCCCCAACGGCGCGGGCAAGACCACCACGATCGAGATCCTCGAGGGCTTCCGTACGCGATCGGCCGGCGCCGCCACGGTTCTCGGGGTCGACCCGGCGCGTGGCGACGAACGGTGGCGCGCCCGCCTCGGCGTGGTGCTCCAGTCGTGGCGCGACCACGGCAAGTGGCGGGTCCGGGAGCTGCTGGCCCACCTCGGCGGCTACTACCCGGCGCCGATCCCGCCGGACGAGCTGCTCGCCCTGGTCGGGCTGACCGGCCAGGCCCGGGACCGGCTGCGGACCCTCTCCGGGGGCCAGCGCCGCCGGCTGGACGTCGCGATCGGGATCGTCGGCCGGCCCGAGGTGCTCTTCCTGGACGAGCCGACGGCCGGTTTCGACCCGGCGGCCCGGCGCGAGTTCCACGAGCTGGTCCGGCGGCTCGCCACCGAGAACCGGACGACCGTCCTGGTCACCACCCACGACCTGGCCGAGGCGGAGCGGCTGGCCGACCGCATCGTCATCCTCGACGGCGGCCGGGTCGTCGCCGAGGGCACGACCGGCGAGCTGACCCGGCGGATGGCCGGCCGGGACGAGGTGCGCTGGACCGTGGGCGGCGAACGCTTCCGCCGGTCGACCGACCGGTCCACCCCGTTCGTCCACGACCTGTTCCGCGAGCACGGTGACGACGTCGCCGACCTCGAGGTCCGCCGCGCGTCCCTGGAGGACGCCTATCTCGCCCTGGTGAGGTCGTCATGAGCTTGCGTCCGGGCCTGGTGCGGGGCCTGATCGAGCTGCGGCAGGCGTTCACCGGCGCCGAGCTGCTCGGCAACCTCTTCTGGCCGGTGGCGACGCTGGTGGCGGTGGTCTGGCTGGGCGACGCCACGGTCCTGCCCGGGACGCTGGGCATGTTCGTGACCTTCGGCATGCTGCTGATCGCCCAGAACCTCGGCGCCGACCGGGAGGACGGCACGCTGCTGCGGGCCAAGGCGATCCCGGACGGCGTACGCGGCTATCTGATCGGCAAGATCGTCACCGTGTCCGGGACCGTCCTGGCGTACCTGCTGATCCTGTTCGTCCCGGGTCGGCTGATCGTCGGCGGGCTGACCGTCCGATGGTCCATCGTGGCCTGGCTGCTGCCGCTCGGGCTGGTGGCCACCCAGGCCCTGGGCGCGGTCCTGGGTTCGCTGATCAGCAGTTCCCGCGGCGCCGGCCTGCTGTCGCTGCCGGTGCTGGGCCTGATCGCGATCTCCGGTGTCTTCGTGCCGATCGCCGTGTTCCCGGGCTGGCTGCAAGGGGTCGCGCAGGTCTTCCCGGTGTACTGGCTCGGCGAGGGGATGCGCGCGGCCATGCTGCCGGGCGGCGGCCGGCTCGCCGCGACCGCGGCGGTCCTGGGCGCCTGGTCGATCGCCGGCCTGGCGCTCGCGCCGGTCCTGCTGCGGCGGATGGCCCGCCGCGAGTCCGGTTCCCGGGTCGCCGCCCGCCGCGACCGGGTGCTCCAGCGGGTCGGTTGACCGAGGTCGGCGGCGGTGGAGCGGCTAAGAGAGATAGCCGCAAGATAAGGAAAGCGGCACCTGCGAGATGCGGAATATTTCCCTTTCAGATGCGGAAGAATGTACCCTCTGAATGTGGAAGGATCTCTCACTGGTATTTCTCCACGCCAGCTCACGGCGGTACTGGCTCGCCGCCTGACCGAGGAACCGGCCCTGGTCCTCAACGGCCCCCGCACCGTCGGCAAGAGCACCCTGTTGCATGCCCTCGCCGACCAGCTGGGACGCCCCGTCATCGACTGCGACGATCCCGCCACCCGAGCCGCGGTTCGCGCCGATCCCGGCCGCTTCGTCAGCGGTCCCGGCCCGATCCTGATCGATGAGTACCAGCATGTTCCGGTCCTGCTGAGCGCGATCAAGGCCGAGTTGAACCAGGACCTCAGTCCAGGACGCTTCGTCCTGGCCGGATCGACGCGGTACTCGACCCTTCCGGAAGCAGGACAGGTTTTGACCGGCCGGGTCGACATCCTGGAGGTGCTGCCCCTGACGCAAGCGGAGATCGACGGGGCAACCGCCGGCTTCATGGTCAGCAGGCTGCTCGACGGCGCTGATGTTCCGCTCGACCGGGCGCCGTCCACGACATCACGCGGCGAGTACGCCCGGCGGGTCACCTCCGGCGGTATGCCCGTCGCCCTACGGCGGCCACCGGGCCGGTCCCGATCGCGCTGGTTCGCGAACTACCTTGATCTTGTCATCGAGCGCGATGTGCTGGAGCTGAGCCGGGTACGTCAGCGAGAGATGCTCCCGCGGCTACTCCGTGTCCTGGCCGCCCGATCCGGTCAGGTCTTGAACATCGCCGGCAGCGCCTCGACGGTCGGGATGGAGAAGTCCAGCGCCGAGAACTATTTGAAACTCCTCGAGGCCGTCTTCCTCGTCCAGCGACTACCGGCCTGGGGAACGACCTTGGGCTCCAGGGTGGCCCGTCAGCCGAAGGTCCATCTCGTCGACTCAGGCATCATGGCGTGGCTTCTCGGTCTAACCCCGGAGAAGATCGCCACGAATGATCCGGCCGCCTTGACGGAGTACGGCCATCTGGTGGAGACGTTCGCCGTCGGCGAGATCCTGCGGCAGGTGTCCTGGTCGGACGCGCCGGTCACGGTCGGCCATTTTCGAACGTCGGAGGCCCAGGAGGTCGATCTGGTGCTCGAGCGCGATGACGGGACGGTCTTTGCGTTCGAGATCAAAGCCGGCACTCGCGTCGACAAGTCCGACCTGGCCGGCATCCGGGCGCTACGCGCCCGAGTCGGTGAGCGTCTTGCGGCGGCCGTCGTGTTGTACACCGGCGCGTTGACGTTTCGATTCGACGACGGCACGGTCGTGCTTCCCCTGGACGCACTCTGGTCGGAGCCGTCATGACGGACGCTGCCGAGGCGCTGCACGGCTGGTCGGCTGAGCCGGTCAGCCGAGGGCGGCGGCCTTCTTCAGCAGCACGGAACGTTCGCGGGCGTTGCCGCACAGGCGGGCGGCCAGCTCGAGTTCGGCGCGGGCCTCGGCCGGCCGGCCGAGCCGGATGAGCAGTTCGCCGCGTACGGTCGGCAGCAGATGCGATCCGACCAACTGGTCGGTAACAAGAAGGTCGTCCACCATGGACAGCGCCCGTTCGGGGGCGCCGGCCATGGCCAGGGCGACGGCGCGGTTGAGTTCCACGATCGGCGACGGCGCGATCCGGCCCAGCGCCTCGTAGAGCAGGACGACGCGTTCCCAGTCGGTCTCCGCCACCGAGGTCGCCCTCGCGTGGCAGGCGGCGATCGCGGCCTGGAGCCCGTACACGCCGAGGCCTTTCTTCCCGGCGCGCTCGAGCGCCGCGAGGCCGCGCCTGATCGCCGACCGATCCCATCGCCGCCGGTCCTGGTCCTCCAGCAGGATCGGTTCGCCGGCCGGCCCGGTCCGCGCCGGGAACCGCGCGGCGGTGAGCTCGCACAGGGCCAGCAGTCCGGCCACCTCGGGTTCACCGGGCAGCAGCGCGGCCAGCATGCGGGCCAGCCGGATCGCCTCGGCCGCGAGGTCGGTACGCATCAGGTCGTCGCCGCTGGTCGCGGTCGAGCCCTCGGTGAAGATCACGTAGAGCACGCTGAGCACGCCGCCGAGCCGCTCACCGCGCTGGTCGGCCGGTGGCAGCTCGAACGGCACCCGGGCCGCGGCGATGGTCTTCTTGGCCCGGGTGATCCGCGCCTGGATGGTCGGCACCGGCACCAGGAAGGCCCGGGCGATCTCCTCGCTGCCCAGGCCGCCGACCGCCCGCAGGGTGAGCGCCACCCGCGCCTCGGCCGACAGCACCGGGTGGCAGGCGATGAACATCAGCGCGAGCACGTCGTCGTCGATCCGGTCCGGGTCCCACGGCGGCTCGTCGGGCGATTCGCCGGGCGTCAGCAGGGCGTACTTCTCGTCCTGCACGGACCGCCGGCGGAAGGCGTCGATGGCCCGGCGCCGGCCGGTGGCCAGCAGCCACCCGACCGGGTGGTCCGGCGTGCCGTCGCGGGTCCAGCCGGTCAGCGCCTCGGCCAGCGCCTCCTGGGCGACATCCTCGGCCAGCGCGAAGTCGCCGGTATAGCGGGCCAGCGCGCCGACGATCCGGGCCGACTCCATCCGCCAGACCGCCTCGACGGTCCGCCGGACGGAGCCGGACGACGACATCAGACCTGGCCCGTACGCTCGCGCCAGGCCTTCTCCTTGAGGACCCACTCGCTGTCCTGCGGGAACTCGTCGATCCCCGGCACCCGGCGGATCTCCAGCTTGGAGCCCGGCACCATCATCGGCATCCGGAGGCCCCACTCGATCGCCTCCTCCTGGGAGGCGACCTCGATGATGTAGAAGCCGCCGAACAGCTCCTTGGTCTCGCCGTAGGGCCCGTCGGTCACCACCGGCTTTTCGCCGGCGAAGTCGATCACCACGCCCTTGGCCGCGTCTTCCAGCCCCTCGGCCGCGATGAGCACGCCGGCGTTGATCAGCTCCTCGTTGTAGCGGCCCATGGTCGAGAGCATCTCGTCGAAGGTCACCGTCTCGGACACCGTCGCCCAGGCCTCGTCGGTGGCCCGCATGATCAGCATGTACTTCGCCATGATGGTTCCTCCTCGTCCGTCGGGCCTTCTGGCCCATTCACCCACAGGTCGAACGGCGCCCGGCCCGGATCGACAACGGCCCGGGAAAACTTCTACGACGTCCGGCGCTGGGGCAGCGAGTGTTCCTCGTGGTCGAGTTCGCGCTCCAGTACGCGCAGCCCCTCGTCGTTGAGCCGGCCGGCGTCGCGCCAGCGCAGCAGCTCCTCGCGCTGGGCGTCGATCACCGCCCGGCGCACCATCAGCGCCGCCTCGTACTGCGGCGACTCCGGCACCTCGTCGGAGTCGGCCTTCTCCAGCAGGTCGAGCCGCCGCCGGTAGCGCTGGAGGCGCATCTCCAGCTGGGCCCGCATGTTCCCGATGGCGTGGTCCTCGACGTGGTCGTGCTGCTGGAGCTGGATCTCCTCGAGCCGGTCGAGCGCCGCCTGCACCGACGCCGACCGGGCGACGTTGCGCTCCCGGGCCTGGTCGTTGCGGTTGGCCCGCAGGCCCAGCCGGCGGACCAGCGGACCGAAGGTCAGGCCCTGCCCGATCAGCGTCACCAGCACCACCACGAACGCGCAGAAGTGCAGCAGCTCACGATCGGGGAAGCCGGCCGGCAGCGTGAAGATCGCCGCCAGCGTGATCACGCCGCGGGTGCCGGCCCAGCTCATCGCGGTCGACTCCTTGGAGGTCAGCGGCTGGTTGCGGCGCAGGGCGAGGTCTTGATCGGTCTCGCTGCCGGTGGTGTTCAGGTCTTCACCGCCGAGCCGGGCGTGCATCGAGCGGGGCAGCAGCTGGGTCACCAGCAGCCAGATCGGGCGCAGCAGCAGCACCACACCGAGCGTGATGGCCAGCGCGATCACGATCGTCGAGGTCTGGTATTTGGACAGTTCGGCCAGGACGGCCGGCAGCTGGATGCCGATCAGGAGGAAGACCACGCCCTCCAGCAGGAAGTCGATCAGCCGCCAGACCGCGCCGGTCTGCAGGCGGCTGGCGCCGGTGGCGTACCTCGGCGCGTCGTGCCCGATGATCAGGCCGGCCACCACCACGGCCAGCACGCCGGAGACGTGCACCCGCTCGGCCAGCAGGTAGGCCGCGAACGGGGTGGCCAGGGACAGCGCGTTGGCGGTCAGCGGGTCGGTGCGCAGCGGGCGGAGCAGCCGGACCACCCGGGCGACCAGGTAGCCCGCCACCACCCCGCCGGCCGCCGACAGCACGAACACGCCGACGGCGTTGGTGAAGGTGAAGTTCTCGCCGGTCGCGGCGTCCAACGCCACGGTCAGGATGGTCAGCGCGGTCGCGTCGTTCAGCAGCCCCTCGCCCTGGATCAGGGTGACCAGGTTGCTCGGCAGGCCGGCCTTGCGCCCGACGGCCAGCGCCGCCACCGGGTCGGGCGGCGCCACGGCCGCGCCCAGGGCCACCCCGGCGGCCAGCGTGGCGCCGGTCACCCAGAGCGAGAAACCGGCCCCGACCAGCAGCGACGTGACGATGACGAGGCCGACCGAGAGGCTGATCACGGTGCGCATGTTGCGCCGGATGTCGATCAGCGAGGAGTCCAGCGCCGCGTTGTAGAGCAACGGCGGCAGCAGGAACGTCAGGATCACCTCGGGATTGATGTCGACGTTCGGGCCGGGCAGGTACGCATATCCGATGCCGACCAGGGTCAGCACCGCCGCGGCGGGCAGGCCGCTGCGTTCGCTGAACCAGCGGACGACGATCACCACCGCGATGGCGGCCAGCACGAACAGCAGGAACTCCTCGGCGTGATGCACTCGGCCATTCTTCCGGAACATGATGACGATCTAAAAACTTGACACCCTGAGTGTCACTGTGACACTTTCAGTGTCATGACGAGCGGAGCCGAAGGCCTGTACGAGATGCTCCGCCACGTGCGGCCGCTCCATCAGTGGTCGGCCAAGGTGGTCGCCGACGCGCTGGCCGAACATGACGTGAGCATGCCGATGCGGGCGGTGCTCGAGCGGCTGGCCGACGGGCCGCAGACCGTTCCCCAGGTGGCCCGGTCGCTGTGGCTGCCCCGGCAGGTGGTGCAGCGGCTGGCCGACGCGGCGGCCGGGCTGGGCTTCCTGCGGTTCGCCGACAACCCGGCCCACCGGCGGTCCCGGCTGGCCGAGCTGACCCCGGCCGGGCGGCGGGTGTTCGCCGAGATCCACGACCGCGAGCTGGACGAGCTGCGCGAGCTGGCCGATCGGCTCGACCCGGCCGACATCGCGGCGGCCGTACGCGTGCTGGCCGCCCTGACCACGCACGCACGTGAGGTGGCGCGGCGAGCCGGTAACGACGACGGCTGGTCGGCGCCCGGGCCGCGCCCAGGAGAGGAGATCCGATGATCCACTACGAGGAGGCGGGCAGCGGGCCGGCCGTGGTGTTCCTGCACGGCGGGGCGCTCGATCGGCGCGAGTGGGACGACCAGATGGTGCTGGCCGACCGGTTCCGCGTGATCCGGGTCGACGCCCGCGGGCACGGCTTGTCGGAGACGCCGATGACGCCGTTCCGGCAGTGCGACGACATCGCGGAACTGCTGGGCCGGCTCGGGATCGAGAAGGCCGCCCTGGTCGGCCTGTCGATGGGCGCCGGTGCGGCGACCGACACCGCGCTGGAATACCCGCACCTGGTGTCACATCTGGTGGTCTGCGGCGCCGGCACCAACGAGCCGGTCTTCGTCGACCCGTGGATGTTGGACATCCAGCGGCAGATGGCCGAGGCGCAGGCCCGGCTCGACGCGCCGGCCTGGATCAACCTGTCGCTCAAGCAGGGCGTGATCGGCCCTTATCGCGATACAGCCGATGAAGCGGTCGAGGCGCGATGTCGCGAGATGATCACCGACACGGTGAACAACCACGTGAAGCCGGGCATGACCACGCCCGACCACGTGCAGGGCTCGTGGGAACGACTCCACGAGATCAACATTCCCGCCCTAGGCGTGATCGGCAGTCTGGACGCGCCCGATCATCATGCGATGGTCGAGCGTTTCACCAAGAATGTCCGAAACGCCAGGAAGCACGAAATCGGCGGAGCGGCCCATGTGGTGAACATGGACCGCCCCGCCGAGTTCAACGACCTGCTGGCTCAGTACCTGTAGTGGTCCGGCTTGAACGGACCCTCGATGGCGATGCCCAGGTATTCGGCCTGCTTCTTGGTCAGCGTGGTCAGCCGCACGCCCAGGGCGTCGAGGTGCAGCCGGGCCACCTTCTCGTCCAGGTGCTTGGGCAGCACGTAGACCTGCTTGGCGTACTCGTCGGGCTTGGTCCACAGCTCGATCTGGGCCATCACCTGGTTGGTGAAGGAGTTGCTCATCACGAACGACGGGTGGCCGGTGGCGTTGCCCAGGTTCATCAGGCGGCCCTCGGAGAGCACGATCACCGAGTGGCCGTCCGGGAAGCGCCACTCGTGCACCTGCGGCTTGATCTCGATCTTCTCGATGCCCGGGACCTTGGCCAGCCCGGCCATGTCGATCTCGTCGTCGAAGTGGCCGACGTTGCCGACGATCGCGTTGTGCTTCATCCGGCCCAGGTCGTCGGCGGTGATGATGTCGGTGCCGCCGGTCGTGGTGATGAAGATGTCGGCCTCGGCGATGACGTCCTCGAGGCGGACCACCTGCATGCCGTCCATCGCCGCCTGGAGCGCGCAGATCGGGTCGATCTCGGTGACCACGACGCGGGCGCCCTGGCCCCGCAGCGTCTCGGCCGAGCCCTTGCCGACGTCGCCGTAGCCGCAGACCACGGCCAGCTTGCCACCCAGCATCACGTCGGTGGCCCGGTTCAGGCCGTCGACCAGCGAGTGCCGGATGCCGTACTTGTTGTCGAACTTGCTCTTGGTGACCGCGTCGTTGACGTTGATCGCCGGGAACAGCAGCTCGCCGTCCTTGGCCAGCCGGTAGAGCCGGGCCACGCCGGTGGTGGTCTCCTCGGTCACGCCGCGGATCTCGGCGGCGACCCGGGTGAACAGCTGCGGGTCCTTGGCCAGGGTGCCGCGCAGGGTCTCGAGGATGATCCGGTACTCGTGGTTGTCGTCCTCGGTGGCCTGCGGCACCGCGCCGGCCCGCTCGAACTCGACGCCCTTGTGCACCAGCAGGGTGGCGTCACCACCGTCGTCGAGGATCATGTTCGGGCCGCGGCCGGCGCCGAAGTCGAACAGCTGCTCGGTGCACCACCAGTACTCCTCCAGCGTCTCGCCCTTCCAGGCGTAGACCGGGGTGCCGGTGGGCGCGTCGACGGTGCCGGCGCCGACCACGATCGCGGCGGCCGCCTCGTCCTGGGTGGAGAAGATGTTGCAGGACACCCAGCGCACCTCGGCGCCGAGCGCGACCAGCGTCTCGATCAGGACGGCGGTCTGCACGGTCATGTGCAGCGAACCGGCGATGCGCGCGCCCCGCAGCGGCTGTGAGCCGGCGTACTCGTCGCGGATGGAGATCAGGCCGGGCATCTCGTGCTCGGCCAGCCGGATCTGGTGGCGGCCGGCCTCGGCCAGGCTGAGGTCGGCGACCGCGAACTCGAGGCCGTTGACGGACTGCAGCTTGTCGGACGTGAAGTCGGACATGAAGAAGGCACCCCCTGGAGCCAGGAGGCGCCCTTGCGGATTCGTCGGCTCGGCCGAGCGTGGCGGAGAGCATCTCCGTCGCAGCGCCTCTCGACCGGCCCGACTATTTTAACCCCAACGTCAAACCCGTCGCAGGTACGCCGGACACAAAGTCCCGCCCTCTCGGCGGCCCAGGCGGGTGGCCAGGCCGTTCCCCGCCATCCGGCTGTCTTGCCACGAGAGCGCCGCTGACGCGGCGCCCAGCCGGCCGCGCGAGCGCCGCCGACGCCGCGCCCGGCGTCAGTCGTTGAACGGGCCGTCCGGGGTCACGACGTTGCCCTTGGCCAGGTCGCAGTAGGGGCTGAGCTCGACCTTGGCCAGGTCGGCGGCGGCCGGGACCATGGTGCCGTCGAGCAGCGCGCTGGCCGCGCCGGCCGAGCCCGATCCGCCCGCCTTGCACATCCGGTCGTCGTAGTGGCCGTCGAAGCCGCCCCCGACGATCTTGCCGGTGGTGTCGCGCCAGACCACGCCGACACCGCGCATGACGAGGTCGGCGCAGTTGGCCGTGGCGGCGGTGAACCTCACCTCGTCGCGGGTGGCGTTCTCGATCTTCGTGGTGATCGGGGCCAGGCCGTCGGCGCCGTCGCCGGCCGGCAACCAGCCGGTGACCACGGGCGTGAGGGAGACCTTGGTCACCTTGCCGACGTTCTCCGGCTTGATGGCCAGCGTGAAGCCGACCGACACCGCGGCGCCGGGCAGGATCATCGGCACCTCGAGGATCTGATATCTCGGCTGCGGCGCGAACACCAGGCTCGGCCCGGAGGCGCCGGTCGCGTCGATGAAGACGCGGGTCCGCCAGGCCACCCGGTCGGTGGTGTTCCGCAGGAGGGCGCCGACCGAGAGGTAGGGCTTGCGCTCCGGCGCCGGGGAGAAGCCCTGCTCGGCCACCGTGAGGCCGGCGGTCGCCGTGGACGAGGCGGTGAGGACCGGCGGCGACCCGGCCGGGGCGGTGGCCAGGGCACACGTGGGGGCGGCGTCGTTCCCGTCGCTGTTCGCGCGGACGACGGTGACCACGACGGCCGTCACCACGGCCGCCCCGATCACTCCGGCGACCACGCCGAAAACGGACCTCCGCACCGGGCGAGCCTCCTATGGCTGGTCGTTGCCGTAGTACTTGTTGGACAGTGCGGCCAGCCGGGTGAACTGGTCGCGGATCAGCGCGCCGGCCGCCTGCCCGGCCGCGGCGATGAACTGCTGCTCGTCGAGGGTACGGGTGGTGCCTGGGCGAATCGTCACGGTCCAGTTCCGGAGGCCGACGGCCCGCACCCGGACCCGGCCGTCCTCGGACGCGCCGTGCGCCTCGATGGCGTCTCGCTCGGCCCGCCAGTCGCGCTCGCGCTCGGTGGCCGGCGGGCCCTCGCCGGTCGAGTAGTCGCCGGTCACGTCGCTGTAGATGCGTTCGTACTCGCGGGTGCGGGCGACCCACAGCAGGCTGGCCACCGCGGCCAGCCGGCGCCCCAGGTCATCGTCGTCGCACTGGCGGTAGTAGTCGTTGTGGAAGGTCAGCGTCAGCTGGTCGCGGTCGTACAGCTCGGCCGTGAGCGACCCGTCCGGCGCGGTCGCGCGCACGCGCATCGTCTCGACCCGGTCGGCCAGTTCACCCATCGCCGGTCACCCCAGGGCCGAGCCGAGACCGGCGGTCTCGTCGCGGATGGTCGCCGGGGTCGCGTCGGCCAGCGCCGGCCGCGGGGCGATGAACAGGTCGGAGCTACCCGCGACGGCGGACAGCCCGGCGTTCAGCGACTCGAGGATCTTGTTCTCGGCCGCGATGACCTGGCCGATCAGCTCGGTGATGGCGCCCTGGACGGCGTTCACGATCGCCATCGCGTTCTTGCCGCTGAACGGCAGCTCCTTCTTGTCCCCGAACGGGATGGCCCCGGCCGAGGCCGAGACCTCGCCCAGCACGGTGAGCGTGAGCGACAGGCCGCCGGTGGTGACGAAGCCGCCGACCGCCCCGATCGAACCGGCCACGGTCAGCAGGAAGGCCAGGTCTTTCGGGTTGCAGTCGAGCATCGCGTCGAGCGCGGCCTGCGCCTTGTGGGCGATGTCGTCGATGCTGGCCCGGGCCGCCCGCCACACGCCGGCCTCGGCCTCGGCGGCGCCCTTGAGGATCATGATCAGCAGGAACTGGTTGGCGGTGATCCCCGGCCACTTGGACAGGAAGTTGTCCCGGAAGTTGACCGCGGCGGCCCCGAACCAGGGCTCGACCAGGTTCTTCACGTCGTCCATCCGGCCCAGGTCGGGGTTGGCCGCCATCTCGGTGCCGCCCTTGCCCTGCCCGGCGTTGAGCCAGTGGGCGACCTCGGTCGCGAGGCGTTCGCTCAGGCGGTCGAACCCGGCCGGGTCGGCCGTCTTGATGAACGGGTCGAACATCGCGGCCACCCCGGCGAACCGGCCGGCCGTGATGTCGACGACGGTCTGCACCTGCTCGTCGGTCATGCTGGAGTCGTAGACGCGGCCCTTGTCGTAGCCGAAGCCACGCTGCCGCAGATCCATGATGATCGCCGACTGCTGGATCTTGGCGGCGTGGTCGCCCAGCTGCTCCCAGCTCACGACGGCACCGGCGGCACGTGGTTCTCGGCGTCCAGCGTCTCGCGGATGCCCTTGAACGCCGTTCGCGAGCCCTCGTCGGTCGCGGCGTACTCCAGAGCGGCCATCACCAGGGCGTCGCCGGTGTCCTGCATGTTCTGCTGTGTCTCCTTGAGCAGCCCGACGACCTGGTCGCGCAGCTCGTCGAAGGCGCCCTTGGCCGGGCCCAGGCTGCCGCCGACGCGTGGGTCGCGCGCGAAGATGCCGTCGCCGGCCTGGGTGCCCAGCAGACTCGTGGCGGCGCCGCCGAACTGGTCGGCCAGCACCTTCACCTTGAACCGACCGGCGTTGTACAGGTTGGCGGCGTCGACACCGAGCGCCTCGCCCGAATGCGGCATGACCCGTCCCTCCCCCCGTCAGGAAGGACCGAATGTAGCAGTCGCATCCGGGCTTTTCGATCCCCTGCGTCAGCCGGCCGCCCGGCGATTGCGCTGGTCATGCACGGCCTTGGTGAAGGTCGCCGGGCCCCAGCGCTCGCTCAGGGCCTGCCGCATCAGCTCGGCCTGGGTCGGCGGGGCCAGCCCGCCGATCGGCTGGTCGCGGTCGAGGTTGGTCGGGAACGCGTACCCCTCGGCCGAGGCTGCGACCACGTGGTCGGTGCTGCCCTCGTACCCCAGCAGAACGGGGTAGAGCGCCTCGCACATGGCCGTGCGGTCGACGGTCTCCATGGCGCGGCCGAAGGCGGAGCTGATCTGCAGCAGGTTGGCCATCCGTCGGACGTCGGCCGAGCGGTTGGTGCCGGCGCCGTGGAAGAGCGCCGGGTTGAAGAACGCCGCGTCGCCCTTGGTCAGCGGCAACTGCACGTGGTGCGCGTCGAAGTAGGCGGTGAAGCCGGGCTGGTGGAAGGCGAGGTAGCCCGGCGGATACTTCTGCGAGTGCGGCAGGTAGAGGGTCGGCCCGGTCTCCACCGGCATGTCCACGTGCGCCACCGCGCCCTGCAGCGTGAGCACCGGCGAGAGCAGGTGGACGTGGGCCGGGAACCTCGACGCCTGAGCGCCGGACATGAACCCGAGGTGGTAGTCGCGGTGGGCGACCTGGGCCTGGCCGCCCGGATTGACCACGTTGACCTGGGAGGTGATCTGGTAGCCGGCGCCCAGCCAGGCGGCCGAGATCAGCGCCAGCGTCGGATTGTCGTAGTAGGCGGCGAAGGCCTCGGGGTCACGCAGGGCGAACTTGTCGAGGGCGCCCCAGACCCGGTCGTTGGCGCCGGGCTTGGCGAAGTGGTCGCCACCGACCACGCCGGCGCGGTGCTGGTCGGCGATCAGGCCGGCGAAGACCTCGGTGGCGCGGTCGACCACGTCGGTCGCGAACGCGCCCCGGAACACCACGATGCCGGGCCGTCCATCAGCGCCCGGGCCAGCTCGGCGCGTACCTCGGTGGTGTCCGGCAGGTCGCCGGGATAGATCAGGACGTTCTGCGCCACGTCGATGGCATCCGGGAAGTCGGACCTCTGCGTCGGCTGCTCGACGATCGCCCGGAAGTCTTCCAGACGACAGTCGGCGGCCGTGAACCAGCTTGTCATGGGTCTCACGCTAGGCCCGGCCGTACCTCAGGAAGAGGTTGAGAAGACCTCAAAAAACCATCATTGTGTACGCCATCCGCAGCCTCGCCACCGCCCTATGATCGGACTGAAGGCAGCCATGCCCCACCCGTACCGGATCCGCGAGATCGCCGCCCAGGCCGGCCTGAGCCCGGCCACCGTCGACCGCGTCCTGCACGAGCGCGGCGGGGTCCGGGCCAGCACCGTCCGCGAGGTGCGCCAGGCCATCGCCGACCTCGACCGGCAGCAGTCCCAGGTCCGGCTGGGCGGCCGGACGATCATGCTGGACGTGGTGGTGCAGGCGCCGCCCCGGTTCACCGCCGCGGTCCGGGTCGCGCTGGAGGCCGAGTTGCCGTCGTTGCGCCCGGCCACCATCCGGTCCCGTTTCCACCTGCTCGACTCGCCGGCCGTCGCCGACCTGGTCGCGGTGCTGGAGAAGGTGGCCCGCACCAAGTCGGACGGGGTGATCCTGAAGGCGCCGGAGACGCCCGAGATCATCGCCGCGGTGGCCGGGTCGCCGGTGCCGGTGGTCACCTTCGTCACCGACCTGCCGGGCAGCAAGCGGGCGGCGTACGTGGGCATCGACAACCGCGCGGCCGGCGCGACCGCGGCGTACCTGGTGGAGCAGTGGCTGGCCGACCGCGCTGGTGACGTGCTGGTGGTGCGCGGGCACGGGTCGTTCCGCGGCGAGGACGAGCGGGAGATGGGCTTCCGGGCCGAGATGCGGCTGCGGTCGCCGGGCCGGCGGATCGTCGAGGTGGTCGACGAGGAGGACAAGGCGGACGCGGTGCACTACAGCATCCGCGAGCTGCTGGCGACCAGCCCGTCGGTGCGCGCGGTCTACTCGCTCTACGCCGGGGCGGGCGGCAACACGGCGGTGGTGGACGCCTTCGACGCCGAGCGCCGCCGCTACGACGTCTTCGTGGCGCACGACCTGGACGGCGAGAACACCGCGCTGCTGCGGGACCGCCGGCTCTCCGCGGTGCTGCACCATGACCTGCGGGCGGACATGCGTCAGGCCTGCCTGGCGGTGTTGCACGCGCGCGGCGTACTCGAGGGGCGGCCGCACCCCGCGCCCAGCGCGATCCAGGTGATCACCCCGCACAACGAACCGCTGGCCAGATTTTCTTGAGCAGGCTGTCCGGTTCGGCCGGGGCCGTTCGTCATCGGCATGAAAACCCAAGACGAGAGGGGTACGCAGTGAAGTTCATGATGTTCGTCTGCACCGACACCGAGCCGGAGACGTCGGAGGCCGGAGTGCCGGCCATCGAGCAGTGGGTGGCCGACACCTACGACAAGGGCAGGGCGGTCATGGGTGAGCGGCTCGCCCCGGCCACCACGGCGACCACGGTCCGGGTGCGGGGCGGTGAGCTGCTGCTGACCGACGGCCCGTTCGCCGAGACGACCGAGGTCATCTGCGGCTTCGACATCCTCGAGTGCGCCGACCTGGACGAGGCCATCGAGATCGCCCGCAGCCACCCGATGGCCTACCACGGGCGCCTGGAGCTGCGCGCCTTCGACCCGCTGAACCTGTGAAGGACGCCCTCGCCGCCGCGGCGCAGGAGTCGTACGGCCGGATCGTCGCCACGCTGATCCGGGTGACCGGCGACTGGGACCTGGCCGAGGACTGCGCCCAGGAGGCCCTCGCCACGGCCCTGGAGAAGTGGCCGGGCGAGGGCGTCCCGGCCAACCCCGGCGGCTGGCTGATGACGGTGGCCCGCAACCGCGCGATCGACGTGCTGCGGCGGGCCACCGTGGAACAGCGGAAGCTCCGTGAGGTCCTGCTGCTGTCCGCCGAGGCGAAGGAGTCGGAAGAGTGGGACGACGACCGGCTACGGCTGATCTTCACCTGCTGCCACCCGGCGCTGTCGCTGGAGGCCCGGGTGGCACTGACGCTGCGGACCGTGTGCGGGGTGCCGACCGGGGAGATCGCGCGCGTCTTCCTGGTCGCCGAGCCGACCATGACCCGCAGGTTGACCAGGGCGAAGACCAAGATCTCGACGGCGAACATCCCGTACCGGGTGCCGTCCGGTCCGGCCCTGTCCGAGCGGCTGCCCGGGGTGCTGGCGGTGATCTACCTGCTGTTCACACGGGGCTACACCAACGACGGCGAACCGGCCTTCGCCGACGAGGCGATCCGGCTGGCCCGGCTGCTCCGGCGGCTGATGCCCGACCAGCCCGAGGCCGCCGGCCTGCTGGCGCTGTGCCTGCTCCAGCACTCGCGGCGGCGGGCCCGCCGGGACGCCGCGGGCCACCTGCTGACCCTCGACCAGCAGGACCGCACCCTCTGGGACCACGAGGCGATCGCGTCGGGCCTGGCGCTGCTGCCCACCGCCGGGCGCGGCGCCTATGCCACACAGGCCCACATCGCCGCCGAACACACCCGTTCCCCGGCCGACTGGCCCGCGATCGCCGGCTGGTACGACCGTCTGGTGGCGCTCCAGCCCACCCCGGTGGTGCGGCTGAACCGGGCGGTCGCGCACGGGTTCGCGTACGGGCCCGCACGGGGTCTTGATCTGCTGGCCGAGGCCCGTGCGGGCGGTGCGCTGGACGGCTACGCCCCGGCCACCGCGGCCGAGGCCGAACTGACCGCCCGCCTGGGCGACCGGATCCGGGCCGAGCTGCTGTTCCGGACGGCCGCCGACGAGACGACATCGCCCGCCGAGCGACACGCGCTGCTGGGCCGGGCCACCGAGATGGAGGACGCATGACCACCCCGACAGTGGAATTCGACGGCCGGTTCAGCGAGCCGGACGCCACGGCGGTGCCCTGGGCCGACGTCGACGAGATCCTGCTCGGCGCGAAGATGTTCTGGCTCTCCACGGTGCGGCGGGACGGGCGGCCCCATGTCACGCCGGTCCCGATGATCTGGGACGACGGGCAGCTGCACTTCACCGTCGGCCTCGGCGAACAGAAGATGGTCAACCTGACCGCCAGTCCGGCGGTGGCCATCACCACCGGCACGCCGTCGCTCACCTCGGGCACCGACGTGGTGACCGAGGGCACCGCCGTCCGGGTCACCGACCACGACCGGCTGGTCGAGCTGGCCGACCTGTGGCGGTCCCGCCTCGACTGGGACTACGAGGTGGACGGCGACGCCTACCACCACCAGGGCGGCACGGCGCACGTCTTCGGGGTCAGCCCGGCCAAGGTGCTGGCGTTCGGCAAGTCGCCGTACTCCCAGACGCGCTACCGGTTCTGAAGGGCTCGCAGGGCGTCCGCGCTGCGGCGTACATCGGCCATCGGTCCTTCACCGATCGGCGCCTCGGTCAGGATGGTGTCCTGTTCGAGCACCCACCAGCCGTCGTAGCCGGCGCCGGTGAGCGCGGCGGCGACCGCGGCGAAGTCCACGTCGCCGTCGCCGATCGGGCGGTACAGGTTCGCGCGCACCGCGTCGGTGTAGGTGAGCTCGCCGGCCTGCACCCGCTTGGCCAGGCCATGATCGACGTCCTTGGCGTGCACGTGGGCGATCCGGCCGGCGGCGTGCCCGGCCAGCGTCGCCGGGTCGGTCCCGCCGATCAGCACGTGGCCGGTGTCCAGGCAGAGGGGGATGCGTGAGCCCTCGAGGACGCGCTCGATCTCCGGGCCGGTCTCGATCATCGTGCCGACGTGCGGGTGCAGCACCGCGGTGATGCCTCGCGCCGTGGCTTCGTCGTGGAGGCGATCGAGGCTCCTCAGCAGGCGCCGCCACCCGGCCGGGTCGAGGTCGGGGCGTTCGTCGTACCCGTCCCGGCCGGTCGCCGCCGCGAGCACCAGGACGTCGCCGGTGAAGTCGGGGAACTCCGGCTCGTCGTGCAGCACCAGGGGGACGAAGCCGCCCAACGCCTCGAGCTGGTGCTCGGCCAGCAGCGGGGCGGGATCGGCCGGGAGGAAGCCGTCGGGGCCGTACTCGGTCGCGGTCAGGCCGACCTCGCGCATCTCGCGCAGCACCCGCTCGGGGGAGAGCTGGTAGCCCCAGCCGGGCACCTCGCAGACGCCCCAGGAGATCGGGGCTCCGGCGATTCTCACGGCTTCACCTCGTCTCTCATTGCTTCACCTCGTCGATCCGCACCGGACGGTGCTCGCGCAAGGACGTCGTGCAGGCCTCGGCGATCCAGCCGGCCTCGACCGCGTCCGCGACCGTGCACGGCGACTCGCGCTCGCCGGCCACCAGCTCGGTGAACGCGGCCAGCTCGCGGCGGTAGGCGTCGAGGAAGCGGTCCATGAAGAAGTCGTGCGGCGTACCGGCCGGGAAGGTCACGCCCGGTTCGGCCGACCGCATCGGCCAGCGGTCGTCCAGTCCTGCCGCGATGCTGTCGGCCGAGCCGTGCAGCTCCAGGCGTACGTCGTAACCACGCCCGTTGTACCGGGTGTTGGAGACCACGGCGATCGTGCCGTCGTCCAGTGTCAGCACGGCCGCGGTGGTGGACGCGTCGCCGATCCGGGCGAAGACCTCGTCGCCGCGGTCGCTGCCGGTGGCGTACACCTCGATCACCTCGCGCCCGGTGACGTAGCGGATCGTGTCGAAGTCGTGGACCGAGCAGTCGCGGAAGATGCCGCCGGAACCCTCCAGGTAGGCGGCCGGCGGGGGAGCGGGGTCCATCGTGGTCGACCGGATGGTGTGCAGCCGGCCCAGCTCGCCACTTTCCACCGCGTGTTTCGCGCGCTGGATCGCCTCGTCGAATCGCCGGTTGTAGCCGATCTGAACCCTGGCGTCCGATGTTCTCCGCTGGATGTCAGCGGCTTCGGTGGCGCCGCGTGCCACCGGCTTCTCACAGAACACCGGCAGGCCTCGCTCGGTGCCCGCAATGATCAACTCTGGGTGGGCATCGGTTGCGGCGGCGATGACCAGGCCGTCGATCCCGGCGTCCAGCACGTGCGTAATCGACATTTCGGGTTTCGCGGCATATTTGTCGGCGACCCGCTCGGTCACGCCCGGCGCCGGGTCGTAGACCACGAGGTCGACGCCCAGCCCGGTCAGCGTCTCCGCGTGGAAGGCGCCGATCCGGCCCAGTCCGATCAGTCCGAGGCGCATCAGTCCATCCCTCCGAAAACGTTCCGGTCACCCACCACCCGAGAATGCGGCCGGTAACCGGGTCGTAACAAGCGGCCCCGCACATCAAAAACACCTCAGGGTTTGACCTGCTGATCTCGGGGCATCGATACCAGCCGTGGTGGGCAGACTGGCAGACCGCTATCGGCTGCTCGACCGGCTCGGCGCCGGAGGCATGTCGGTGGTGTGGCGTGCCCACGACGAGGTGCTCGACCGCGAGGTGGCGGTCAAGGTGCTCGCCCCCGGCCAGGCCCTCTCCGACCGGATCCTGGTCGAGGCCCGCGCCGCGGCCCGGCTCCGCCACCCCCACGTGGTCGAGGTCTACGACTTCGGTCGCTCGCCGTCGTTCATCGTCATGGAGCTGGTCAACGGCCGGTCGCTGAACGACCTGCTCACCGGCGGTCTGCTGCCGTGGCGGGTGGCCGTGACGATCGGCGCCCAGGTGGCGGCCGCGCTGGCCGCCGCGCACGACCGCGGCATCGTGCACCGCGACGTGAAGCCGGGCAACGTCATGGTCACCGCCTCGGGCGTGAAGCTGGTCGACTTCGGCATCTCCGCCTCGACCGGCGAGGCCGACCTGATCGGTGGCCAGGTGCTGGGCACACCGGCCTACCTGGCCCCCGAGCGGATCGACGGCGGCCCGGTCCGCCCCGCCACCGACGTCTACGCCCTGGGCCTGCTCCTGCACCTGATGCTGGCCGGCCGCCTGCCGTGGGACGCGTCGACCACCACCCAGATGGTGCGCGCCCACCGCTATCGCACCCCCGACACCCTGCCGCCGATCCCCGGCCTTCCCGCCCCGGTGGTGGCCCTGGTCGGCGACTCGCTGGCCAAGGAGCCCGGGTCCCGCCCCGACGCCGCCACCGCGGCCCGCGTCCTCGCCGACGCCGCCGGTCTGGTCGCCCCGCCGCCCCTGCTGGGCGCGCTGGACGCCCCCACCGAGGCCATCGCCGTGCCGGTCGACCCGCCTTCACCCGGCCGCCGCGGTCACCCCGCCATGACGGCTGCGGTGGCCCCGCCATCGCGCCGCCGCACGGTCATCGCCGCCGCGGTCGCCGCGGCCCTGGTCACGGTGGCCGCGGCCGCCTGGGCCACCGGACGCGGCGACCCACCACCGACCGTCCCCGCCGCCGCGGCCGCCCCGCCTGCCGCGGCCCCGCCCGCCGTTACCTGCCAGGTCGGCTACGCCATCCGCAGCGCCCTGAACGGCCGGTTCTCGACCGCGGTGACCATCACCAACACCGGCCGGGCGGCCGCCGCGACCTGGAAACTCAGCTTCGACCTGCCGGAGGGCCAGAAACTGGTCCGCGGCTGGAACGACGGCTGGGCCCAGAACGGCCGGTCCCTGGGCCTGACCGGGCGCAACCTGGCCGCGGGCAGCAAGGTCACGACCGGCTTCGACGCCAGCTACCGCGAGTCGGCGGCGTTGCCCGGCGAGTTCAAGCTCAACGAGACCGTCTGCACGCCCCAGCTCTCGGTGACGGGCCAGACCTTGACGCCACCCACCACCACGAAGCCGGCCGTCCGCTCGCCCGCGAGGCCGCCAGCCGCCCGGCCGCCGGCCCCGCCTGCCCCGCCTGCTCCGAAGAACGCCGAGAAGAACAACAGCGGCAAGGATAAAGACGACAAAAAGGATAATAGCGGCAAGGGCAAAGCTGGCGACGACTGAGCAGCAGGCCGTGCCCGTACTGAGCGCGTGCTTGCGGCGGTCAGGGCTCGACGATTCCGTGGCGGGCCATGATCGCGGCTCGGCGGGTGCGGTTGATCGTGTGGACGCGGCGGCCCACGAAGAAGACGTCGATCAGGGTCCAGACGCCGAGACCGCCCAGGGTGAACAGCATGGCGATGGAGCGGCCGGTGTCGCCCAGGTAGAAGCGGTGGCCGCCGAAGATGCCACAGACGAACCACAGGGCGTACGCCACCCGCGCGCCCTTCTTGACCGAGTCGTACTCGAACTCGGCCTGACCGAACCGCACCGGCTGCATCGCCGCAACGATAGCCGCGTGGTCACGGCCACCGGCGGCGGTCGAGGACGGTGGCCGCGGCGGTGGCGATGATCAGGGCGGCGCCGATCAGCAGCAGGGTGCGGGCGCCCAGGCCCAGGGCCGTGCCGGCGGCCGCCGTGCCGGCCGACTGGCCGCCGACCTTGAGCGCGGCCATCGAGACGAAGACCTGGGCCCGGGCCTGCGGCGGCGAGTACGCGGCCCGGGACGCGAGCGTGGCCGTGAAGAACGGCGCGTTCAGCACCCCGATCAGCGTGAACCCGGCGAAGGCGAGGGCGAATCCGGGCGCCGCCGCGCACAGTCCATAGGCGACACCCATCAGCGCGCCCGTGCGGGTGACCAGCCGTTCCGGCTCGCCGAGCAGCGGCCGTGCGGTCACCGCGAGCGAGCCGAGCAGAACACCGAAGCCGTAGGCCGCGGCCAGCAGGCCGGCCGTGCCGGGGGAGACGCGCAAGGCAGGGGCGTAGGCGACGGCGATGACCGCGATCGCGCCGCCGGGCACGGAGGCCACCACCGTGGTGTACATGACGCGGCGCAGCGGGCCGGTGGTCAGGATCAACGTCAGGGCTTGGCGTACGGAGAGAACCTCGTCCCGGGGCACCGGGTTGCCGGCGGCGGGCAGGGAGAGGACCAGCAGGCCGGCGATCACGGCCGCGGTCGCCAGCACCAGCAGCGAGACGCGCGCGCCGGTGAGGCTGGCGAGGGCCGCCGCGGCCGCGGGCCCGGCCGTACCCCCGGTGCCGTAACTGAGCGCGTCCAGACCCTGCGCGCGTCGCTGCGCCCGCTCGTCGCCGGGCACCAGGGCGGCCAGGCGGCTGCTCAGTCCGCCGGTGAGCAGCGGGCCGCAGACGCCGGCGGTGGCCGCGGCGAGCACGACCAGGACGAGGGGTATCCGGTCCAGGCCCAGGGCGGCGATCGCGAGGAAGACGCCGTACGCCGCGCAGACCACGGCGATCAGGCGGCGGCCGTCGCGGGCGCGGTCGAGCCGCCGGGCCAGCACCGGACCCAGCAGGTGTGGCGCGGTCAGGCAGGCGGCCAGCACGGCCCCGACCACGGTGGGCTTGAGCAGCACGAAGCCGACGGCCGCGCCGGCGTCGGCGCCACGGGCCAGGGTCGCGCCGCCGAGGTAGCGCATCACCGCCGTCCGCACCTGCACGCCCGTACCCCGGCCGGTACTGGCTGAACCGCACGACGGTCACCGGCTCGAGCGCTGAGGAGGATCAGGGGCGGGCGGTGGCCCGGGCCGACCAGCGGATGGCCTCCATGTAGGCGGTGGCCAGGTCGGCGCCGGCCGTGTCGCCGGCGTTGTAGGCGTCGACCACGCGCAGGACCTCGCCCAGGGCGCCGCTGCCGTTGACCAGGGCGCTCGACACCTCGGCGGACAGCGGCAGCTGGGACGCCAGGGACGCCGGCGAGGTGCCCAGCAGGTCGGCCATCCCGCCGACCAGGCCGGCCATGAAGGCCGCGTCGCTGGGGGCGCCGACCGTGCGGGCCACGTTCTCGCTGAGCCGGGCCCGGGTCAGCGCCGTGATCATCTGGTCCTCGGTGGCCTCGGCGACGTCGTCGATGACCATCAGCGTGGCCCATTGGCGGATGTGGGTCAGGCCGATCATCACGACCGCCTGCCGGACCGACGACACCCGGCTGGAGCCGCCG
This sequence comes from Actinoplanes sp. NPDC051470, assembly GCF_040682035.1. Taxonomy (NCBI): domain Bacteria; kingdom Bacillati; phylum Actinomycetota; class Actinomycetes; order Micromonosporales; family Micromonosporaceae; genus Actinoplanes; species Actinoplanes sp. NPDC051470. The sequence continues at coordinate 40,039 of NZ_JBFBAA010000031.1, forward strand.
GCCGCGGCCGAGTTCGACGCGCGGAGGACGCGCAGGGACAGCGCCGGGTCGGCGGCGATGATCGAGACGATGGCGCCGAGGCCGGCGTCGGGGGCGTTCAGGGCGGCGAGTAGTTCCAGCCGGCGCAGGCGGGACGGTGAGAGGCTCGCCGCGGTGAGCACCTGGGGACGGCTCAGGGCGTACCCCTGGCGGAGCTCGCAGTGGAATTTGTCGGCGATCGCGAGCTGGTCGGGGCCTTCGAGTCGCTCGGCCACGATCTGGATCCCCGGGAAGCCGCGCAGGTGGGCGACGTGTCGGTCCAGGTCGGTCAGGTCACCGTCGAGAAGATCGAGTTTCACGTACGAGGCCAGCGGCAGCAGCCTCTCGTGCGCCGACCCGAAGACGAAGTCGTCGAGTGCGATCCGGTAGCCGGCCTCGACGAGCGCGGTGATGCCGGCGATCACGGCGTCGTCGACCGTGACCGTCTCGAGCACCTCGAGGACGACCTGCTCGGGCCCGAACGGAAGGGTCAGTTCGCCGGTGAGGAACTCGGTGGTCAGGTTGATGAAGCAGAGCTTGTCGCCGGCCACCTCGGGCAGCCCGAACTCGGTGAACGCGTTGATGATGACCTGGCTGGTGGCGTAGGTGTCCTGCCGGCCCGCCTGGACCGCGTCGACGCTGCCGCGGAACAGCAGTTCGAAGGCCACGACCGTGCCGGCGGCGTCGAAGATCGGCTGCCGGCCGACGTGCACGAGGTGGGCATGGTTCACGTCCGTCCCATCGGCACCCGTACGTCGGACTTTACTGACCTGCGAGTTGCGTCGATAGCTGAGTCGGTTTACCGTCGTGGTATGAAACCCGCAACGGATGAGGCGCGCGCCGGCGCCGATGAGATGATCAAGGCGATGGCAGCGATGCCCGCGGCCGATCCGCGCCGCGCACGACTGCGGGAACGGGTCATCGAGGCGTGGCTGCCGCTGGCGAAACACCTGGCCGCGCGCTACCACGGCCGTGGCGAGCCGGCCGATGACCTGCTGCAGACCGCGACGGTGGGTCTGATCAAGGCGGTGGACCGGTTCGACCCGGTGCACGGCGTGGAGTTCGTCGGGTTCGCGATCCCGACCGTGCTGGGCGAGATCAAGCGCCACTTCCGTGACCGCACGTGGTCGGTCCGGGTCCCGCGGCGCACCCAGGAACTGCGGATGGCGATCACCAACGCCAACAACGCGCTGCTGGCCACGCTGGGCCGGTCGCCGACGGTGGCCGATGTGGCCAAGCACCTCGACATCACCGAGGAAGAGGTGCTCGAGGGCCTGGAGGGTGCTCGTGCCTACTCCGCGACCAGCCTCAACGCCGCGATCGCGGGCGGGGACGGCACGGTCTCGCTGGGCGACACGCTGGGTGAGACCGAGCACGAGTACGAGCTGACCGAGCTCCGGATGACCCTGGGCCGCGCGATGACCCACCTGAACGAGCGCGAGCAGCGCATCCTGGCGCTCCGGTTCTACGGCAACATGACCCAGTCGGAGATCGCCGCCAAGGTCGGTCTGTCGCAGATGCACGTGTCCCGGCTGATCGCCCGCGCGCTGGAGAGGCTGCGCCGCGACTTGCGCAACTGATGAAAGAAGTCGGCAACTTCACGGAAATTATCGACATTCCCTTGTGAAACCGATCACAGGGTCGATACCTTGCGGCCATGCTCCCCTCAGCATTGGTCACCGTCCTGACCGCCGCCCTCGCCTCCGTCCCCGCCCCCACCACCACGCCGGTCACCCGGGCCGGTCTTGATCCGGCCCTGACCGCGGGCCGCGGCGCGACCGTGCCGTTCCTCGAGCAGGAGGCCGAGAACGCGCGCACCACCGGCGCCGTGATCGGGCCCGACCGCTCGCCGTACACGTTGCCCGCCGAGGCCTCCGGCCGGAAGGCGGTGAAGCTCTTACCCGGACAGTGGGTGGAGTTCACGCTGCCCCGGGCCGCGAACGCGATCACCGTCCGCTACAGCATCCCCGACGCCGCCACCGGCGGAGGGATCCGGGCGCCGCTCGACGTCACGGTCAACGGCAAGGACCGCAAGACCCTGACCATGACCTCCGTGTACGCCTACCTCTACAACCAATATCCGTTCACCAACGACCCCACGGCCGGCCTGCTGCACCCGGACTGGTGGATCGCCGAATGCTCGTGCGTGCCCGCCGCGACCACGCCGGCGCCGGTCATCACCAAGCCGTTCCGGCCGATGAAGTTCTACGACGAGCAGCGCCTGAAGCTGGCCCGCACCTATCGCACGGGCGACAAGATCCGGCTCACCGCAACAGCAGGGGCCGCCTGGACCGTCATCGACCTGCTCGACTCGGAGCAGGTCGCCCCGCCCCGCCTGGTCAAGAAGGCGGTGTGGCTGGTCGCCGATCCGACCGGCCGGCGGGACGCCGCGCCCGCCTTGGACCGGGCCATCGCGCTCGCCCGTAGGCTGCGGCTGCCGGTCTACCTGCCGCCGGGCACCTACCAGGTCAACCGGCACATCGTCGTCGACGACGTCACGATCACCGGCGCCGGCAATTGGCACACGATCATCAAGGGCCATCAGGTCACGCTGCCGGCACCGGCTCCGGACGGATCCGTGCACACCGGGGTCGGCTTCTACGGGAAACCGGCCGAGGAGGGCGGCAGCCGCAACGTCCACCTGAGCGGGTTCGCCATCGAGGGTGACGTGCGCGAGCGGATCGACACCGACCAGGTCAACGGCGTCGGTGGCGCGCTCAGCGACTCGACCGTCCGCGACCTGCACATCCGGCACACCAAGGTCGGGCTGTGGTTCGACGGGCCGATGCGTGGCACCACGATCAGCGACACGATGGTCGTCGACCAGATCGCCGACGCGCTCAACTTCCACACCGGCGTGACCGGTTCGGCCGTACGCAACAGCTTCATCCGCAACACCGGCGACGACGGCCTGGCCATGTGGTCGGAGAAGACCACGAACGCGGGCAACGTGTTCGAGCGCAACACCGTGCAGACGCCCACCCTGGCCAACGGCATCGCGATCTACGGCGGCCGGCACATCACGGTGCGGGGCAACCTGGTCGGCGACCCGTTGCGCGAGGGCAGCGGGCTGCACGCCGGGTCGCGGTTCGGCGCCGAGCCCTTCGCCGGCAAGCTCACCTTCGCCGGCAACACCACGGTGCGGGCCGGCACGCTCGACCTGAACTGGAACATCGGCCTCGGCGCGATCTGGTTCTACGCCCTCGACCGCTCCATCGCCGCCGACGTCACGGTGACCGGCGACCACTACCTCGACAGCACCTACAACGCGATCATGCTGGTCAGCGAGTTCGGCGTGAAGGATCTCTACTCGATCGAGGGTGTGACGTTCAAGGACGTCCGAGTCGACGGTACGGGCACCAGCGTGCTTTCCGCGCGTACCGCGGGATCGGCGTCCTTCGAGAATGTCGACGCGCGCAACGTGGGGGCGCAGGGGGTCAACAACTGTGGCTCCTTCCACTTCACGCCGGCCGGTTCCGAGTTCGGGCTGACCGACCTGGGCGGCAACGACGGCCGGTGGCTCCAGCCGTACCTGCCGAACGTGATCAGCTGCCAGGACCGCCCGGCCGTGGTCCCGCCGCCCGCACCCTCGCCGTGGAGGGGTTTTTGATGGATTCACCGCGCCGAAGATCAGCTTCGCGCTGACATAGTCGAGCGTATGGAGACCTTCGGCGTGGCGGTGGCCGGCTTCGGCTGGATGGGACGGGTGCACACCCAGGCGTACCTGCGGGTGCCCCACCACTATCCGGCGCTGAGCCTGCGCCCGGTCCTCGTCGCGGTGGCCGACGAGGTGCCGGGCCGGGCCGCCGAGGCGGCCGCGCGGTACGGCTTCGCCTCGTCGACCGAGGACTGGCGAACGCTGGCTCTGGACCCCCGGGTTCAGGCGGTCAGCATCACCGCGCCCAACTTCCTCCATCGCGAGATGGGCGTCGAGCTGGCCCGGGCCGGCAAGCACATCTGGATCGAGAAGCCGGTCGGCCTCACCTCGGACGACGCGATCGCGGTGGCCGGCGCGGTCCGAGACGCCGGCGTGCACGGCGCGGTCGGCTTCAACTACCGCAACGCTCCCGCGGTCGAAGCGGCCCGCGACCTGATCGCCGCCGGCGAGATCGGCCCGGTCACGCATGCTCGGTGCCGGTTCTTCAGCGACTACGCGGCCCACCCCGAGGGCGCGCTGAGCTGGCGGTTCGAGCGGGCCCGAGGCGGCGGCGGGGTGCTCGGCGACCTGGCCGCGCATGCCGCCGACCTGATCCGCTTCCTGCTCGGCGAGATCGAGTCGCTGGTCGCCGACACGGCCATCTTCGTCCCGTCGCGCGCCCGGCCGACCGGCGCCACCGCGGGCCATGTGCGGGCGACGGGCGGCGAGATGGGTCCCGTGGAGAACGAGGACTACGTCTCGGCCCAGCTGCGGATGGCGTCCGGGGCGCGGGCGATCCTGGAGGCGAGCCGGGTCGCGGTCGGCGAGCAGAACGCCTACGGCTTCGAGGTGCACGGCACCAAGGGCGCGGTGTTCTGGGACTTCCGCCGGATGGGCGAGCTGGCCGTGAGCACCGGCACGGCCTACCAGGACCAGGCGGTGAGCACCATCCAGATCGGACCGTCCCATGGCGACTACGCCGCCTTCCAGCCGGGCTCGGCCAACGGCATGGGCCTCGACGACCTCAAGGTGATCGAGGCACACCGGTTCATCCGCTCGATATCCGACGGAAAACCGCACGGAACAACCCTGGACGACGCCGTCGCCAGCGCCCGCATCCTCGACGCCCTGTCCGAGTCGGCACAGCGCCGGACATGGGTTGACCTAGATATTTACATGTAGCAACGTGTCGGCATGACACGGAAAGTTGCGCTCATCACAGCGCTGATCGCCGCGGTGGTGGGTGCGTCGGCGACACCGGCGAACGCCGCGGCGCCCGCTCCGACGTTCACCCATCTGACGCCCGGCGGCCGGCCCAAGCTGACCGAGACGGTGCCGGTGAACATCGTGTTCCTGGGGTACGACACGAACGACGTCGACCAGGCCGAGTTCCGGTCCGGCCTGGCGAAGACATACGAGCCCGAGGTGCGCTCCCGGCAGTGGTACGGCGAGCAGGAGAAGCTCGGCATCACCTACACCTACGACTACAAGGTCCAGTACGCCGACCAGGCGTACCAGGACAAGTTCTTCAAGCGGCTCAAGCAGCTGTCCACACCGGCGCCGCTGACCGTGTACCAGGAGGAGTACAACGCCCAGACGAAGAATGTTCTGGACGTCACCTCGAACAACTACATCGACGCGCCGACGGTCGAGAAGTGGCTGGCCTACAACCCGCCGCGCGGGGTCGACACCGAGCGCAACACGATCTTCCTGATCAACTGGCACGGCCGGGCCGACTTCAAGTTCCACGTCTACACCAAGACCGGTGAGGCCGACCCGGACACCGGCTACGACTTCGGCAAGGAGCGCGACAGCCGCAAGATGATGGCGTGGGGCGGCACCACCCGGGACGACGAGGAGACCGGCCTGGGCAGCACCCGTCGCGTCTGGTTCGCCGACCTGTCCGCCGGCCCCGAGGCGAACATGGCCAACTACATCGTCGACGAGCTGGATGTGGACGGCGACGGGCAGCCGGACTACCGGATGCCGAACACCTGGGAGTACACCGACGGCGGGTTCCGCTCGCCGGACGCCCTCTCCGGCGACCTCGCCAAGATTGTCCGGTACGTGGGTCTCGACCTGCTGATGACCACGTCCCCGCTCTACCCGGTGGAGCTGCCCACCGGCACCGGCCTGCCCAAGTCGATCAACCTCGACAGCAACACGTACGAGGACTGGCCGGGCGTGGACGCCTCCGCGGCGTACATCAAACCCGAGCTTGTCGTTGAGGAACTGGCCGACCTGCGCTGGCGCAACCGGCTCGACTTCGACAACCAGGACTTCGCGGTCGACGCCAAGAACCGCGCCTGCTTCGAGGGCTGGTACATCACCTACGAGCCCTGCTACGACGGCCAGGAGCTGCCGCCGGACGCCAACCTGTTCCTCTACAACGACGAGAACATCGCCCGGACCAAGGACGACGACGGCCGGGTGGACTACGAGCTGCCGCTGATCAACTACGCGACCGGCGGCGACTTCACGACGCCGCTGGGCTACGCCGACGACAACTGGGTCGACGGCACGCAGAGCTACGTCTTCTCGTTCATCTCGCCCGGGATCATCGAGCGGGGGTACGGCCTGAGCACCACCCAGATCCACGAGGCCGGCCACCACCTGGGCATGTCGCACCCGCACGACGGCTGGGACAGCGAGGCCGGCGCCGACATCGGGGCGAGCGGCGACTTCTACTTCTCGTGGCTCGGCGACGAGAACAACTCGATGATGTCGTACATCGACCTGAACTGGGACTTCAGCCAGTTCGACCGGGACAACAGTGATCGGTTCCTGACCGCCGCGTACTTCGAGGCGGCCAACAAGCTGGCCGCGAATGTGCTGGCGGCCAAGGACGCCGGCCGGGTCACCGCCAACCTGCGGTCGGCCGACACCGTCCTCGGCCAGGCCAAGCGGGCCTTCGCCAAGCACGAGTACCGCACCGCGTACGCGCTGGCCGAGAAGGCGTACAACATCGTGGCCCGCGCGGCCGACCGGGTCGGCGCCGACCCGGCCGCCGCCGCCAAGGCCCTGCACGCCCGGGCCGAGCAGGCCCGCGTCTCCGGCAAGGTGCACGACCCGCACGAGTTCATCGACACCCTGGAGCCGGGCCACAGCCCGCGTTCCCTCCCATAACCACCCGTTTGGTCGGGGCCAGGGCTTTCATGCCCTGGCCCGACTTTTTTGTAACGCGATTCAGGTCGGCGTGCGTCTTAGTGGCGTGGATGACAGAGAGACGGAGTTCCGAGCTTTCGTCGGCGCGCAGATGGAGCCGCTGCGCGGCCTGGCCTACCTCACGTGCGGTGACTGGCAGGTCGCCGAGGACGCGGTGCTGACCGTGCTCGCGCGGCTCTACGCCCGCTGGCCCAAGGTCGAGACGCCCGCTGCCTACGCCCGCGCGGCGGTCGTCCGCGCGGCCATCGACGAGACGCGCCGGCCGTGGTGGCGGCGGGAGAAGTCACACAGCCACGCCATGCCGGAACCGGCGACGCCGGACCGCACCGGTGCGGTCGACGACCGGATCCAGGTGCGTCAGGCGCTGCGGCACCTGTCGCCGAAGCTGCGCGCCGTCCTGGTGCTGCGGTTCCTCGAGGGACGCAGCGTGCAGGAGACGGCCGAGGCGCTGGGCTGGCCCGAAGGCACGGTCAAGTCGTACACCTCACGCGCCCTTGATCGGCTGCGCGAGGTCCTGACCAGGGAGGGACATCATGCGGGAGCTTTCTGAGATGTTGGAGGACGCCAAGGCGAACCCGCCGGCGCCGCGTTACACCGTCGACGACGTGGTGGTCGCCGGTCGCCGCCTGCGCGCCCGCCGGCGGGCGACGTGGAGCGGGTTGGCCGCGGCCGCGGCGGTGGTCGCGGTGGCGGGGGTGATCACGGTCCCGCGGCTGGTCGGGGCCACGCCGTCGGCCGGGCCGCCCGAGGTGACGGCCGCGGCGCCGGTCACCGCCGGAAAGACCGATCCGCTGCGCTATCCGAAGAGCCCCTGGGAGTACGCGTTCCGCGGCTACCGGGCCGGCGAGTTCACGGTCAACGACCCCTATCTGGTGACCGCGGACTTTCAGCAGGCGACGGTCCGGATCGGCGACGACGTCGACGAGATCTACACCGACGACACGAAGAAGACCGTCGCCCGCAGCGAGCCGGCCCGGAACCTGCTGCTGACCGTCTACCGCCCCGGCCGCTACGACCCGAAGCAGTTCGCCGGCGGCGAGCCGGTCAGCGTCGGCGGCAAGCCCGGCCTGTTCCAGGCGGACACCCAGATCGAGGGCGACCGGTCCCCGATCGGCGGGCACCGGGGCCTCGCCTGGCAGTACGCCACCAACGGCTGGGCGGTGCTGAACACCCTCATCCCGGACGAGGCGGGCCGTGCCGGCAAGGCGAACCTGGTGGCCGTGGCGGCCGGGCTGAGCGGCTCGGCGGCCTATCCGGCGACCGTCGCGATGAAGCTGCGGGAGGTTCCGCCCGGCTACCGGCTGGACGCCGGCGGCCGGGGCCCCGATCCCTGGAACGGTGGCAACGCCGAGGGGTACAGGTCGAGCATCCGCCTGGTCAAGGGTGCGGCGAGCGCGGGCCGGCTGATCAGCTCGATGACCGACAAGGACGACGGCTACGTCAAGGACATCAGGATCAACCTTTCGACGTACGAGCCGAAGCGGCTGCCGCCGGACGGCGCCGATCCGGCCGCGCCGTACTGCAACACCGGCAACGCCGCGCTGTGCTACCGCAACCTCCCCGGCGGCAAGTACACGGTCGAGATCATCGGCAGCGGCGACACCTCGCCGGAGGAGTTGACACAGATCCTGGCCGCCATCCAGGTCGCCGACGTCGACAAGCCGGCGACCTGGTTCCCGCTGGCGACCGCGACACCCTGAGCGCCGGCCGCGGGTCAGGCGGGCACCGGCTGGTCGAACTGGGTTCGATACAGCTCGGCGTACCGCCCGCCCGCGGCCAGCAGGTCGGGGTGCCGGCCGCGCTCGACGATCCGGCCGTTCTCGAGGACCAGGATCTGGTCGGCCGAGCGGATCGTGGACAGGCGGTGCGCGATCACCACGCTGGTCCGCCCGGCCAGCGCCTCGCCCAGCGCGGCCTGCACCGCCGCCTCCGAGGTCGAGTCGAGGTGGGCGGTCGCCTCGTCGAGGATCACCACCCGGGGGCGGGCCAGCAGCAGGCGGGCGATCGTCAGACGCTGGCGCTCGCCACCACTGAGCCGGTAGCCGCGCTCGCCGACCATCGTGTCCAGGCCGTCCGGCAGGGATTCGATCAGGTCGGCGATGCGGCCCCGGCGCAGCGCGTCCCAGAGTTCGTCCTCGGTCGCGCCGGGACGGGCGAAGAGCAGGTTGTTGCGGATCGTGTCGTGCAGCAGGTGCCCGTCCTGGGTGACCACGCCCAGCGCGCCGCGGATCGAGTCGGCGGTCAGGTCACGGACGTCGGTGCCGCCCAGGCGTACCGCGCCCTCGCCGACGTCGTAGAGCCGGGGCAGGAGCTGGGCGATGGTCGACTTGCCGGCCCCGGACGAGCCGACCAGCGCGACCAGTTGTCCGGGTTCGGCCCGGAACGACACCCCGTGCAACACCGTCTCGCCGCCGCGGCTGTCGAGCTTGGCCACGTCCTCCAGCGAGGCGAGGGACACCTCGTCGGCCGCCGGGTAGCCGAACGTCACGTCGTCCACCTCGACCGCGACCGGTCCGTCGGGCAGCTCACGGGCGTCCGGCCGGTCGACGATCATCGGCTTCAGGTCGAGGATCTCGAAGACCCGGTCGAAGCTGACCAGCGCGCTCATGATCTCGACCCGGGCGCTGGCCAGCGAGGTGAGCGGGGCGTACAGCCGGGAGAGCAGCAGCGCGAGCGCCACCACGGCGCCGGCGTCGAGCCGGCCGGTGACGGCGTAGAAGCCGCCCAGGCCGTACACCAGAGCCAGCGCGAGCGAACCGACCAGGGTGAGAGCGGTGATGAAGATCCACTGCAACATCGCGGTGCGTACGCCGATGTCGCGTACGCGCTGGGCCCGCGCCGCGAACTCGGCCGACTCCTCGGCCGGCCGCCCGTAGAGCTTGACCAGCGTGGCGCCGGGCGCGGAGAACTTTTCGGTCATCCGGGTGCTCATCGCCGCGTTGTGGTCGGCGGCCTCCCGCTCGAGGCGGGCCAGCCGGGTGCCCATCCGCCGGGCCGGCAACACGAAGATCGGCAGCAGGACCAGCGCCAGCAGGGTGATCTGCCACGAGAAGCTGAGCATCACGGCCAGCGTGAGCAGCAGGGTCACGCTGTTGGCGACGATCCCGGACAACGTGTCGCTGAACGCCTGCTGCGCCCCGACCACGTCGTTGTTGAGGCGTGAGACCAGAGCGCCGGTCCGGGTACGCATGAAGAACGCGACCGGCATCCGCTGGACATGGTCGAACACCGCCGTACGCATGTCGACGATCAGCCCCTCGCCGATCCGGGCCGACAGATAGCGGGTGATCAGCCCGAGCCCCGCCTCGGCGATCGCGATCGCCCCGATGGCCACGGCCAGGCCCACGATCAGGTCGGCCGGTCGCCGGTCGACGATGCCGTCCACCACCCGCCCGGCCAGCACCGGCGACGCCACCGTGAGGACCGCGGACAGCACGCTGCCGGCCAGGAACCACCCGAGCAGCCGGCGGTGCGGCCGCGCGAACCGGCCGATCCGCTTCAGCGTCCGCTTCGAGAACGGCCGTTGATCGCGCTGGTTCATCGCGTGGTGCAGGGACATCCAGGCGGTGACTTCCATGCTCATGGGCGGACTCTAGAACCTCGACCGAGATTGAGGTCAACGCATTTCCTCACCCGGGTGGCCGGTCGGAAGAGATGTCGCCTTGACAGCGCCGAAACATGCGCGCCGCAGGAGTGTCACCAAGAGCGCACAGCATGGGTCCGGTGACGCAGGGACCGGGAGACGAGGTCGGCGCGCTGGCCGGGTTCACCGTCGCGGTGACCGCCGAGCGGCGCCGCGACGAGATGGCCGCGCTGCTGACCCGGCGTGGCGCCCGGGTGGTCACCGCGTCCACGATCTCGATCGTCCCGCTGGCCGACGACGAGGCGTTGCGCGCGGCCACCGCCGCCTGCATCGGGCTCGCCCCCGACCTGGTCGTGGCCACCACCGGGTTCGGCTTCCGGGGCTGGCTGGAGACGGCCGAGGGCTGGGGGATGGGCGACGACCTGCGCGCGGCGCTGCGGCGGGCGCGGATCCTGGCCCGCGGGCCCAAGCCGTGCGGGGCGATCCGGGCGGCCGGGCTGACCGAGGAGTGGGCGGCCGCCACCGAGGGCTCCGAGGAGATCCTGGACCGGTTGCTCGCCGAGGGTGTCGCCGGGATGCGCATCGCGGTGCAGCAGCACGGCGAGCCGCAGGCCGCGTTCATCGGGGCGCTGCGTGCGGCCGGCGCGGCCGTGGTCGAGGTGCCGGTCTACCGCTGGACGCTGCCGCCCGACCTCACCCCGGTCCGCCGGCTGGTCGACCAGGTGCTCCAGGGCCAGGTCGACGCGGTCACGTTCACCAGCGCTCCGGCGGTGCGGGCGTTCCTCTCCATCGCCGGGCCGTCCGAGGAGCGGCTGCTCGAGCGGCTGCGCACCGACGTGATGGCCGCCTGCGTGGGGCCGGTGACCGCGGCGCCGCTGATCGAGCGGGACGTGCCGGTGGTGTCGCCGCAGCGGTTCCGCCTCGGCGCCCTGATCAAGACGATCACCGACGAGTTGCCGCGACGAGCCCTGACCCTCCGGGTCGCCGGGTCCGACCTCGAACTACGCGGCCACGCCGTGCTGATCGACGGCCGATTGCACGCGCTCGCCCCCGCCTCGATGACGATCCTGTCGGCGCTGGCCGCCCGCCCCGGCGCGGTCGTCTCCAAGGACCGGCTGGCGGCGACGCTGCCCCGGGCCAGCGACGGCCACGCGGTCGACGTGGCGGTGGCCCGGCTCCGCACCGCGCTGGGCTCGGGCCGGCACATCGAGACGGTGATCAAACGCGGCTACCGGCTCCGGATCGACGAGGCGGCATGAACCCGCTGATCGCCGTGGCCCACGGCACCCGGTCGGCGGCCGGGCAGGCCCAGATCCGGGCGCTGGTCGACGCGGTCGCGATGTGCCGCCCCGAGCTCGATGTCCGGCTGGCCTACGTCGACGTCCAGCACCCCCGGATCGGTGAGGTGTTGCCTTTACGCGCTCAGAGCGGTGGGGTGTTGCCTTTACGCGCTCAGAGCGGTGGGGTGTTGCCTTTACGCGCTCAGAGCGGTGGGGTGTTGCCTATACGCGCTCAGAGCGGTGACATGTTGCCTATACGCGCTCAGAGCAAAGGGGCGGCGCCGGTCATCGTGCCGCTGCTGTTGAGCACGGGCCACCACGTGCGCGTGGACATCGCCGAGTCGGCCGGCGACTGTGTCGTCACCCCGCCACTGGGACCCGATCCGCTGCTGACCGAGATCCTGGCCGGGAGCGCCGGCCGCGACCACGACGCCCTGGTGCTCGCGGCGGCCGGCTCGTCCGACCCGGGCTGGCTGGCCGAGATCGCCGGCGTGGCGGCCGACCTGAACGCCCACGTCGCCTACGCGAGCCGGGACGAGACCAAGGACGTCGTCGCCGGCCTGCGGGAACAGGGCGCCGAGCGGATCACCGTGGCGGCCTACCTGCTGGCCGAGGGCCTCTTCTACCGCTCACTGCACCGGGCCGGCGCCGACCACGTGACACCCCCGCTGTGCCACGACCCGAGGGTGGCCGGTCTCGTCGCGCGACGCTACGACCTCACAACCGCGCTCGCCCCGATGTAAGACCTTCTGTACGCCCGCGTGACCAAGGGGCGACCAAGAAGGTAACGGGCGGCCGGAAGCATCGGCCCATGACCGCGACCCACTGCCCCTACTGCGCTCTGCAGTGCGGCATCACGCTGACGCCCGAGCGTCGCGGGCTGCGGCTGGAGCCGTCCGACTTCCCGGTCAACCAGGGCGGGCTCTGCGCCAAGGGCTGGACCGCCGCGGAACTGCTCGATCACCCGGACCGCCTGCTCACGCCGCTGGTGCGCAAGACGCCGGGGGACCGGCGCAGCCCGCTGCGGGAGGCCGGCTGGGACGAGGCGCTCGACCTGATCAGCGGGCAGATCAAGACCGCGCAGCAGCGGTACGGACGGGACAGCGTCGGCGCCTTCGGCGGCGGTGGCCTGACCAACGAGAAGGCGTACACGCTCGGCAAGTTCGTGCGGGTGGCGCTGGGCTCGTCGGCGATCGACTACAACGGAAGGTTCTGCATGTCGTCGGCGGCCACCGCGGCCAACCGGGCGCTGGGTGTCGACCGCGGGCTGCCGTTCCCGGTGGCCGACATCGCCCGGGCCCGGACCGTGCTGCTGGTCGGCGCGAACCCGGCCGACGCGATGCCGCCGGCCATGCAGTACCTCGACGCCGGGCGGGCCACCGGCGCCCGGCACATCGTGGTGGACCCGCGGCGGACGGCGACGGCGGCCGGCTCGTACCGCCACCTGCAACCCCTGCCCGGCACGGACCTGGCGCTGGCCAACGGTCTGCTGCACATCGCGGTCCGGGAGGGTCTGCTCGACGATGAGTTCATCCGCGAGCGGACCACCGGGTTCGACGGGGTGCGCGCGGCCACCGCGTCCTACTGGCCGGACCGGGTCGAGCGGATGACCGGGGTGTCCGCCGCCGACCTGCGGGAGACCGTGCGGATGCTGGCGACCGAGCGGCCGGCGATGATCCTGACGGCCAGGGGCGCCGAGCAGCACAGCAACGGCACCGACACCGCGCAGGCCTGGCTCAACCTGGCGCTGGCGCTCGGGCTGGTCGGCCGGGACGCGTCCGGCTACGGGACGATCACCGGACAGGGCAACGGGCAGGGCGGCCGCGAGCACGGGCAGAAGGCCGACCAGCTGCCCGGATACCGCAAACTCACCGACCCCGCGGCCCGGGCCCATGTCGCCGCGGTGTGGGGGATCGACCCCGCTGAGCTGCCCCAACCCGGGCTTTCCGCGTACGAGATGCTGGATCGCCTCGGCACCGACGGCGGTGTCCGGGTGCTGCTGGTGCTGGCCTCGAACATGGTGGTCTCGGCGCCGAACGCCAACCACGTGACGAACCGCCTGAACGCCCTGGACCTGCTGGTCGTCTCGGACATCTTCCTCTCCGAGACCGCGGCCCTCGCCGACGTCGTGCTGCCCACGACGCAATGGGCCGAGGAGGACGGCACGATGACCAACCTGGAGGGTCGCGTGCTGCGCCGCCGCCGTGCGGTCGAGGCGCCGCCTGAGGTGCGCACCGATCTCCAGGTGTTGAAGGCGCTGGCCGACCGCCTGGGCCGCGGCCGGTTCTTCAGCGACGAGCCGCGCGCGGTCTTCGACGAGCTGCGACGGGCCTCGGCCGGCGGCATCGCCGACTACGCGGGCATCAGCTATGAGCGCATCGAACAGGAGGACGGCGTGTTCTGGCCGTGCCCGGCCGACGACCATCCGGGCACCCCGCGGCTGTTCACCGACGGTTTCCCGACGCCGGACGGCCGGGCGAGCTTCATCCGGGTCGAGCACCGCGACCCGGCCGAGATGCCCGACCGTGACTACCCGTACGTGCTGACCACCGGCCGCAACATGCAGCAGTACCAGAGCGGCAACCAGACCCGGAGGGTGCCCGCGCTGACCATGGCCGTGCCCGAGCCGCGCGCCGAACTGCACCCGGACCTGGCCCGCCGGCACGGCATCGCCGACAGCGACCTGGTCGAACTGCGCAGCCGCCGCGGCCGGGCGGTCTTCCGGGCCCGGCTCAACCCGGGCATCCGCCCGGACACGATCTTCGCGCCCTTCCACTGGGTGGGCGCCAACCTGCTGACCGATCCCACGCTGGATCCGCACTCCCGGATGCCGGCGTTCAAGGCCTGCGCGGTGGCCATCGCGCCCGTACCGGAAGGAACCACCTGATGCACTCCACCCCACGATTTCTGCAGGGGATCTTCGGGTTCGAGGGCAAGGGCCTCGACCAGCCGGCCCCGATCGACGGACTGCACGGCTACGTGGTGCCGGACGGGGTGGTCGCCCAGGCGGTCTACTTCCGCGGCGGCAACGCGGCGGACGAGCTGATCTGCGTCGTGCTGATGCGCGACGGGCGCCCGATGCGCTACTTCCCGATCGCCGCCAAGGGTGACGTGCACGTGCCGCTGCGGGTGGTCGAGGACCTGGTCGGCGGGTCGGCGGTCGAGCTGCGGGTGGCCGCGCCGGCCGGGCTGTCCGGCACGGTCGTCCTCGACCTGGGGCTGGTGGAGGTCTGATGCCCCAGCGTCTGGTGGTGGTCGGCAACGGCATGGCCGGCGCCCGGACGGTCGAGGAGATTCTGGCCCGCGGCGGGGACTTCACGATCACCATGTTCGGCGACGAGCCGTACGGCAACTACAACCGGATCATGCTGTCCAACCTGCTGGCCGGGGTGGAGGACGAGGCCGGGATCTTCCTCAACGACCTCGGCTGGTACGCGGACAACGGCATCACCCTGCATTCCGGGCAGCGGATCGTCCGCGTCGACCGCTTCTCCCGGCACGTCTACACCGAGGACGGCACGGCCACCCCGTACGACAAGCTGATCATCGCTACCGGCAGCCGGGCCCACGTGCCGCCGATCCCCGGCCTGCACCGCCCCGGCCGCGGCTACCACCAGGGCGTCTTCGCCTTCCGCACGCTCGACGACACCCGCAACATGATCCGGTACGCCCGCGATCACGAGCGCGCGGTGGTGATCGGCGGCGGCCTGCTCGGCCTGGAGGCGGCCCGCGGCCTGCAGAGCCACCTCTCGCATGTCACGTTGGTGCACTCCGCCGGGCACCTGATGAACGCGCAGCTGCCCGCCGCGGCCGGCCAGATCCTCCAGTCCAGCGTCGAGCAGCTGGGCATCGAGGTGGTGACCGGCGCCCGCACCACCGAGATCCTCGGCAAGAACGCGGTGACCGGGGTGAAGCTGGCCGACGGGCGGACCATCCCCTGTGACGTGGTGGTGGTCGCGGCCGGCATCCGGGCCAACAGCGAGGTCGCCGAGACCAGCGGGCTGGTGGTCGAGCGCGGCATCGTGGTGGACGACCAGATGCGGGCCCAGGACGAGCCGGACATCTACGCCGTCGGCGAGTGCGTGCAACACCGCGGTGAGACGTACGGCCTGGTCGCGCCGCTGTGGGAGCAGGCGTCGGTGCTGGCCGACCACATCACCGGCCGGAACCCGGACGCCGCCTACCACGGGTCCCGGGTGGCCACCAAGCTCAAGGTGGCCGGGGTCGACGTCGCGGCCATGGGCATCACCGAGCCGCAACGCGACGACGACGAGGTGCTGACCTTCACCGAGCCGCGCAAGGGCGTCTTCAAGAGCGTGGTCATCCGGGACGGCCGGCTGGTCGGCGCCACGCTGGTCGGCGACGTACGCAAGGTCGCGTTCCTGATGCAGGCCTTCGACCGCGGCCTGGCCCTGCCCGAGGAGCGGGCCGAGCTGATGTTCGACCTGGGCGGTCCGCCGGCCGAGGTCAGCCCGGCCGAGATGGCCGACGACGAGCAGGTCTGCAACTGCAACGGCGTCACCAAGGGCACGATCGCGGCCTGCGTCCAGGGCGGCTGCAAAACGGTCAACGGCGTGATGGACAAGACCAAGGCCGGCAAGGGCTGCGGTACGTGCAAGGGGCTCGTCGCGCAGATCGTCGAGTGGGCCGCCGGTGGCGAGGTCGAGGAGGACCCGGCCGCCTCCTGGTACGTGCCCGGCGTC
The DNA here is from genome assembly GCF_040682035.1 of Actinoplanes sp. NPDC051470. Lineage (NCBI taxonomy): Bacteria > Bacillati > Actinomycetota > Actinomycetes > Micromonosporales > Micromonosporaceae > Actinoplanes > Actinoplanes sp. NPDC051470. Next base: position 56,425 of record NZ_JBFBAA010000031.1, read on the forward strand.
CCGATGCCCAAGCCGGAGCTGATGCGGGCGATCCGCGAGCACCGGCTCACCTCGGTGTCGCAGGTCTTCGCCAAGCTCACCCCCGGCGGCGACGAGGACGCCAAGAGCAAGATGGGCCTGGCCTCGCTGCTCAAGATGATGTGGGGCGCCGAGTACGACGACGAGCGCGACGCCCGCTTCATCAACGACCGGGTGCACGCCAACATCCAACGCGACGGCACGTTCTCGGTGGTGCCCCAGATGAAGGGTGGCGTCACCACACCGGCCCAGCTCAAGCGCATCGCCGAGGTGGCCGAACGCCATCAGGTGCCGATGGTCAAGCTCACCGGCGGCCAGCGCATCGACCTGCTCGGCGTGCCCAAGGACCGGCTGCCGCAGATCTGGGCCGACCTCGACATGCCGTCCGGCTGGGCGTACGGGAAGAGTTTCCGGACCGTCAAGACCTGCGTCGGGTCGGAGTTCTGCCGGTTCGGGGTCGGCGACTCCACCGCGCTGGGCATCGCGATCGAGGAGCGGTACCAGGGCATCGAGGGGCCGGGGAAGATGAAGCTCGCGGTCACCGGGTGCCCGCGCAACTGCGCCGAGGCGTACGTGAAGGACCTCGGCGTGGTGGCCATCGACGGCGGGAAGTGGGAGATCTACGTCGGCGGCGCGGCCGGCGCCCACGTCCGCAAGGGCGACCTGCTGGCCACCGTCGGCTCGGCCGACGAGGTGCTCACGCTCACCGGCCGGTTCCTGCAGTACTACCGCGAGAACGCCAACTGGCTGGAGCGCACGTACGCGTTCGTGCCCCGGATCGGCATCGACCGGGTCCGGGCCGTCGTCGTCGAGGACAGCGACGGCATCGCGGCCGACCTGGACGCCGCGATCGCCGCCTCGGTGGCGGCCTACGTCGATCCCTGGCAGGAACGGAAGGTTCCGGCCACGCCCGGCCAGTTCCGCACCTCGCTCCCGCTGACGGTGCTGTCGTGATCCGGCTCGGCGACCTCTCGGACATCCCTCTCGGTGAGGGCCGCGCCTACGCGGTCGGTGACCAGCAGATCGCCGTCTTCCATCTGCGTGACGGTTCGGTCCGAGCCCTCAGTGCAGTCTGCCCGCATCGTGGCGGGCCCTTGGCCGACGGGCAGATCGACCTCCGGGTGGTCGTCTGCCCGCTGCACCTGACCGCCTTCGACCTCTCCACCGGCTGTTCGACCGGTGACGTGCCACCCCTCACGGTCTACGCGGTGCGCGTGGACGACGACCAGCTCATCCTGGAGGACCTGCCATGACCGCTGTCGCGGAACGGCCCGCTGCCACGATCAAAGGCCACTGGATCGACGACTGGCGGCCGGAGGACCCGGCCTTCTGGGCGTCGACCGGCGCCCCGATCGCCCGTCGCAACCTGATCTTCTCGATCTTCTCCGAGCACATCGGCTTCTCGGTCTGGACCATGTGGTCGGTGCTGGTGCTCTTCCTCGGCCCCCAGTACGGCATCGACCCGGCCGGGAAGTTCCTGCTCACCGCCCTGCCCGCGCTGATCGGAGCGGTGCTGCGCATTCCGTACACCTTCGCCGTGGCGCGCTTCGGCGGCCGGAACTGGACGATCGTCAGCGCGACGCTGCTGCTCGTGCCGACCATCCTGGCCGCGTTCCTGATCGAGCCCGGCGTCTCCTACTCGACGCTGCTGATCCTGGCCGCGGTGGCCGGCGTCGGCGGCGGCAACTTCGCCTCCTCGATGGCCAACATCAACGCCTACTACCCGGACCGGCTCAAGGGCTGGGCGCTGGGCATCAACGCGGGCGGCGGCAACCTCGGCGTGGCCGCCGTGCAACTGGTCGGCCTGCTGGTGCTGGCCACCGTCGGCGCCGGGAACCCCGGGCTGGTGGCGGGCATCTACATCCCGCTGATCGTGCTGGCCGCGCTCGGCTCGGCGCTGTTCATGGACAACCTGAGCCAGGCCCGCAACGAGAAGCACGGGATGCGGGACGCGGCCCGGGACCCGCACACCTGGATCATGTCGCTGCTCTACATCGGGACGTTCGGCTCGTTCATCGGCTTCGGCTTCGCCTTCGGGCAGGTGCTCCAGGTGCAGTTCGCCGCCGACTTCAGCACGCCGGTCCAGGCCGCATACCTGACCTTCCTCGGGCCGCTGCTGGGCTCGCTGATCCGGCCGGTCGGCGGGGCGCTGGCCGATCGGCTCGGCGGCGCCCGGGTCACCTTCTGGAACTTCGTCGCGATGGCGGCCGGCGCGAGCGTGGTGTTGCTTGCCTCACAGTTGCGGTCGCTGCCGCTGTACCTGGTCGGGTTCGTCGCGCTCTTCGTGTTCAGCGGCGTCGGCAACGGGTCGACGTACAAGATGATCCCGGCGATCTTCCGGGCCCGTCACCCCGAGTCCGAGCACGAGGCGCGCCGCCTCTCCGGCGCGGTCATCGGCATCGCCGGCGCCATCGGCGCGTTCGGAGGTGTGCTGGTCAACCTGGCCTTCCGGCAGTCTTTCCTGGAGTACAAGACGGCCGACGCCGCCTACCTGACGTTCATCGCCTTCTATGCCGTCTGCGTCGGCGTCACCTGGGCGGTATATCGACGCCCGTCAGCGCGGAAACTGATCGCCGTGTGAATCGGCACTTCATGCAGGTTGAGTGCACTTGAAACCTGACAAGGGGGAGTTGCCGGAGTCTGAGAAAGATCGCTCTGAGGTGTCACGCCACAGTTCGCCGCTGGACCTATGTAGACGGAGGTTCATCGGCGAACGGAGGCTTATCGGTGGTCGGCGGGGACGACAGCTCGGGCGGATCCATACCGGACCCGCCACCCGCAGCCGAGATCGAACAGTTCTTCCGGGCGCACTGGGAGAGTCTGGTGCGCGGCCTGCTGGCCGAGGGCGCCAAGGTCTGGGAAGCACAGGACGCGGTCGCCGAGGCGATCCGTGAGGCGCTGCGCCGGTGGCCCACGCTGACCAACCCGGCCGCCTGGGTCCGGGTCGCGGCCCGCTCACACTGGCTCAAGCAGCGCTCCCGGGTCGCCCATGCGGACGGCGAGGTGCTGGTCCCCGACGTGGAGCCGTACGACGAGAGCCGCACCACCGACCCCGCGCTCACCGAGCTGGAGCTCGAGGAGTGGTTCACCCAGGTGCTCGACAAGCTGCCCCCGGCCCGGCGGGAGGCGCTCCGGCTGTCCGCCCAGGGCCTGACCCCGGCCGAGATCGCCGACGTGGTCGGCAAGACCCCCGAGGCGGTACGCACGGCGCTGAAGCTCGGCCGGCGTCAGGCCGTGGAACTGTGGCAGCGGCCGCCGCGGGAGGGTGGCGACGAGAGATGACCCCCGAGCCGGTCGAGGACGACCACGTCACCCCGGGAATGATGATCGCCGCGCTGAACCAGATCCTGGGCGAGTGCGGCTACCAGCCGGTTCCCGGTGAGCTGCCGGACCGGCTGATCGAAGACGCGCGGTCCCGCGCGGACGGGATCGTGGCGGCGGCCCGCCAGACCGCCGAGCACTACACCGACGCCGCTCTGGCCCAGGCCGCGCGTACGGTGGTCAGCGCCCGGGAGACCGCCGCCACGACACCGCCGCCCCGAGAGCCCGCCCGCCCGGTAATCACCACCAGCGACTGCGTCGGCACCGTGTGGTACGCCGCCGTGGTCGCGGCCGGAGTCTTCCTGCCGTTGCCCCCCGAGGCCGCTCGTCGCCGCCTGCACGACCTCGCGGAGCGCCTGCGGCTCGCCGCCACCGGAGACCCGGCCGACCTGGAGGGTGCGCACCGGGCGGGCGCCGAAGCGGTCGAGCTGGGGCTCGGCCATCCGGCCGTGCTGCCCGGCACGATCAAGACCCTGACCGCGCACGTCGGCCCCGGCGACGCGCTGGCCAGCTTCCTCGCCGGGCACGCCGCCGCCATGCAGGAGCGGATCCTCGGCCAGCAGGAGGCGCTCCACCGGGCCACGCTGCGGGCGGCCCGCGAGTTCGAACGGGCCCTGGAGGACAGCGAGGCCCGGTACCGGCGCCTCGCCTACTACGACCCGCTCACCGGCCTGGCCAACCGCGCCCGGCTGGTGCAACGGCTCGAGCAGGCGTCCCGCACCGGCGACCGCGGCCGGCACATCGGCGTCTGCCTGATCGACCTCGGCGGCTTCCCGGCGATCCGCGAGCAGAACGGCCCCGACGCCGGCGACACCCTCCTGATCGACGTGGTCCGGCGGCTGCGCGCGGTCACCCGCAACCCCGACCACCTGCTGGTCCGGCACGGCGGCCGGTCGTTCACCCTGCTCATCCAGGACACCGGTGGCGTGGCCCACCTGGTCGAGGTGGCCGAACGGATCCTCGGACTGCTCGCCGCCCCGGTCACCCTGCCGGACGACGGCCCGGTGGTGCCGCTGGAGGCCGCGGTCGGTGTGGTCGACGTGCGCGCGGCCGACCTCGACGTCAGCCAGCTGCTGGTGGACGCCGAGATCGCGGTGCGGCAGGCGCGCTCCGGGCGGACCGGCTGGGCCGTGCACGACCGGCGCGGCGGCGACCCCGGCGTGCCCGGCACGATTACCGGCCTGGTCACGGCGCCGCCCACCTACCAGCCGGTCCTCGACCCGGCCGGGCAGCGGATGCTCGGGCTGCACGTCCGGGCGCTCTGGCGGCACCCCCAACTCGGCTCGCTCGATCTCGGCCGCATCGGCGAGCTCACCGGCGACCGGGTGGCCACCACCCGGCTGGCCGGGCAGGTGCTGCGCCAGGTGTGCCGGCAGGCGATGCTGTGGAGCGGCGCGGCGGACGGGCCGTACGTGGGCATCGACCTGCCGGTCCGGCGGATCGGCTACCCCGAGGTGGTCGACCTGGTGCGCGAGGCGGTCACCGGCGCCGGCCTGACGCCCGGCCGGCTGCATGTGCAACTGTCCGGGCTCGACGCGGTGCCGGCCGGGGCGCACAGCCACACCGTGCTGGCGGCGCTCGGCGCGCTGGGCGTACGCGTGGTGCTCGACGACTTCGGCGCCGGCTACACCAGCGTCGCGTACCTGCGAGAGCTGCCGATCCACGGCCTGCGCAGCCCGTTGCCGCAGCTCACCGGCGGGGTCGCCGGCGAGCCCGCGGACCGGTCCCTGGTCGCCGGCCTGGCCACCATCGCGCACGCCCTCGGCCTGACCCTGACCGTGCACGGCGTGGACGACGAGCGGCTCGCCGACGGTCTCGACGCGAGCGGCTGCGACGCCGTCCAGGGCCTCCACTACGCCGCGCCGGCCACCTCACAACGGGTCGCCGCCTGGGTCCGTCAACCGACCACAGTGGTCGGTCGAGGCTGATAGCGTGCGCGCCATGTCCGAGGACTTCATGCGGCGTCCGAGCAGCGCCCGCATCTACGACGCGCTGCTGGGCGGCAGCCACAACTTCGCCGCCGACCGCGAGGCGGCCCAGAAACTGCTGGCCGCGCTGCCGTACGCGGCGGAGATGTGCCGGATCAACCGGGCCTTCCTCGGCCGCGCCGTGCAACACATGGCCGGCGCCGGCATCCGCCAGTTCCTCGACGTCGGCAGCGGCATCCCCACGGTCGGCAACGTGCACGAGGTCGCCCAGGCCCTGTCTCCCGAAGCCCGCGTCGTCTACGTCGACATCGACCCGGTGGCCGTCGAGCACAGCCGCGAGATCCTCGCCGAGAACCCGGTCGCCACGGTCATCCAGGCCGACGTGCGGTTCGCCGACGACCTGCTGGCCCGGCCCGAGCTGCGGTCGTTCCTCGATTTCACCCAGCCGATCGGCCTGCTGATGCTGTCGATGCTGCATTTCGTGCCGGACGACGATGCGTTCGCCGCGGTCGACACCCTGCGCGGGGCGCTGGCGCCGGGCTCGTTCCTGGCCATCTCGCACGGCGTGAGCGACACCCCCGCCGACGCCTCAGCGCCGAAGGTCGCCTCGATCTACACCCGCAGCGACGTTCCCCAGGCCGAGGGGCGGCCGCGGTCCGGCATCCAGCGCTTCTTCGGCGACGCCACGCTGGAGCCGCCCGGCCTGGTCTGGCTGCACGAGTGGCCGGTTCCGCCGGCCGACAGCGAGCGCCCCGAACACATGGCCGTCCTGGCCGGTGTGGCCCGCGTCTAATTAGACACCTTTCGGGGTGGGGGTCTCTTTCGGGTCCGCTGTGAGGCTTTTGGGTGATCGACGGTGGTGGGTGGTTCCGGGTCTGCTGGTGTGATGCGGTATGGCGATGGTGGTGGTGTTGATCAGGGCGAACGTGTCCGGCGTGAGCAGGTCCGGTTGCAGGCGGCGGAGTTGTTCGATGCCGGGGTGGCGCCGGTCGAGGTCGCGCAGCGACTCGAGGTGTCGACGAAGTCGGCGTATCAATGGCGGCGGGCCTGGGTCGCCGGTGGGCGAGAGGCGTTGGCGTCGAAGGGTGCTGCCGGCCCGGATCCGAAGTTGTCCGATGAGCAGTTGGCCCGGTTGAAGACGCGGCTGGAGTTGGGCCCGGCAGCGGCCGGTTATGCCGATGACCAGCGGTGGACGCTGCTGCGGGTGGTGGCGTTGATAGCGACCATGTTCCATCTGCGGGTGGGTGTTACCACGGCGTGGCAGGCGATGCGCCGTCTCGGCTATACCGCTCAGTTGCCGATCCACCGGGCGGCTGAGCGTGACGAGCAGGCGATCGCGGCGTGGCGCCGGTATCAGTGGCCGGCGCTAAAAGAGTCGCAGTGCGCAGGGGTGCGTGGATCGTCTTTGCCGACGAGTGCGGCCAGACGTTAAGAGCGCACAAGGCCACCACCTGGGCGCCCAGGGGTGCGACGCCGGTGGTGAAGGTGACCGCGAAGGGCACGGTGCGGGTGTCGGTGGCCGGGCTGTGCTGCTACCGGCCGGGTGAACGCAGCAGGTTGATTTACCGCACCTTGCTCTACCGCGGCCATAAAGGGGAGCCGAAAGGGTTCCGTGAACCCGACTTCATCGCTCTGCTGGATGCCGCCCACCAGCAGTTGCAGGCACCGATCGTGCTGGTCTGGGATCGGCTGTCGACGCACAGATCGCCGCCGATCCGCAAAGCGATCGCCGCCCGGCCCTGGCTACGCGTCTACCTGCTGCCGTCCTACGCCCAAGAACTGAACCCCGTCGAGAAGGTCTGGTCGACGATGAAACGCAGCCTGTCCAACCACTGCGTCAGCACCGCCACCGACCTCACCGCCGCCGTAAAGAACCGGCTCAACCGCATGCAGTGCCGCTCCGGCCTCATCGACGCCTTCTTCACCGGAACCGGCCTGTCCCCACCGACACCGGCCAGACCCTAACCCCGAAAGGTGTCCTAGCGGGCGAGTTCGTCCTCGACGAACGCGGGCCTGGCGAGCGTGATCGCCGGGACCGTGGCCACGAGGGCGAAGGCGAGCCGAAACAGCAGCGGCAGGGTCCACCCGCCGCTCATGTGCAGCAGTCCGGCGAGCAGCGGACCGAGCGCGCCGCGGAGGGGACCTTGGGCGACCTAGGCTACTGTGGATGCGACAGCACAAGCCGGTCCTCTGTGGAGGTTTTGGTGGCGCATCTGCTGGAGTTCAGTGTCGGCGAGGGTGTTGACGCCGTGGTGACGTTCGAGGTCGATCCGGATGAGCTGCCCGACGAGCTGGTGCTGGCCTCCAACGCCGACTCCCCGGTGGCTGGGCGCGTGCGGATCACCTTCGAGGAGGCGCTCCACCAGCTGAAACCGTCGCTGCAGAAAGTCGCCACGCTGGTCCGCGAGCTGGCACCGACCGAGGCGTCGGTTGAGTTCGGGCTGAAGATGGGCGGCCAGACCGGGGTGATCGTCGCCAAGGGCAACGCCGAGGCCAACTTCAAGCTCGCGCTGGTGTGGAAGTAGGCCCGAGCACGCGCAGGCGCCGCTACGTGGAGCGGGCCGGCTTCCTCGTCCGGATCCTCGCCCTCGACTCGCAGCGGCCGGTGGGCACGGGCTTCGTGGTCGACGACTTCCACCTGCTGACCTGCGCGCACGTCATCAACGCCGCGTTGGGGCGGGACAGCCGCCGGCAGGACGACCCGGGGCCGGACGTGCGGGTGCCGGTCGACTTCCCGATCCTGGGCGACGCGGACGGCGCTCCGGTGCGGCTCTGCCGGGTGGTGCGCTGGCGGCCGCCGCCGCTGTCCGGCACGTCGGGCGATGACATCGCGGGGCTCGCCGTGGTGGGCGAGGAACTGCCGGTGCTGGCCGGACCTGCCCGGCTGCCCGAGGATTCCCGGCCGCAGCCGGGCGGCGAGGTCTACGTCTTCGGCCACCCCAGCACACCGCCGCGCCGGTCCGGTTCCTGGGTGCTGGCCGCGGTGCTCGGCCGGGTCGGCGACGGCATGCTGCAGGTCGACTCCAGCCCCTCATCGGCGGTGCGGCTGCAGCCCGGCTACAGCGGCTCACCGCTGGTGCGCGCGGGCAGTTACGGCGACAGCGTGATCGGCATGCTCGCAGTGGCCAGCAGCCGCGACGAGCATCGCGACGCCTACGGGGTGCCGATCGACCGGCTGGTTCGCGCCTGGCCCGAGGTCCTGGCCGGCATCCCTCCGTCGCCTTATCGGGGTCTCCAGCCGTTCGGCCCGCTCGACGAGGCCGTGTTCGTGGGGCGCGAGGAGGACACCGACCACCTCCTCGGCGTGCTCGGCGACCACACCCTCGCGCTGGTCGTCGGCCCATCCGGCATCGGCAAGTCGTCGCTGATCAACGCGGGTGTGGTGCCGCAGTGGCGGGCCGCGGGCGGGGTTGCCGTGGCGGTGCGCCCGGGCCCGGGTTCGGCGCGGCCCCTCGAGCGCTTCCTGTCCGACATCGACCTGGCCCTGCGCTCGGCCACCGGGATCGACGAGTGGAACCTGCCGGCCGATGCCCCCGCCGCCGGGCTCAACCCGGTCGTCTCCCGGCGCGCTGAGGCCGCCGGCAAGCAGGTGCTGGTCCACCTCGACCAGTTCGAGGAGCTGCTGGGCGGCACCTCGCCGGAGGACCGACGCAAGCTGGTCGACGTGCTGCTCCCCGGTCCGCATGACGCGTCCCCGGCGGCCCGCGTGGTGGTGACCATCCGGGCCGACTTCCTGCCCATGCTGCTCGAACTGCCCGGGCAGGGTGCCCGCCTCCGGGACCGGATGATCGCGCTGTCACCGATGGGTGTCGCGGCTCTGCGGCGGGCGGTGAGCGAGCCGGCCCGCGCCCGCGGCGTCGCCTACGAGACTGGGCTCGCCGAGCAGATCGCCGCCGACGCCAGTGGCGGGCCGGGCAGCCTGCCGCTGATGGAGTTCACCCTGGCCCAGCTGTGGCAGTCGCAGCGCGGGCGGCGGCTGACCTTCGCCGACTACCGCGGCTTCGGCGGGGTGACCGGCGCAGTCAACCGGCACGCCGAACGTTGCTATCAGCGCTTCCGGGCAGAAGGCCGGGCCGCGCAGGTCAAGGCGGTGATGCTGGCCCTGGTGCGCACGCACGGCGGCGCAGCCGAGGCGATCGGCCGGGCCGCGCCCCGGCGCCGGTTCGAGGCGACCGGCCTGCTGATCGAGGAGTTGAACCGCTACCGGCTGCTCGTGGTGGAGCCGGCGCTGCCCGGCCAGGAGGACGACGAGCCGCTGGTCCGGCTCGCGCACGAGTCCCTGATCCGTAGCTGGGAACGCCTGGCCGGGTGGGTCGACGAGGACTCCGAGTTCCAGCGGTGGCTGGCAACCATGGAAGAGCGGATCGCTGACGACGAACTACTCGGCGACACCCGCATCGGCGCGGCCGAGCACTGGCTCGCCGAACGCCGGGCCGACATCCCCGACGAGGTCGTCCGGCTGGTCGAGCGGAGCCGGTCGGCCTGGCAGCGGCGGATTGCCGAGCTGGAAGCGGCCCGAGCCGCGGCGGTGGAGGCGGCCGATCGGGCGCAGCGGGCCGCGGCCGAGGCGGACGCCCGGCGGCTCGCGGCGGCCTCCGAACTGGCGACGGCGACCTCGATCCGGGGCGGACCGTTGCCGCTGGCGCTGGCCATCGAGTCGCTCGCGACCGCCTGGACCTTCGAGGGCGACAGTGCCCTGCGGCACGCCATGCGCACCGCGCCGTGCCCGGTCGCCCGGCTCGAGGACAACGGAGAAAAGTATGCGCGCATCCGGTTGAGCAGCACCGGGGACCACCTGATCCGCACGGTGCGCGACGGCAGTTCCGACCGGTTCCCGCAGGGGCTCACCGAGGTCTTCCACGTCGGCTTCGACGATCCCGGTTGTCACCTGGTGCACCGGGAGGAGATGTTCTTCGCGCCGGCCGGCGACGCCGCCGTGGGGCTGCACAACGATGGCCACCGGGCCGTCGTCGTCGACCTGCGCACGGGCAGACGGCTGACCGCGGACGACGGGCGGATGCCCATCGTCTCGGCGGCCATGAGCGACGACGGCAAGCACCTGGCCGTGGTCCGCGGGCGCCAGGGCACCCTCACCGACCGGCTGGTCCGCGACGCCGTCGTCCGGGTCACCGACGTCGGCACCGGCCGGGTGCTCCACACCCGCCCGATCGGCGACGCCGGCGAGCAGGTGACCTTCAACGCCGACTTCTCGATGGTGGCTCTCACCGCCGGGAGGTACGACGACAAACAGCATCACAGGTGGATTAGCCGCACGATGGTCGTCGACCTGACCAGCGCCCGGTCGAAGCCGATCGTCCTGGAGCACGACGGCAGCGCCGGCCTTTCACTGGCCTTCAGCCCCGACAACTCCTTGGTGGCGGCCGGCACCAACGCGGTGGACAGCTGCGGCGACGCCCACGGCGGCGCCGTAGAGATCTTCGACCTGCGCCGCCGGGGTGAGCTGCGGCACCGCTTCCCGAGCCATCTGCCGGTCACGGCGGTGGCGTTCGCTCCGAAGGGTGACCACCTGGCCGTGGCGCTGGGCGACACGCGGCGCGCGCGGCCGGGGGCCGGGCAGCTCATCGACGTCCGCCACGGCCGTGAGACGCACCGCTGGGACCACGACGGCCCGTGCACGTCCGTCCTGTTCAACGCCGATGGCTCCGGGGTGGCTATCGCCGGGACGTTCGCCGCCCGCGTCTTCGACGTCTCCTGGGGCATCGAGTACGCGCGGGCCGACCACGAACACGACATCATCGGCATGGCGTTCCACTCTGACGGCCGGCGGCTGCGCACGGTCGCCGCGGCGGTGACCGGCCCGGTCGAGGTCTTCGCGACGCACGGCACCGAGGTGTCCCGGATCGATGACCCCAGACGGCTCGAGGAGCCCCTGATCAGCGCGGCGGGCACTGTCGTGTTCCTCACCGAACTGGTGGGCCCGTTCACATCGTTTGCCGAGGAGCGCGTCCAGCGCGTGCACGCGGTCGACACGATGACCATGGCCCGGCGGCTCGTGGTCACACACGCCGGGAGCACGAAGTCGCTGGCGACGAGTGCCGACGGCACCTACCTGGTCACCGCCTCAGCCGGCACGGCGTTCGTACACGAGACGACGGCGCCGTTCACGCCGCACCCGGACCGCGCGGAGCCGCTCGTCGTGGATCACCCCGGCTGCAAGGAGGTGCTGTACGCCGGCGTCACCGCCGACGCGCGCCGGCTGGTCACCATCGCCGGTGCGCCGCACGGCCTGCCACCGGCCGGGGAGATCGACGACCGCGTGCACCTGTCGCCCTACAGCGGCCGCGCCAGGACCTTGCGGGTCACCGACCTGCGGACCGGCGCCGCGGTCGCCACCATCGGGGTGGCGGGCAAGGTCATGGCGGTCAGCCCGGACGGCGCCCTGGCGGCCATGCTGGTGGCGGACGAGGATGCCCATCTGTCATTCAGCGACAACTCGGGCACACATCACGGCACCGTCGTCGTGCTGTCCACAAGTGACGGCGCCGAGCGTCTACGGCTGCGCGCCCGCACCAATCACAGCGCCGTAGCGATCGGCGGTCGCCCCACCGGCGACCATCTGGAAAGCGGCCCGCACGGCTGGATCGCGCTGCTGCGGGACCGGTCTCTGGATTTCCACGCGAGTACGGGCGGGCCACGGTTGCGGGGCACCGAGCTGCCGTTCGTCCCCCACACCATCACGGCCGGCCCAGGCGGCGCCCGGGTCGCCGTGCGGGGCTTCGACGAGCTGCGCGGAAACGTGGTCGCGGTGGTCGACACGGAACGCGCATCGGTGCTCGCCACCTTCGAGACCGACCACTGGGGCACCCCGCCCGCCTTCTCGCCCGACGGCCGACGCCTCGCCATTTTGCGCGACCGGGCGGCACACGTGATGGACATCGCCACCGGCACCCGGCTCTGCGCGATCGAGCACGGCGGCGACGACCCGGTCTTCCACGCTGTCTTCGTCGGCGACGACGGCCGCTACCTGCTGACCAGAGACCGGCGCGGTCTGCGGGTCTCGCTGGTCGAAACCGACGATCTTCTTCGCTCGGCTCGCGCCTTGCTGACCCGCAACCTCACCGTCGCCGAGCGGCAACGCCACCTCGTCGGTACCGGGCCCGTCGCACCGTAGGATAATAAGCAGCATCCCGGCAAACCGTCCCGAACGACAGGCTCCGCACGGCCGAAGGAAGCTTCCAGCCAGCAGGGCGGCTCTACCGGTAGCGGACCGGTCGCACACCTTCCCCGGCCGCTTCCGCTGGAAGAGTGCGGCGACCTAATGACCCGCCCCCTGCAATGGCGAGCTCCGTCTAGTCAGCGCCCTTCGCCTTCGCTCCGGCGGACCCTCTTGGCGTGGCCTTCGTTTGGCGTGGCTCGAGGGCGGCCGCAATGATGGCGGGTGTCAGCGCCGTCCCGCCAATGTGGATGGCCGGGCGTTCAAGCTGGATGCCTTGAGGGTGACCACGCACGCAGAATGAAGGGTGCGCGGCTCTGTTCTGGACGCGCCAGCGGCCAAGAGCCGCGTGGCCGGCCTCGGCGGGAGCTGCGGTCTGCACCACCCACCGAGATACGACATGAAGCCCTTGATCTTGATTTGGGGTGGGAGGAAGCGGGTCTGCTTGATCTTGATGTTGGGGAACGCTACGCATCTGGCTTGGAGGACGTCGAGCTTTCGCGGATTCGGAGTTCGGCGGGGAAGACGACCCGCCAATGTGGGGCGAGGGTGCGGTTGACCAGGGCGCGGGTGGCCGCCGCGGCCATTTCCTCGACCGGCTGATGGACCGACGTCAGCGCCGGCGTGAGGCTGCTGGCGATGATGCAGTTGTCGAAGCCCACCACCGCGACGTCGTGGGGGACCCGGCGGCCCAGGTGGGACAGGGCGCGAACCACCCCGGTGGCCATCAGGTCGCAGCCGGCCACGATGGCGTCGATGGTGGGCTCCTCGGCGAGCAGGCGCTGGGTCAGCTCGTAACCGGCCTCGGGACGGAACTTGCCGATGGCCGAGATGTCGGGGAGGCCGAGGTCGCGGACGGCGCGGCCGTAGCCCTCTCGCCTGGCGTCGGCGCACGGGTTGCCCTCCTGGCCGTGGACCGCGGCGATCCGGCGGCGGCCGGTCTCGTGCAGGTGGCGGGCCGCATGTTCCAGGCCGGCGGCGTTCTCCATGTCGACATAGGGCACCCGCGGCGCGGACGGGCCCATCGTCACCACCCGGTCGCAGCGGGCGTAGAAGTCGGCGGCGAGCTTGGGGGAGACGTTCAGCAGCAGCACGCCCAGGCTGACCGTGTCGGCGATGGTCGCGAGCAGGGACGGTGCGCCGGCCTCGTCGATCACGTGCACTCGGAGCTGGGCGTTGCCGCCGGCCAGCTCGAGCAGGACGCCGGCCGTCACCCGGCCGTAGTACGGGTTGCGGCCGAAGCAGGAGGCGTCGTCGACCACGACCAGCTCGATCACGTCGCCGTGGCCGGAGGCGAGCGCGCGGGCGACCGGGTCGGGCCGCCAGCCCAGCCGTTCGATCACCCGGCGGACGTGCTCGCGGGTCTCGGGCGCCACCCCGGGCGCGTCGTTGACCACCCGGGAGACCGCCGCCTTGGACACACCCGCGGCCGCCGCGACATCGGCCAGCGTCGACCTCTTCGTCGGCATCCGGCCACTATAGGGACACCGTCTCCCGCTCGCGCTCCCTTTTGTTAGCCGCCAGGCTGGTCGCGGTGACGGTGGCCAAGGTCACCACGATCACGCCCAGGGAGAGTGGGGTCGGGATGTCCGGGACCCACGACCAGACCGTGTGGGCCCAGTGCAGCACGAGCTTGATGCCGATGAAGGCGAGGATCACGCCGAGGCCGTAGTTCAGGTGGCGCAGCTTCTCCAGGACATTGCGGAGTACGAAGTAGAGCGCCCGCAGGCCGAGCAGCGCGAACGCGTTGGTGGCGAAGACCAGGTACGGGTCGTCGGTCACGCCGTACACGGCCGGCACCGAGTCGACCGCGAACACGATGTCGGTCATGAAGACGGCCACCACGACCAGGGCCATCGGGGTCAGGGCCCGCTTGCCGTGCTCGACGATCGTGAGCCGGGCGCCGTGGAACCGGGTGGTCACCGGCATCATCCGGCGCAGCAGCTTCACGCTGCGCATCGAGTCGATGTCGACCTCCTGCTGGTGGCCGGACATCGCGTCCCGGATCACCCGGATCGCGGTCACCAGCAGCACCCCGCCGAACAGCAGGAACGCCCACGTGCCGGAGCTGATCACGGCGGCGCCGAGCGCAATGAAGACGGCCCGCAGCACCAAGGCGCCGGCGATGCCGTAGAGCAGCACCCGCTGGGCGAGCTGCTTCGGCACGGCGAACGCGGTGAGCAGCAGCATGAAGACGAACAGGTTGTCGACCGACAGGGATTTCTCCACCACCCAGCCGGTGCCGAACTCGAGCGCCGCGTCGCCGCCGTACAGCGGCCACAACAGCAGCGCGAACAGCACCGGCAGGGCGAGGTAGAAGACGGTCCAGCCGACCGCCTCGCGCATCGGCACGTCGTGTGGGCGACGCGTGATGACGAAGTCGAAGATCAACAGGGCCAGCAGTACGGCGATGGTGATCGCCCAGAGCACGGGGGAGCCGATGGAATCCGGCACGGGAACAAGCCTCCTCAGACATGTGTCATCGTCTGAGGTCTCCCTCACCCGGCCCTGTGTGAGCCGAGCGACCGCCCGAGGCTCCCGCCCGAGGACCCGTACTGACCGGGACGATCTGTCGAGGTACTCCCCTCGGGCCGAACGCTATGTCACCTGCCTGGACGGAACCTGAGAAGGTTTTGCCGCGGTGTACAGCCAGGTAGTGAAGAGGCCGTCGAGTTGCCGCCCGGAGATCTTCTCGGCGTGGGCGATGAACATCGCGGTGGTGACGTTGCCGCCGCGGTTCTGCTGGGCCCAGGTGCGGAGGATGCGGAAGAACTTGGCGTCGCCGACGGCCAGCCGCAGGGCGTGCAGGGTCATCGCGCCACGGTCGTAGACGGCGCCGCTGAAGATGTTCGGCGCACCGGGGTCGGCCACCTTGATCTTCCAGAACGAGCTGGTGGCGGCCCGCGAGTAGGACTGGTCGAAGTTCTCCTGCGCGGTGCCGAGGCCCTCGTGCTCACTCCACAGCCATTCGGCGTACGACGCGAAGCCCTCGTTCAGCCAGATGTCGCTCCAGCGGGCGAGCGCGACGCTGTCGCCGTACCACTGGTGGGCCAGCTCGTGGACCACCACGCTGTCGCCGCCCTCCCGGTCGCCGAAGTCGCCGGGTGTGTAGATCGGCCGGCCCTGGGTCTCCAGCGCGTAACCCCACTCGCCCTGGGAGTCGACCAGGCCACCGGCGGCCTTGAACGGGTACGGCCCGAAGACGCCGGCCATGAACCGGAGGAACTCGGGCTCGCGGGCGAAGCTGGCCCGTGCGTTGGCCGCGAGCTCCGGGTCGAGCTTCGGGTCGATGGCGTCCAGGAAGAAGATCCCGTTCTTCCGGTACGTCGTCAGCCCGAACTCGCCGATCGAGGCGGTGGCCAGGTACGACGCCATCGGTTCGGGCTGCTCCCAGGTCCACGTGGTCCAACCGGAGCGGGTGCTGCGCCCGGCGAGCGTGCCGTTCGAGATGGCCTCCAGGCCCTTCGGGGCGGTCACCTTGATCGTGTACGAGGCCTTGTCCAGCGGGTGGTCGTTGGACGGGAACCAGGCGGCGGCCACGTCCGGCTCGCCGAGGATCACCACGCCGTCGTCGGTGGTGAAGGCGCCGCCGTCGCCGAGATCGGGGTCGACGATCTTCTTCGGGATGCCGTCGTAGGTGACCTTGGTGATGAACGCGGTGTTCCTGCGCAGCGAGCGGCGCGGGGTGACGGTCAGCTCCTGGCCGGCCCGGGACCACCGGGCCGGGTGGCCGTCGACCGTGACGGCCCGGATGGTCATCCCGTCGAAGTCGAGGTTGAACGAGGTCAGGCTCTCGGTGGCCCGGGCGCGGATGGTCGTGACGCCGGTCAGGACGTCGGTCTCCGGCGCGTACCGGACGTCGAGGTCGTAGTGCTTGGCGTCGTAGCCGCCGTTGCCGTCGAGCGGGAAGTAGGGATCGCCGAGGCCGGCGGCGCCGGGGTGTGCGGCCGGCGCGGCCGAGACCGGGCTCGCCGCCAACGTCACCGACAGGAGGACCGAGGTGAGGACCGCCGCTCTGCGCATCATCTCGGCAACCTAGCAGGCCCGGGCGGCTAGGCGGGGAGGCTTCTCCGCATGAGGATGGGCAGCTCGCGGGTCTGGTCGGGCAGGGCGGCCCGGGCCTCGTCGGCCGGTGGCGCGGCCGCCGTGACCTCGGCGCGCAGGGAGCGGACGGCGGCGGTCGCCACGTCGGCCGCGCGCCACGCGTCGGCCTCGGCGTCGAGCGCCACACGATGTTGTTCCCAGCGGTGCTGGACGGCGGCCTTGGCGATGACCAGCTCTTGCTCGACCGGGTGCAGCTCGGGGTTCCAGCCCTGGCGGTGGAGCAGGGCGTCGAGCAGCTGCTCGTCGGAGAGGTCGCCACGCCGGTGGGCCGCCTGGACCGCGCGCCGCAGCGCCTTGGCCCGTTCCGGGTGGGAGACCGAGTCGAGAGAGGAGTACGCGGCCGCGCGTCGAGCCCGGGTCAGCGCCAGGTCAGCGTCCTGATAGGCCTGCCAGGTCTCGGCCACCCGCTCCTGCGCCTGCTGGCACTCGGCGCGACGCCGCTCGGCCGTGCCGACCGCGCCGCCGGCCGCCACCGCGACCTCTTCGGCCCACCGGATCTTCTCGGCCGCCTCGGCGGCCCGGCGATTCTCGGCCGCGCGCCGCTGTTCGGCCCGGATGGTCAGCCAGACGGTGAGCTGGCGGGGCCGCCGGACATGCTTCGGCAGGGCCAGCCCGGCCAGCGCGACGGCGCCGGCGAGCGACAACAGAATTCCGATGGTGATGACGGACTGCACGCACAGATCCCTTGTCCTCGATGGTCAGGGGCAGCCCCCAACCTATCGACGCGGGCCGGGATCGGCGACTTCTAGGTCACCTTGAGGTCGCGCATGCGGCGGATCTCACTGGTCTGCTCGACCGCCATCTCGTTGGCGATCTCGTTCACCCGCTGATCGGAACCGCCCTTGAGTACGTCGCCGGCCATCACCCGGGCGCCCTCGTGGTGTGCGGTCATCATGGTCACGAACCGCTTGTCGAAATCGGCGCCCCTGGCCGCGGTGAGCGCGGCGATCGCGGCATCGGTCTGCATGCCGGGCATGGTCGCGTGGTTGTGGGCCGGGTTGTTCTCGGGCAGGCGGCGTTCCTCGAGCCAGGCCTCGAGCACGTTGATCTCGATCTTCTGGGCGATGCTCATCCGCTCGGCCAGATTGCGCACCTGCACATTGCCGGCCCGCTGGGGCGCCAGGTCGGCCATCGCGATGGCCTGCCGGTGGTGGGCAATCATCATCTGCACGAACGCCGTATCCACCGCGTTGTAGGTGGAAGCGTCCAGCGGCGCGACCTGATCGCTGTCGGTGACCTTGGCCGACTCGCCCGGTTTCCCGGGAACGATGACCGTGGCCGGCGGCCCGCTGTGACTCGCTTGTGGACGCGCTGTGCTGGCGGAACGCTCCCCACCGGAACGGGCCAGGGCAATGGCGCCGGTCGTGACCAGGAGCGCCACGACAACCCCGCCCAGGGTCAGCCAACGGCGTCTGTCCATCTGCACCCCTCGTAACGAATAGCGTCTATAGAAAAAGTCGATCGAGCACTATCGTAGCGACGAAGGTGAGTGATACCGGCGTCACGTTCCGCGAGAAGTGGGCGCCGCCGGTTCACTTCTCGAAGCCGGAAGGATGCCCATGACCCACTCTGCCCCACGAGGGCGGCAGCTCAGAAGGCTGGCAGCCCTGAGCACGGCAACCGTCGTGCTGAGCCTGCTGGTCGCGCCGTTCAGCGCTGCCGCGGCCGAGTCGGACACCCCTGGGGTGGACGAGATCCGCAGCAGCCCCAACCTCACGCAGGCCGCGAACATCCCGAAGCAGGCCCCGTTCAACACCACCAGCGCGCTCAACAGCGACTGGGCCTTCCAGGGGAAGTACGCCTACGGCGGTAACTACAACGGATTCACCGTGTACGACATCAGCCGGCCGAAGCAGCCGACGGTCGCGGCCGTCGTGGTCTGCCCCGGCTCGCAGAACGACATCTCGGTCCAGGGGAAGCTGCTCTTCCTCGGCACCGACTCGCAGCGGTCGGACAACTCCTGCAACAGCACGTCGGTCCCGGCGGACGCCCCGGCCGACGCGCGGTGGGAGGGTGTCAAGATCTTCGACATCACCAACCCGGTCAGCCCGCAGTACGTGGCCGCGGTGAAGACCGACTGCGGCTCGCACACGCAGACGCTGATCCCGGGCAAGGCCGGCGACCCCAACGTCTACATCTACGTGCAGTCGTACAACCTGTCGCGGGCCAGCGTGGCGAACTGCGCGCTGCCGCACGACAAGATCTCGGTCATCAAGGTGCCGAAGAACAACCCGGCCGGCGCGCGTGTCGTGTCGACGCCGATCCTGTTCCCGGAGGGTGGCAACCCGGCCGGCAACGCCACGTCGGAGACGACCGGTTGCCACGACATCACCGCGTACCCCGAGAAGGACATCGCGGCCGGCGCCTGCATGGGTGACGGCGTCCTGATCGACATCGCCGACCGGGCCAACCCGAAGGTGATCACCGCGGTCCGTGACACCGAGAACTTCGCCTTCTGGCACTCGGCCACCTTCAACAACGACGCCACCAAGGTCGTCTTCACCGACGAGCTGGGCGGCGGCGGTGGCGCCGAGTGCACCGAGGCGGTCAGCTCGGACCACGGCGCCGACGCGATCTACGACATCGTGGGCAGCGGGGCGAACCGCAAGCTCAAGTTCCGCAGCTACTTCAAGATCCCGCGGATCAACACGGCCACCGAGAACTGCGTGGCGCACAACGGCTCGCTCATCCCGGTCCCCGGCCGCGACATCATGGTCCAGGCCTGGTACCAGGGCGGCATCTCGGTGTGGGACTTCACCAACTCCCGCAACCCCAAGGAGATCGCCTACTGGGAGCGTGGTCCGCTGAGCGACACCGCGCTGCAGATCGGCGGCTCCTGGTCGGCGTACTGGTACAACGGCTACATCTACTCCAGCGACATCCAGAAGGGCCTGGACGTCCTGGACCTGGTGGACCCGAAGACCGACCCGGCCAAGAACGCGCGTACGAACCGGTTCAACGCGCAGAGCCAGACGAGCTTCTCCTCCTGGTGAGGTTCGCCTGACCGCGATGTGATCTAAAAAGAAGGCCCGGAGTCCGCTCCGGGCCTTCTTCGCGGATTTGTAAGGGTAGCCTTACCGGATCCTCTGTTAGGAAGTGGTGTTGATGCCGAACAGGCCTTCCCGACCGGCCACCACCGGTGTGGTCACCCGGGTGGATCAGCTCACCCCGCACATGATCCGGGTCGTGATCGGCGGCGACGGGCTGGCCGGCGTGGCCGCGGGCGAGTTCACCGACCACTACGTCAAGATCTTCTTCCCACAGGCCGGCGTGAGCTATCCCGAGCCGTTCAACATGGGCGAGATCCGCGAGACGATGCCGCGGGAGGCCTGGCCCGTCGTGCGGACGTACACGATCCGCAAATGGGTTCCCGAGCTGCCCGAGATCTGGATCGACTTCGTGGTGCACGGCGACGCCGGCATCGCGGGACCGTGGGCGGCCCAGGCCAAGCCCGGCGACGTGGTGCGGTTCATGGGCCCCGGCGGGGGCTACGCGCCCGATCCGGAGGCCGGCTGGCACCTGCTGGCCGGGGACGAGAGCGCCCTGCCCGCGATCGGCGCCGCCCTGGAGGGCATGCCCGCGGGTGCCAAGGCGCACGTCTTCGTCGAGGTCACCGACGAGGCCGAGGAGCAGAAGCTGGACACGGCGGCCGACGCCGAGATCACCTGGCTGCACCGCGGCGACCGGCCGCCCGGCAGCGAGCTGGTCCCCGCCGTGCGCGCGCTGCCGTTCCCGGAGGGCACGCTGCACGCGTTCGTGCACGGCGAGGCCGGCTTCGTCAAGGACCTGCGCGCCTACCTGCGGGTGGAGCGCCAGATCCCGATGGCCCAGCTGTCCATCTCCGGCTACTGGCGCAACGGCCTGAACGAGGACGGCTGGCAGTCGAGCAAGCGCGAATGGAACCAGCAGGTCGAGCAGGAGCAGGAGCAGACTCAGCAGTAGCCCAGCGTCACGGTCGCGCCGGCCTCGCCGGCCCGTGCCCCGCCTCACGAGCGATCGCCGCCACCCACCGGGGAATGGTGGTCATGACACGGCTTCGGGTGTGCCGGGGCCGGTGACCCAGATCTGGTAGAGGGAACGGGCGGCGGCGGCGCAGGCCTCGGTGTGTTCGTCGTCGATGATCAAGGGGCGGACCAGGGGGCGCAGGACGTTGGAGACGAAGTAGCGGGGGTGGTTGGTCTCCGGGTCGATGCCCTCTTCGAGGAGACCCAGTTCGGCGGCGCGTTTGATGTGGCGGGTGGCGTCGGGGTGGTCGTGGATGACGGTGACGGTCTCGGCCGGGATGGGCAGCTCGACGACGTTGACCTTGGCCAGCATCTTCCGCAGGTCGGGGGACTGGGAGCTGAGGAGGTTCTTGGCCAGGATGGTTTCCCGGCGGAACCGGTCGGCCTCGTTCTCGATGGCGGTGATCAGGCCGTCGATGTCGAGGGCGACGTCGGCGACGATCAGGTCGAGCCAGTCCAGCAGGCGGGGGTTGCCGGCCGCCACGTCGACGGAGCGTTGGCGGATGTCGGTGTCGAGGGGCGAACCGGGGCGCAGGTTGCGCAGGTTGGCGAGCTTCTTGGCCTGCTCGATGTCGGTGAGGGTCTCCAGCGACTCGACGACGACGCCGGTCCCGGCCGGGGTGGGGAACCGGTAGCGGCTGGTGATGATGACCCGGCTCGGACTGCCGGTCTCGCGGATGGCCTGGAGCAGCGCCGGCAGGATGCCGGACATCTCGGCCGAGAGAACGTACCCGCCGTCGCGCTCTTCGAGGTTGCCTTCCTCGAAGTCGTCGAACACGAACAGGCAGGGCGTCTGACCGAGCGGCCCGTCGACGTCGAGCAGGTGGCGCAGCCGGATGAGCAGCGGCGCCCGTTCGTTGTCGAGCAGCTTGGTCGCCTCGATCTGCAGGTCCATCGTGGGGAACGCGATCTTGGTGGTGAGTTCCCGGAACTTGGTCATGTCGACCCGTCCGTACCAGACGGCGCGCTTGTGGGTTGGCATCCGCTCGAGCAGCCGGGAGGCGAGGCTGCTCTTGCCGAGACCGCCCATGCCCTGCAGGACCAGGGCCTCGGCGCCGTCGGGCTGCTTGAGGGTGCGCAGGCAGCGTTGGATGACGCGGCGCCGGCCGACGAAGGTGGCACGGGAGGCGACCCGGGAGAGGCGGGTCTGCGGGTCGAGGAATTCCTGGTCGGCCGGGCGGACCTGCAGCCGCGCCCGCCCCCTGGTGTTCAGGGGCGTGACCATGGGGGCCAGCGGCGACCGGTCGGCGTACACGCGCAGCAGGTGCCAGTTGCCGCGCTTGCGGGCGAAGAGGTGGTGGCGGGCCTCGACGATCGCCCGGTCCAGGCGCTCCCCGTCGGCCAGCGCCCGGTAGAGCTCGGCGGCGAAGTCGGTCGCGGAGATGTCGCCGACCGGCAACGCCCAGCCCAGCACGGCCGGGGCGCCGGCCCGGATCAGGCTCTCGCTCATCGAGGGGAACGTGCCGCCGTCCGGAGCGTTGCCGGTGAGGCAGCCGGAGACGAAGATCAGCCGGGGCCAGTGCCCGGCCATGGCCTGCGCGATCTGGTCGGCGGTGGCGAAGGAGAGCCCGCCGACCTCGTTCTCCACCAGGAAGGTGGGCCGGCCGTCCTCGCCGATGGTGGCGTGGCCGCTCAGATGCAGGACGTCGAAGTAGCCCTCGCCGTAGTCGCGGTTGAGGAAGCGGAGCCCGTCGAGCGTGCCGCTCTCCTCGACGACCAGATCGGTGCCCGTACGAGTGGTGGCGGCCAGGATCGCGGCCTCTTCCCCTTCGTAGTTGAGCACCGGCTGGACACCCTCGGGCGAGGTGGCCATGAACAACACCCGCAGCGGCCGGTTACCCGGGCTGACCAGCCCGGAGAGCGCGGCGTTGGTGCCGATCGCCCGCACCGGCAGCAGCGGCGACGGCCCGGCCGTGGTCAGGTAGGCGCCATCCTTGGCCAGCAGTTCCCAGGGCAGGTGCCGGAGCCGTTCCGCCGCGGTGATCCGCAGGGTGCTGCCGGGCGGGGCGCCCAGGATCGAGGCCAGCCACCGCTCGTCGCCGTCGAGGAAGCCGTACAGCTTCGAACCGAGCTCCACCAGCTGCGGCGAGCCGAACATCCGCTGCGCGACGGCGTGCTCGCTGTAGTCACGGTCCACCATCGCGACCAGCTCGTCGATGGCCGCCTTGTCCAGGCCCCGCGTCCGCGGCGGTCCTTCCGCGCTGGACAGGCGCAGCTCGCAGTAGCTCGAGGTCTGTTCGAAGATCTCCAGCTCGTACGTCTTCATCTCGCTCACCACGGTTCGTCTCCGCCTTCAGCGTTGCCGCGACCCGACGGTTTCTGACGGACGGCAGTCAGTGGATCAGGGCCGGCAGCACGAACAGCATCGTCGATGACCAGGTGATGTGGGTCAGGATCGGGCCGAGGACGCCGCCCGAGGCGCGTCGCTGCAGGCCCAGCACGAGGCCGAGCAGCGCGGCCGCGAAGACCAGCATCGGGTTCAGGGTCACGACCGTCGCGGCGGCGTAGATCACGGTCGAGACGAGTACGGCGTGCCGGCGGCCGATCGCCGCGAACAGCGCGCCCCGGAAGAACAGCTCCTCCGCCACCCCGTTCAGCACGGTGACCAGCAGGACCGGGATGAGGGCGCCTTCGCGGGCATGCGCCAGCACGTCGTTGACCGAGTCGCGCAGCGACGGCAGCTCACGCACGACCAGGGCTCCGACCACGAAGACGCCGGCCGCGATCAGCCCGGTCGCGATGGGTACGAGGATCGGGCGGCGCAGCCGGTTCCGGAACGGGATGCGACCCAGGTGCAGTGGGCCGGAGAGCAGCGCCCCGGCGGTCCACGTCGCCGCCACGGCGAGGGTCAACGGGTAGAAGCGCGCGTCGCCGGGCCGGATCGACAGCGAGACGCCCAGGAGGACCGCGCCGACGATGAGCGTCACGGCGGCCACCACGCGACGGCGGAGGAACGCGCGGTCGGTCTGGGCGTGGTCGCGCTCGACGCGGTCGATCAGCAACGGCGAGACCACGCGGCTCATCCAGCTCACGATCAGCAGATACCCACGATGGTGACGGTTATCCGAGCTGCCCGAACACCGGCCAGAAAGGCGCGGTGTACGCCGAAAGGCCTCCCGGAACGATCCGGGAGGCCTTTTCGACAAGCCTGGAATCAGGCCCAGAAAACGTAGATCGCGCCGTACTTGACCGCCTTGGTGGCGCCGTCCGTGCAGGCGCCGGCGGGAGCCGTGCCGCCGGTGGTGCGGAGGCGCTGGATGTAGTTGGCCTTGGTGAGGATGCCGGTGTTGCCGCTGTGACCGTTCACCTGGAGCAGGAGCTGCGGGATGGCGCCGGTCACCGCGGACTCGCCGATCTTGGCGGCGGTGATGATCGAGCCGTCGCGCTTCTGCTCCCAGGTCGGGCCCTTGTAGTGGTGGATCTGGCCGACCGACCCGGACAGCTGGGCCTCGGGCACCGACGAGCCGGTGAAGACGCCGCCCGTGCAGGTATAGGTCTGGGTGCCGCTGGTCACGGCGGCGTAGCCGATGAACCGGGAACCGGCCGGCGGCCGGATGGCGGCGGGAATGCCGCGCGAGCGGAACTCGGCGCCGGCGGCTGATGCGCCGGCGGCGGAAGCGCCGGCGGCGGCCGAGGCGTCGGCGGAGTTCTCCGCGGCCGAGGCGTTGAAGGTGACGGCGCCGAGGCCGGCGACGACGGCTGCGGCGGCGGCGATGGTCACGAGGCGGAGACGGGTGCGCGTACGGGACATGAAACTGGGCTCCTCCGTTTTGATGCCCATCAACCAATGGCGTTGACGGACGTGTATGCCCCCCTGGATACGAACCGGTTCGGGAAAAGGTTCAAGGAAATGGTGAACGGCAGCCCAACTACTCCTTAGTAGTTTCTTCCATGAACAGATCCCTTTACTATTCCCGGAATACGCGGCCGTGCCGGAACCGTCGGCGACCACGCCGGCCGCGCGCGGTGACCATCAGGAAGACCGCCACGACCGCGACGAGTGACGCGCCGATCACCAGGGGCAGGCTCAGCCCGTACGGCAGTTCGTCGGCGGCCGGACGCAGCGCCGCCTTCGGGTGGGCCGGGGGCCGGGGCGCCGCAGCCTTCGCCACGGCCGGCGCACGCGAGGGGGCCACCACGGGCACGGGCCCGTCCCGGCCGATGATCCCGAGGATCCAGGTGGCCACGGTGTCGACGCGCCCGCTCCGGTCGGCCCCGGTGTGCGGGCACGTCGGCCCGCCGCTGACCACGCCGACCACCATGGCCGCGCCGGTCTTGTCCTTGACGAAGTAGGGCCCGCCGGAATCGTGCGGGCAGGGGCTCGTGTCGGAACGCGGCGCCTTGCCCGACATGCCGAGGACGTACTTGTCCACCGACGTGATCGTGAACTGGCCGGTCTGCAGGTGTTCCGTGGTGTCCGATTCGTCGCCGTCGATCAGCCCGAATCCGATGAGGCGTACGCGAGTGCCGTTCCGGGGCTTGCTCCGGTTGAGCCGCAGCGGCGTGATGTCGCGGATGTCCCGGTCGAGCTTGGCCAGGGCGACATCGGCGACCTTCGACTGACGTACGGCGATCACCTTGGCCTCCTGGCCCGCCGAGCCGGTGAGGTCGGCGCGGCCGATCGTGGCGACCGTACGCTTCGCGACCGGCTTGGCGACCCGGCGACCGCGCGCGTCCTTGAAGCAGTGACCGGCGGTGAGCACCCAGCGTGCGTTGATGAGGCCGCCCGAGCAGGAGGAATCGCGGGTCCCGCCACCCGCCTGAGGGAGGTCGACCATGGTCAGTTTGACCGAGAAGGGATAGTCGCCGTCGCCGGCGTCCTCACCGTTGGCAATGGCGTACGCGGGAGTGGCGCCGCTGAACCCGGCAGCGCCAATCACGCTGAGTATGCCAACCGTCAACCCGAGTGACAGTCGTTTTCTCCATCGCACGGCCAGATCATGCAACACGTAGGCAATCCATTCAGGACATCGACCGCCGTGCCCAATTGGTGTTGACTGGAGCCCGCGTAATCAATTCGGCACGGTGAGTGAGGTG
Organism: Actinoplanes sp. NPDC051470; assembly: GCF_040682035.1. Lineage (NCBI taxonomy): Bacteria > Bacillati > Actinomycetota > Actinomycetes > Micromonosporales > Micromonosporaceae > Actinoplanes > Actinoplanes sp. NPDC051470. The sequence goes on from NZ_JBFBAA010000031.1 coordinate 82,011, forward strand.
GGCGCGGCGATGGACACGATGGCCGATGCGTTACGGGCGGCCGCCGGACCGGAACTGTTCCATCGGAACGCGTTCCGGATCACCGGTCTGCCCACCACCGCCGATCGCATCGCGGTCCACCGGCGGCACGAGCAGGCGTCGGTCGCCGGGCACCCGGCCGACGTCGATCCGGCCGACGTACGCGACGCCTGCGAACGCCTCCTGGAAGACCCGCGGCGCCGGCTGATCGACGAGCTCTTCTGGCTCTGGGAAGTCCCCGGCGGCGGGTGCGAATGCGCCACGTCACTTCACGAGCAGCACGACCGGGCAGTGATCATGTACGGCCGCGCCCTGGATCGTGAACTTCGTGACGACTCCGACGACGCCGCCCAGGAGCACCTGTGGTCCGACGCCTCCCGGCGCTGGGACGCGCTGCTGCGCGACGAGGGTCTCTACGAGCATCTGCTGCACCGGGTGCGCGCGCTCGACAACGCGCGGCTGCCCGAGACCGTGGTCGACGAGATCCGGGCCGGCCTGCCCGCCACGCTGCTCCAGCCGCTGGTCATGGTGGCCGTCGCCGCCAAGGATCCGGCGCGCGCCGCCCGTTTCGCCAGGAACTGGCCGGGCCGGCCCGAGCTCGCCGAAGACCTGCTCGCGCGTACCGCTGATCCGCTCTACGGCGAGGTCGAAGCGGTGGCCGTCCGGGTCCGCGCGCTGCTCGAGGCCGGTGTGGTCGATTCCGCGATCGATGAGGCCAAGTCCGCGATGGGTACGCTGACGCGCCTGCGCGTCCTCCTGCCGGCGACCGAGCACCGCCGCACCGCACACACCTCCGAGCTGATCGCGGTCGCGTTCAACAACTGTGCCAGCCGGCTCTACGAGCAGTCCGGGCCGCTGGCCGACCGGTTCGCCGAGCTGTTCCCGGTCGCCGCCGAGCTCGCCGTCACGACGCACACCCGCCAGACCATCAGCGAGAACCGGCAGATCATCGGGGCGGCGGCCGATCAGCTGACCATGGGCGTACGCCTGGTCCGTCAGTTCGCCGATGCCGGCCAGCCGGTCGTGGCCGGCGAGGAGGCCGACCGCCTCCGCCGCGAGCTGGCCGAGATCCCCGGCGCGGTCGCCGAGATCGACCGCACCCTCGATGAGCTGCGGGAACGCCGCCGCCTGCCGGAGACCGCGGGCTCCAAGCTGGGCAGCTGGCTGATGGCCGCGGTGCTCATCACGGTCGTGCTGGCGGTCATCATGGTGCTGTACTTCCCGATCGGATGAGGTCCTCATGCGGGTGATGCCGCGCGGCTACTCGCACGACGTCCGCGGTGACGGGACGACCGTGGTCAAGCGCTACGGCGGCCCGCTCGCGTCGCGTCGCGCGGCTACCGAACGCGACACGCTGCTCCGGCTCGCCGACAGCGGGCTGCCGGTGCCGCGCGTGCTCGACTCGTCACCCCTCGTCCTGATCACGGCGCACCTGCCCGGCGTACACGGCCAAGAACTGATCGAAAACGGCCATGCCGCCGACGTTCTCCGTTCCTGCGGCGAGACCCTCCGACGCATTCCACCGCCCCTGGTGCACGGCGACTACGGTCCCAACAACACCCTTTACGACCCTTCCACGTACGCGGTGACGGCCGTTCTGGACTGGGAGTTCGCGCATGAGGGCGACCAGGTGGAAGACCTCGCGTGGGCGGAGTGGATCATCCGCACGCACCACACCGACGAGGTGCCGGCCCTGGCCGCCCTGTTCGACGGTTACGGACATCGCCCGCCGTGGCCGGTCCGCCACGAGCACATGCTCGCCAAGTGCCGGCAGATGCTCGCCCAGCCCCGATTGCACCAATCCGGCCGGGATCGCTGGCGTCGCAACATCACCGTGACGGCGAGCTGGACGGAACTTTGAGCAGCACCCGCCGCAGAACGTGCGGCGCGATCACGTCCCGAACGGCGCGGATGTCCCTCACGAGCCGGTCGGCGGCTGCCAGTAGGTGGGGCGCGGCCGCCCGCCCGCGCGCAGGGCCGACGTGTCGGTCTGCGGAACCATCGGATAGAGGCTGGAGTACGCCTGCCAGGACGGCTGCGCCGGCGGTTCGGGCGGGGCGAGCGACCGGGACAGCGACAGCAGCACGTCCTGCGCAGCCTGGTGGAACTGCTGATCGGCGACCAGCCCGTGAGCATCGGCGGCGTTCGGGCCGAGCGGAATCCGGATGCACGCCGACCGCAACACCCGGGCGCCCCCGTGATGGAGCACGGCCTCCAGCGCCGCCCGGGCGCCGTCGTCCTGCCCCGGGGCGGCCACCGACAGCCAGGCGACCGGCTTCCCGGTCAGATGCGGCCCGTCGACCAGCCAGTCGAGCAGATTCTTGAGGCTGCCCGGCAGCGACCCGCCGTACTCCGGCGTGCAGAAAAGCACCCCGTCCGCGGCCTCAACCTGCTCCCGAACCAGCGCAACCGACCCCGGAATCCGCCGTTCCAGCGGCACAAACGCTGGCAACACCCGCAACGCGTCATAGAGCACCGCCGTCACCCCAGGCGGCGCAACCCGAGCCGCCGTCCGAAGAGCCGCCGTCTGCAGCGAGTCCTCACGGGTGCTCCCAGAAATCAACAAGATGCGCGCCATGGCGCAGACGATAGGCGGCAAGCCGCCACCTGGCGAGACGGTGCCCCCGGTAGGAATCGAACCTACGACACACGGTTTAGGAAACCGATGCTCTATCCCCTGAGCTACGAGGGCCTGCGGCCCACATCGTACCTACCAGCGGATACTCATTTGTCCCTGGGCGTCCCAACGGGGGCAATGCAGTGCCTCCGGGTGTCGAGGGTGGGTCTTGGCGCTGGTGGAGGACGCGCGGAGCTGTCCAAGCGGACGCGCCCCGCGCTGCCAGACCGTTCTGCTTGTGCCTCGTATGCCGCTGGAACCCAGGGCGTCTCCGAGCAGCCGCGGAGCGATGCGGGGGCGGGTGGCGTCGCCGGGGCGTTGTCGCGGGGAGCCGTCGCGCTGTGGCGGCGGGGAGTATGAAGAGCACATGCCGTTGCGTACGCGGAAGAGCTGGTTCGGGGTGACCTTGGATGCGCCGGATGGGGCTGCGCTGGGGCGGTTCTATGCGGAGTTGCTCGGGTGGGAGTTCTTTCCGGGGGACGGGGGTGGGGGCTCGGTCGCGCCTTCCGCGGATGCCGGGTACAACCTGGGGTTTCAGACTGAGGAGCACTACGTGCGGCCGGTCTGGCCCGCTGCGCCGGGGGAGCCGCAGATGTCCGTACATCTGGAATTCGAGGTTGATGATCTGGCGGAGGCGGTCGCGTTCGCGCTCGGGGTGGGCGCGGAGCAGGCCGCCTTCCAGCCTCAGGACAATGTTCGGGTGATGCTCGACCCGGCGGGGCATCCATTTTGCCTGTACGTGGACGGCTAGTACTCCCAGCTCGCGTACTCGGGATTGCCGGTCTTCATCTCCTCGAACATCAGCACCATCCGGTCGAGGAACCAGATCTTGGCGATCTGGATCACCAGCAGGCCCGAGACGGCGGCCACCACGTCGAGTTGGACCAGGCCGTAGATCATCACGATCAGGCCGACCGTCTGGGCGGTGTACTGGACGGCCGGCGCGCGGGAGGCCCGGTACTTCGCGGGGAGGTCGATGTCGTTGCGGTCGGCCCAGACGCGTTCGCCGAAGACGGCCTTGGACGCCCAGTTGCGGGTGGATTTCGGCGGGCTGAAGAGCAGCGGGTTGATCATCATGAAGATCAACGACAGGGCGATGGGTACGAGGGACCACCAGCCGATCCAGTCCCGGCTCCACACGGCCACCCCGATCAGGGGCAGGACGGCGAACCGGGTCCAGACACTGACCGCGTTCGCGTGGCGCATCCAGTTGTCGCCGGTGAGTCCGAAGGCCCGGGCGACGCGCTTCTCCGAGGTTTGATTCGTCATGCCGCCGATGGTGCGCGGCCGCGGTTGACGACGACTTGGCGCCGCGCGTCAAGTCACGGTCAACCACCGGGCCGCACGCTGGCCGCCATGGTCACCGACATCGTCTACCGCCGCCTGAGCAGTCCGCATGAGACGCGCGGCCCGAGCAGTCCGCATGAGACGCGCGGCCCGAGCACTCCGGACGAGGCGGACGGGAAGGACGAGGCGCGCCGCCTGCTCAGCGAGGCGGCCGGCTACCGCTCGCCGAGAAGAACCGGCGACGAGGTCTGGTCGGGTCTGTGGAATCTCACCGCCGCCGCCGGGAACGCGCTGGTGGCGGTCGCGGCGACGGCCCGGCTGTCGCCGCGGGTGGTCGAGCTGCGTGCGATCGCCGCGGCCCACCCCGACGGGTACGCGAGGCTGCTGCGCGAACTGGCCGACGACGGCCGGGCGACCGGCGCCGAGTGGCTGGTCGCCGCCGACGCCGCGGGCGCCACCTGGTTACGCCGCGCGGGCTACGACCCCTGGCTGGCCCTGCCGATCTGCTGAAAGGCACCGCTCAAACCGGGCGAACGGCGACGCTCTGCGCACCTATACGCAACACCACGGGGCTAGCGCCACGAGTCGCGGAGGCGGGTCAGCTCGTCGACGTACATCCGTTCGCCGGTCTCCTCGACCAGCGCGAACGCCTCGTCGAGCAGCTCGCGGGCCGCCGCGACCCGGCCGTCCAGCGCGTAGGCCTCGGCCAGCAGCCCCAGCACCCAGCCGACCAGGTGACGCGCCCCCCGCGCCCGGATCTGGTCGAGGCTGGCGAGCACCGCCGCCGCGCCCCCGGCCGGGTCGCCTTCGAGCGCCCGCACCCACCCCGCCACCGCCGCCGCATAGCTGAACCACGCCGGCAGCGGCCCGGCCAGCGACAGTGCACGCCGCGCATACGAACCCGCGGCCGCCACGTCGCGGCGCATCGCCACGATCAGCGCCGCCGACGTGAAGACCCCGGCCCGGACCAGGGGCGGCGCCGAGGCGGTGCGGCTGATGGCCAGGTCGAGCTGTGACGACGGGTCGGCGAGGACGGCGGCCAGCTGGAGGCGGATGGTCACGTCGACCGGCATGGCCTCGTGGGGTGCCGCGTCGGCCAGCGTCAAGGCCCGGGACAGGTGGTCGCGCGCCGCGTCGGAACGGCCCAGGCACCACAGGGTTCGGCCCATGGCCAGGTGGGCCAGGGACTGTTCGCCCGGCGTACCCGCGATTTCGATCATCTTCTCGGCCATGGACCGCGCGGAGGCGTGCTCGCCACGGGCCACCGCCACCTCGTAGAGCGTGCGGTAGGCGGCCAGCGTGGCCGGCCCGTCGCCCAGTTCCTCGGCCAGCGACCGGGCCCGGGTCACGGCGGCCTGCCCGATCGCCGACTGGGCGCCGTCGAGCTGGGCGTGCAGCGTGCCGAGCCGCAGCTGAACGTCCAGTTCGAAGCGTGTCCACGACAGGTCCCGAGGGCCTCCGGCGAGCAGATCCAGCGCGTGGTGCAGGTGGTCGCCGGCCTCCTCGTGGGCGAGGGCGGCCAGCGCGCGGTCGGCCGCGGCGAGCAGGTGCGGCAGAGCTGAAGGTACGCCCACCACCGGCGCCGCCAGCCACCAGTGCGCGCCGCCGCGGTCGCCCAGCCGAGCGGCGATGCGCGCGTGCAGGCGGGCCCGGCGCAGGCGGCTCACCGAGTCGTAGATCGCGTCCCGGATCAGCGCGTGGGTGAAGCGGAACCGGCCGACCGGCGACCCCTCGACCACCAGGCCGGACAGCAGCGCCGCCTCCACCGCGGTCAGGGCGGTGTCGTCGTCCAGCCCGGACACGTCGCGGACCACGTCGAGGTCGAACTCGTGACCGGCCACCGCGGCCACGAGCAGGATCGCCTGGGTCTGCTCGGGCAGGCCGGTGAGGCGGCGGCGCAGCACGTCGCGTACCCCGTCGGGAATGTCGGCCAGGCCCCGCAGCCGCACCAGTTCCACGACGAAGAACGGGTTCCCGCCGCTGCGGTCGTGCACGATCCCGGCTAGCTCAGCATCCGGTTCGGTGCCCAGCCGCGCGGTCATCAGCCGCCGTACCTCGTCCTGGTCGAGGCCGGGCAGCGGCATCCGGGTGACCGTCGGCAGCCGCGCCAGCTCGGCCAGCGTGCCGGTCAGCGCGGCCTGCTCGGTCGAGCGGTAGGTGACGATGACCAGGAGCGGCGTGGTCGCCAGGGCGGCGGCGAGCACGGGCAGGACGCGCAGCGAGCCGGCGTCGGCCCACTGCATGTCGTCGAGGACCAGCACCGTGGGCTGCGGTAACGCGCACAGCAGGCCGGTGATCTCGCGGCACAGCCGGAACCGGACGGCCTCCACGTCGACCACCGGAGGACCATCCGACATGACCGACATGTCACGGCCGAGCGACCGAAGGATCTGCAGCCACGGCCAGAACGGCGGCGCCCCCTGCTCCTCGTCGCACCGTCCCCACACCGCCGGCAGCTCACCGGCGAGCCGGGTCTTGCCCACGCCCGGCTCGCCGCTGATCAGGACCATGCGTCCCGACCCGGCCGCCCGCCTCAGTTCGCCAATCTCCCGGTCGCGCCCGATGAGCAGGTCCGGGTCGGGCATCGAGGAGACCACGGAGGACGGTCGCGCGGGCGGGTCGAGCGAGACCGCCTGCCCCAGGATCTGCCGGTGCAGCCGCTCCAGCTCCGGCCCCGGGTCGATGCCCAGCTCGTCGCCGAGCAGGCGGCGCACGTCCTGATACGTACGCAACGCCTCGGCCTGCCGCCCCGACCGGTAGAGCGCGAGCATCCGCAGCCCGCGCAGGCTCTCCCGGTAGGGCTGGCCGGCGATCAGCCGGTCCAGCTCGGCGACCACCGCGGCGGGCCGGCCGAGCGCCAGGTCGGCGGCGATGCGATCTTCCAGCGCGGCCAGGCGAAGTTCTTCCAGCCGGGTACGTTCGGAGCGCGCCGCCTCGAGCCCGGCGAGGACGTCACCCCGCCACAGCGCGAGCGCCCGCCCCAGCGTCTCGGCCGCCGGCCCCGCCTCGCCCGCGTCCAGCAACCGGCGCCCCTCGGCGGCCAGCTTCTCGAACCGCGCCGCGTCCAGCTCGTCGTCGGTGACCGCGAGCAGATAACCCGGCGGACGGCTGACCAGCACCCGGGCCGCCGTGCGGGCGGCCCGTCCGGGTTCCAGCAGACGGCGCAGATGCGACACGTACGCCTGGAGCGAAGCGATTGCTTGGGCCGGCGGTTCCTCGCCCCACAGCTCGTCGACCAGGTGCTCGAGCGACACGACGGTGTTCGCCCGCACCAGCAGGAGCCCCAGCACGGCACGCTGCTTGGGGCGGCCCAGGTCGAGCAGCCGCCCGTCCGCCAGCACCTCGAGCGGCCCGAGGATGCGGAACTCCACGACGCGAGCTTAGGGCCTGTCCTGAGTGTTCCGACCTGGACTTGAACCAGGGACCTCCGCCGTGTCGGGGCGGCGCTCTGCCGACTGAGCCACCGGAACGTGGACGCGGGAGTGCGAGCACGCCGAATTGCTCCATCCCGCAGTACGCCGTGCAGGGCTCGAACCTGCGACCCGCTGATTAAGAGTCAGCTGCTCTACCAACTGAGCTAACGGCGCCTTATTCAGATGTTCTTACGCACGGGCAGCAGGACTCGAACCTGCAACCGTCGGTTTTGGAGGCCGGTGCTCTGCCAATTGAGCTACGCCCGTAAGGCCAGTGCACAAACGGCCGCGATGGTCGTCGACGCCCTGGTAGGAACCAGTCTGCGCGACGACCATCGCGGCCGCGAGCGAATTAGGGCCGTCAGTCGAGAATCGGCAGGGTCGACGGGCCGTTGTCGACGAACGAGAACGTGGTCGTCAGCGGGGAATCGCCCAGTTCCTCGGCGATCAGGCCGCTCCTGCGCTCCTGCAGGAAGGCGCCTTCATTGCTGATCGCGTACGTGGGGTCGCCCTCGGAATCCTTCTTCTTCTGCTCGGTGATGGTGAACAGCTGGCCGCCGCGGGACGCGTCGCAGGCCGTGGCCACCACGGTGAGCGAGGCGGTGCCGTTGGTCCTGATGCCCATGCAGTCGGGCTCGCCGCCATTGGTCGCCTTGGCCGTCTTGATCTGGTACTTGCCGCCGACCGGGATGAACACGAACAGCGCGTGCTCGGCCTCGCCGTCGATCAGGCTGAGCCGGCCCTTGGCGTCGACCGCGACGATCGACTCGAAGCTCGGATTCGGCTTGATCACGACCTGGCGCTTGCCGGCGAGGATGGCCGATCGGCCGGCTTTGCTGCCGCCGCCGGCCGAGCCCGCGTCTCTCGTCGACTTGACGGAGGACGACGCGGAAGGCGACGGCGACGGGGACGACGGAGCAGGAGCCGGAGCCGAGTCGGACGGCGCGGCCGCGGACGGGGCGGCGACCGGCTGCGAGGCGGGAGTGCAAGCCTGCTGGGTGAGCACCAGACCGGCGGCCAGGACACCGACGAGGATCGTCGAGCGGCGAGTCTTCACGGGTTTCCTCCAGACGTGGCGAACTTCCGACCTCGCTCATGCTGGTCGATCCCACCCTGCCCGTGACGCGATCCCGGCAAACCGTGGCACAAACCCGGTAGAACCCGGCCGGCACCCAGCCGCCTCGTCGAAGCGCAACATCGGATCGGACGGGACCACCGCGACCAACGTCTCGACGACCCGGTCCCGTCCGGCAGGCGTGGCGACAGCGGTCACAATGGACATCTCACGCTGATAGCGTGTCGACCGTGAGCGGACCCGATCCTGAACTCGCGTCGAAACTGCAGGTGGATGTGCCCCACGCGGCGCGCATCTGGAACTACTGGATGGGCGGCAAGGACAACTTCGCCGCCGACCGGGCCGCCGGTGACGCGGTCGTCACGGTCTACCCCGAGATCGCCGTGATGGCGCGTACGTCGCGCGGCTTCCTGATCCGGGCGGTGCGCTACCTGGCCGCCGAGGCGGGCATCCGGCAGTTCCTCGACATCGGCACCGGTCTGCCGACGATGCAGAACACCCACCAGGTCGCCCAGGGGATCGCGCCCGAGTCACGGATCGTCTACGTCGACAACGACCCGATGGTGCTGGTGCATGCTCGCGCGCTGCTGTCCGGGTCGACCGCCGAGGGCCTGACCACGTACGTCGAGGCCGACTACCACGAGCCGGACAAGATCGTGGCCGCGGCGGGCGACGCGCTCGACCTCACCCAGCCGGTCGCGATCATGTTCATGGGCGTGCTCGGCTACGAGCCCGACCTCGAGGTGGTCCGGTCGATCGTGAGCACCACGGTCGCCGCCGCCGCGCCGGGCAGCCACCTGGTGCTCTGGGACGGCACCAACACCAGCCCGTCCGTGGTCGACGGGGCGAACAAGCTGGCCGAGAGCGGCGGCGTCCCGTACATCCTGCGCAGCCCCGACGAGATCGCGAGCACGTTCGCCGGGCTCGAGCTGGTCGAGCCGGGCCTGACCCAGATCACCCAGTGGCGCCGGGGCGACGATCCAGACGACTACATCGATGCGTACGGCGCGGTGGGTCGCAAGCCCTGAGGGTTGTCTGACGACTAGTCTTGCGGCGTGACGGTACGACTGGTTGGTGCCCGGGAGATCCGTACGATGCTCGCCCCGATCGCGCGGCGCCGCTTCTACAAGCTGGCCAAGCGCCGCGGCTTCCCGGCGGCCGCCGCGACGCTCGCCCAGGGCCGCCTGTGGCGCGCCGAGGAGGTCGAGTCGTGGATAGCGCTCAACCGCAGACCGTCGCCGAGTCCTACCTCGCCGCGGTAGACGCGGCGCGGCCGGGCCTGGTCGAGCGCCTCTACCTGGTCGGCTCGGCCGCGCTGGGCGCCTGGCAGCCCGGTGTCAGCGACGTCGACGCGATCATCTTCACCTCGCGGCCGCTGACCGACGCCGACCTGGCCGTGCTGCCGACCACGGTCGACGGCCCCTACCTCGCGCCCGAACTGCACGATCTGTGGCCGGTCGACCGGCGCGTGGTGCCGTTCGTGGTCGGCGAACGTCGCCGAGATCCCGGCGTATCTGAACGACGTCAGCCCCGATGACCCGGCGAGCGGCGACGGCGTCACCTGGTTCGTCCTCGGCGGCCCGGCCCGGCTGCACTACACGCTGGCGTACCAGGACATCGTCTCCAAGGCGGCCTGCGGCGACTACCTGGCGTCGATCTTCCCGGCGTTTACCGACCTGGTCCGCCGATCCCAGGCGTGGCGCCGCGGCGAGCCGGTCTCGTTCACCATGGCCGACCTGGCCCTGGCCGCCGAGAGCGTCAATGCGGTGGCCGACGACGCCTGGCGCCGCTTCTCGGCGTGACAGGATGGGTGCCATGGACATCGTGCTGACGATCGTGGTCGTGACGGCCGTGTTCGGGGTGGTCCTCTGGGCGCTGGTGCTGCTGGCGCGCAAGGTGCGCCGCAGCGGGGTCGGCGCGAACGTGATGGGGCCGATCGACGAGATCTATAACCCGGGCGCGGCGCGGTGGCGGCCCGAGATCGAGCAGCACGAGCAGCGCGTCGAGCCGGTTATCGGGTCGGGGCGAGACCGAGACCGTCCAGGACCTTCGACACCCGGGCGTCCTCCGCGGCCATGAACCGGTCGAAGTCCGGCCCGTCCAGGTAGGCCGCGGTCCAGCCGAACCGCTCCCGCGCCGCCGTCCAGGCCGTCGAGACGGCCAGCTCACCGAGCATCTCGAGGAGCAGGGCGCGGCCCTCGCCGGCCAGCCCGGGCGGCGCCACCAGCCCGCGCCAGTTGTTGAAGACCACGTCGAAACCGGCGTCGCGTACGGTCGGGGCCGGCAGCTGGGGCACCGGCGCCTCGCTGGTCACCGCGAGCGCCCGGAGCTGGCCCGACTCGATCTGGTCGGCGTATTCGCTCAGCCCGGACATGGCGAAGTCGACCCGCTTGCCGAGGATCGCCGCGAGCAGGTCGCCCCCGCCGTCGTGCCGGTCGTAGACGACACCGGCCGGCGGCAACCCGACCGCGTCGGCGAGCAACATCGTGGCCAGGTGATCCGGCCCGCCGGCGAGTGAACCGCCGCCGATCGTCACCCCGCCCGGATCGGCGCGCCAGCCGGAGACCAGCTGGTCCAGCGACCCGTACGGCGAACCGCGCTCCACCACCAGCACGGCCGGCTCCTGCACCAGCCGCGCGACCGGTGTCGTGTCCCGCAGCCGGACCTGGGCGTCCGCGGTGATCTGGGCGCCGACCAGCCCGAGCCCCATGAGCATGAGCAGCCGCTCGTTGCCGCGCTCGTACACCAGCCGCCGCAACCCGACCACGCCGCTCGCGCCGGGCAGGTTGAAGACCTCGACCCCGCGCGCTATGCCGCTGCTGGCGAGCGCCGCGGCCAGGACCCGCGCGGTGACGTCGTAACCGCTGCCCGGCGGGTTGGGCACCATGATCCGCAGATCGGCGTCGGCCGCGGCCGACGTGCACCCGGCGAGCGCGGCGGCCAGCGTTCCCCCGAGAAGAGTCCGCCGCCGCATGGCAGACAGCCAAGCCCTTTCCCTCCGGGCCGTCAACCAGCACCATGGGCGGATGCGCCAACGCCTGTCGCTCTCCGGGCAGCTGCTCATGATGCAGCTGGCCATCGTGCTGCTGGTCGTGGTGGCGGTGGCGGCGGTGTCGATCGCGGAGGCCGACGCCGCGTTCCGGCGGGTCGAGGGCGAGCGGCTGCGGTCGGTGGGCGAGAACACCGCGATCAACAGCACGGTCCGACTGGGCCTGCGCGACCAACTGGGGCGGGACGTGCTGGAGACGGTGGCCGAGACCGCCCGGGCGGTGTCCGGAGCGTCCTATGTGGTCATCGCCGACCGCACCGGCACGATCAAGACCGGGCCGGACGCCGGGCAGCCGGTGCGGATGGGGGCGAGCACGGGCCTGACCGGGCGCTCCTGGGTCGGTGTGCTGGACGATCCGAAGGAGCTGGTGGCGCACGTTCCGGTGTTGGACGAGCAGGACGGCCGGTTCATCGGGATGATCGTCGTCGGCCGGGCGTACCCGACCCTGGTCGGCCAGCTCGGCAGCGCCGTACCCAATCTGCTGATCTATCTGGTGCTGGGCGCCGTGGTCGGGGTCAGCGGGTCGCTGCTGCTGGCCCGCCGGGTGAAGCGGCAGACGCTGGGCATGGAGCCGCGCGAGATCTCCGGGCTGGTCGAACACCGCGAGGCGATGCTGCACGGCATCAAGGAGGGCGTGATCGGCACCGACTCGGTCCACCGGGTGACGCTGGTCAACGACGAGGCGCTCCGGCTGCTCGGGCTGCGCGCCGACGCGGTCGGGCGGGAACTGGCCGAGCTCGGGCTCGACCCGGCGCTGCTCGACGTGCTCACCGGGAGGTCGGCCGGCGTCGACCAGGTGGTGCTCAGCGACGACCGGGTGGTCGTGCTCAACCGGCAGCCGGTGGTGATGCGCGGCCGGGACGTCGGATCGGTGACCACCCTGCGTGACCGCACCGAGCTGACCGCGCTGCGCCGGGAGCTGGACGTCAGCCGGCACACCACGGACACGCTGCGGGCGCAGGCGCATGAGTTCGTCAACCGGCTGCACACCATCGCCGGGCTGGTCGAGCTGGGCGAGCACGAGGAGGTGGTCCGCTACATCACCCGGACCAGCGAGCTGCACGAGAGCCTGGACCGCGAGGTCACCCGGGCCATCCGCGACCCTGCCCTGGCCGCGCTGCTGATCGCCAAGGCGAGCCTGGCCGCCGAGCAGAATGTCACGCTCACCATCGGGGCCGGCACCGACCTGCCGCCGGTCGACGAGCGGCTCTCGGCCGACCTGGTCACGGTGGTGGGCAACCTGGTCGACAACGCGTTCGACGCGGTTCGGGCGGGCGGTGAGATCACGGCGATCGTACGCACGGAGGGTGACGATGTTGTCGTCACGGTGACCGACACCGGGCCGGGGGTGGCGCCCGAGCTGGCCGAGCGGGTGTTCCAGCAGGGCTACAGCACCAAGGGCGAGGAGGACGGTCACCACGGCCTGGGGCTGGCCCTGATCCGGCTGATCTGCGTGCACCGGGGCGGCCGGGTGTCGGTCGAGGGGTCGACGTTCACCGCCCGGATGCCGCATGTCCTGGCGGCCGTCTCGTGATCCGGGTGCTGGTCGTCGACGACGACTTCATGGTGGCGAAGGTGCACCGCGGCTTCGTCGACCGGGTGCCCGGGTTCACCACGGTCGGCGTGGCCCACACCGGGGCCGACGCGCTGGCCGTCGCCGCGGCCGAACGCCCCGACCTGGTGCTGCTCGACATCTACCTGCCGGACATCTCCGGGCTGGAGGTGCTGCGCCGGCTCCGCGAGCAGCCGGGCGGCGGGCCGGACGTGCTGGCCGTGACCGCGGCGCGCGACGTCGGCACGGTGCGGTCGGCGCTGCACGGCGGCGTGGTGCACTACGTGCTCAAGCCGTTCACGTTCGACGTGCTCCGGGACCGGCTCGAGCGGTACGCCGACGCCTACGGCCGCCTCGCCACCGCCCGGGACGTCGCCCAGTCCGATGTGGACGACCTGTTCGTGGCGTTGCGCACCACGCCCAAGGTGCTGCCCAAGGGGCTCACCGAGGACACGTCGGCGCTGATCGCGGCGGCCATGCGGTCGTACGACGGCGACCTGTCGGCCGGGGAGTGCGCCGAGCGGATCGGCCTGTCCCGGGTCAGCACGCGCCGCTACCTGGAACATTTCGTCGACACCGGCAAGGCCGAGGTGCGGCTGCGGTACGGCTCGGCCGGCCGTCCGCAGCGCCGCTACCGCTGGATCGGTTGACTCTCTCCCTGGGGCAGACCACAGACTCGGCGCCATGCACGTTCCTTATGTGGGCAACGGCCCCTACTGCTACTCCAACTCGCTCGCGATGCTGCTGGGCGAGCGGTCCCCGTCGACGGCGGTCATCGAGGTGGCCACCGGCGGCCCGTTCGGGATGCAGCTGATCGGCGGGCAGACGGTGTTCTTCGACGCGTACGGCTGGGATCCGGACCTGGGTTTCGGCCGTGCCCTGACGGCTCTGGGCTGGCGCTCGGAGGTGTCGAAGGGCGGTAGCGCCGAGGAGGCGCTCGACCGCTTGCGTGCCGCCGCGGCCGACGGCCCGGTCTGGGTGGGGCCGCTGGAGATGGGCCACCTGCGTCATCACCCGGAGATGACCGGCCCGATCGGCGCCGACCACTTCGTCGTGGTGCTCGACGTGAACGACGAGCGGGTGCTGACGCACGATCCGCACGGCTACCCGTACGCGGAGGTGCCGGTCGCCGAGTTCCTGACCGCGTGGCGGGCCGAGACCCTGTCCTACGGCGACCCGTACACCATGCGCACCGGTTTCGAGCAGGTCGCCGAGGTGTCCGACGCCGACGCGATCCGGTCGATCCTCCCGGCCGCCCGCGATCACCTGGCCATGGTCGCCGACCAGAAGATGCCGCCGGGCAGCCTGGGTAACGCCGACGCGGCCCACCGGGTGGCCGAGCTGGTCGAGGCGGGCGCCGAGGACGGCCTGCGGGACCACTTCATCTACTTCGCCGTACGCGTCGGAGCCCGCCGCCTCGACGACACCGCCACCTGCCTCGAGTTCGCCGGCCAACCGGCCGGCGCGGCGATCGCGGCCGAGCAGGCCCGCCTCGTCGGCTCGTTGCAGCGTCCCCTCGTCGACCGGAACTACCCGAAGGCGGCGGCCGCCTTGCGTGAGCTGGCTCCGACCTACGAGCGCCTGCTGGCGGCGTTGAGTTAAGGCTTCAGTCGTCCTCGGCGAAGGCGAGTTTCCGGGGCTCCTCGTCGGCGTTGGGGGAGTGCCGGAGGCGGGCGATGATGCGCGGCAGGTAGGGCACGATCACCGCGACCACCGCCAGCGCCAGCAGGGTCACGGTCAGGGGCCGGGTGACGAACACGGTCATGTCCCCGTTGGACACCAGCAGCGCCCGGCGGAACTGCAGCTCCATCATCGGCCCGAGGATCAGGCCCAGAATCACCGGCGCGATCGGGAAGTCGAAGTGCCGCATCCCGAAGCCGACGATGCCGACGGCGTACGCGATGAAGACCTGGCTGATGCTGCCCGTCGCCGCGTAGACGCCCAGGGTCGCGAAGACCAGAATCCCGGCGTACAGAATGGGTCGGGGGATCTGCAGGACCTTGACCCACACCCGGATCAGCGGGAGGTTGAGCGCCAGCAGCAGCACGTTGCCGACGTAGAGCGACGCGATCAGCGCCCACACCAGGTCGGGCGACTTCTCGAACAGCTGCGGGCCGGGTTGCAGGTTGAAGATCTGGAACGCGGCCAGCATGACCGCCGCGGTCGCCGAGGTCGGGATGCCCAGGGTCAGCAGCGGCACGAGCACGCCCGAGAACGCGGCGTTGTTGGCCGCCTCGGGACCGGCCACCCCCTCGATGGCGCCCTTGCCGAATTCGTCCTTGTTCTTGGAGCGGTGCTTCTCGTACGTGTAGGACAGGAACGTCGGGATGTCCGCCCCGCCCGCGGGCAGGGCGCCGAACGGAAAGCCGAGCGCCGTGCCGCGCAGCCACGGCGCCCACGAGCGGCGCCAGTCGTCCCGGCTCAACGTCGGGGTGCCGGGTTGGATGGGCTCGATAACGGAAGGCAGCGTGCGGAGACGCGACGCCACATAGAGCGTTTCGCCGATCGCGAACAGCCCGACGATCACGACGACGATGTCGATGCCTTCGAGCAGTTCCGTCGTACCGAAGGTGAAGCGCGCCTGACCGGTCAGCCCGTCGATGCCGACCAGGCCGAGGAACAGCCCGAACATCAGCGACATCAGGCCGCGGAGCAGCGAGCGGCCGACCAGCGCGGTCACCGCGACCATGGCCAGCAGCGCGAGCGCGAAGTAGTCCGACGCCCGGAACGTGGTGGCCAGCTTGGCCACCGGCTGGGCGAACAGGCTGAGCAGCAACGTCGAGATCGTGCCGGCCACGAACGAGCCGATCGCCGCGGTGGCCAGTGCGGCCTTGGCCCGGCCGCGGCGGGCCATCTGGTAGCCCTCGATCGCGGTCGCCACCGAGGCCGACTCGCCGGGCGTGTTGAGCAGGATGGACGTGGTCGAGCCGCCGTACATGGCGCCGTAGTAGATGCCGGCGAACATGATGAACGTGCCGATCGGGTCGTCCAGGCTGAACGTGACCGGCAGCAGCAGGGCGATGGTCAGCGCCGGTCCGATGCCCGGCAGCACCCCGACGAACGTGCCCAGCGTGACGCCGATGATGGCGTACAGCAGATATTCGGGTTGAAGGACCGTCCCGAAGCCGGACAGCAGGTCGCCGAAGACGTTCACAGCGGGAACACCCCGGCCGGCAGGAAGATGTCGAGCAGGCGGGTGAAGGCGAAGTAGATCGCCAGCGGCAGGACCAGGGCGACGATCACGTCACGGACCAGGCTGCGGCTGCCGAGCACTCTTGACACCGCGATGATGAACAGGAACGCCGAGACGACAAATCCGGCATATTCCAGGATGAGCGCGAAGCCGACCAGGCAGCCGACGACCCCGAGCGGGGCAATCCAGCCCACGGAATCGTCGCTTTTTTCCGACTCACGGGGAAATCGCAGCAGGTAGAGCGCCGCCACCAGGACCCAGCCGCCCGTGACCAGCACCGGAGCGAGGCGCGGCCCCTGCGGGCTGAGGTCGCCGTCGGCCGCTTGCCACGCGAGAATAAAGAGGACAATTCCGACTGCCAACAGGGTGAGCGGGAGGACCCACCCGGAGCGGCGGCCGGCGACAGGCCGCCGCTCCGGTTCGGACTCGGACGTCATCCGCCGAGGCCGATCTCGGTGAGCACCGTGGTGATCCTCTGGTTCTCACTGGTGAAGTACGCCTTCGCGTCCGCGCCGCTGCGGTAGAAGTCCTCCCAGCCCTGATCGGCCAGGGTGGCCTTCCACTGCTCCGACGCGTGCAACTTGTCCATCATGGCAACGATCGCCTGCTGGGTGGGCTCGTCGACGCCGGGCGGGGCGACGATGCCGCGCCAGTTCATCAGTTCGACGTCGTACCCCTGCTCCTTGATGGTCTTGGCCGGGCTGCCGCCGCCGACGTCCACGCCCTTGGCGCCCGACACCGCCAGCGCCCGCACCTTGCCCGACGCGACCAGATCCTTGAACTCGCTCTGCCCCGACACGGCTGCGGTCAGGTCGCCGGCCAGCAGCGCCGCCTTGGACTCACCGCCGCCCGAGTAGGCCACGTACTTCATCGCCTTCGGGTCGGCGCCGGCCGCCTTGGCGAGCAGTCCGATCAGGATCTGGTCGGTGCCACCGGCCGAGCCACCACCCCAGTTGATCGAGGTCGGGCTGGCCTTGGCGTCGTCCATGAGCTGCTTGAGCGTCTGGTACTTGGAGTTCGCCGGGACGACGACGACCTCCTGCTCGGCGGTCAGCGTGGCGATCGGCGTGACCTGGTCGAGCTTGACCGGCGACTTGTTGGAGACGACGCCGCCGACCATGACCAGGCCCATCACCATCAGGTGGTGGGGGTCGCCGCTGTTCTTGGACACGAGCTGCGCCAGCCCGATCGTGCCGGCCGCGCCGGTCACGTTGTAGACCTCGACGGACTGGTCGATCAGCTTCCCGTCGGTGAACGCCTTCTGCATCGTGCGACCGGTGAGGTCCCACCCGCCACCGGGCGCCGCGGGCACCATGAGCTGCACGGTCTTGGTCGGGTACTGGACCGCGCCACCGTTCTTGGCCGCGCCGGGCGAGTCTCGCTCACAGCCGGCCAGCGCACCGGATACCAGCATCGCCGACACGGCTACCGCCAGTGCACGTCTCACGGCTGCTCCTCAGGTTACGAGTTCGTTTCGCCGATGCTGCCTGTCCGGGTGACGCCGGTCACCGTTGCGGACGCGATGGTTCTTTTGGTCATTTTGAAACCGCTTTTGAGGGGTACGGGCCCACCGGAGTCCCGCCTTCGACGCGCCGGGTCGCCGCTTGGTCCGGGCCGCTTCTCGCCGCCGGGCCGGATTGTGGAGATCTCGTTCTCCACCTGACATCCAAGGTTCGCGGCGCGCTGATCGGCATCGTGAGACGCATGAACTCGCTGGCGAACGACGTCGTGGTGGTGGGCGGCCGATGTGCCGGCGCGGCCACGGCGATGCTCCTGGCCCGGCGCGGGTTGCGGGTGACCCTGGTCGAGCGCAGCCGGATGCCGTCCGACACCCTGTCCACCCACGGCATCGCCCGCGGCGGCGTGGTGCAACTGTCCCGCTGGGGCCTGCTCGACGAGGTTCTGGCCAGCGGTGCTCCGGCGATCCGCCAGGTCGTCTTCGGCCTGGACGGCGTCGAGACCGTTCGCCCCCTCAAGGATCACGCGGGTGTCGACGTTCTGATCGCGCCGCGCCGCCACGTGCTCGACACGATCCTGTTGCGGGCGGCGGCTGAGGCCGGGGCGACCATCCGCACCGGCGTCGCCGCGGCCGGGGTTCTGCGTGCCGACGACGGCCGCGTCGAGGGCATTCGCTCCTCCGCGGGCGACATCCCGGCGCGCCTGACCATCGGCGCCGACGGCGTGCGCTCCCGCATGGCCACCTTCTTCGGCGCCGACCTCGTGGAGAGCCACCCGTCCGAGGCCGCGACCTACTACGTCTACGTCGCCGGCCTGCCGAACCGCGGCTTCGAGTACCACCTCGGCTCCGGCCTGTTCGCCGGCGTCTTCCCCACCCACGACGGCCTGTCGTGCGTCTGGGTCTGTGGCCCGGCCCCGATCACGTCGCGGGCCACGACCGGCTTCGCCGACCTGCTGGCCCGGGCCTCACCGTCGCTCGCCCGGCGGGTTTCCCAAGGCCACATCACGTCCCGGGTACGCGGGGCGGCCCGCCTGCCGAACCTTCGCCGCCGCGCCACCGGCCCCGGCTGGGCGCTGGTCGGCGACGCCGGCTACCACCGCGACCCGATCACCGGCCACGGCATGACCGACGCGTTCCGCGACGCCGAGCTGCTGGCCCGCGACATCTCCACCTACGAGCGGCGCCGTGACGACGCCGTGCGCGAGGTGTTCGCGATCACCCGTGAGATGACCCGGTTTCCACCGCCGGACGAATTCACGGCCCTTCAGCGGCGACTGAGCCGCGCCCTCGATGAGGAGGCCACCACGCTGGCCTCCATGCCCAAAGGGTCTGAATGGTGGATCAGCCAGGGCTGCGGCGTGGCCCAGAGCGGGCCTGACAGCCGCCACGAAACACCCAAATACAACACCGGTATTCGGGCGCTTCGCGCCGGATGCCAGCCACCCTCTGGACCTCGCCTCGCACTTGGCTGATCCACCATTCAAACCCTAGGAGAACTGGTATGACCGTCAACGGAGTCGACACGAGCACGCTGTTCGCCACGATCAACGCGGTGAAGGAACAGCCGTCACTGGCCGAGTTCCAGTTCCGCGCCCGCAACCGCTGGGTCAGCGGCACCCACAACCGCACCACGATCAACGGCTACTCCGGCGCCGGCCAGGAGCACGTCCGGGCCGTCGACCACGAGTACGACGCCGACCACCCGCCGGTCCTGACCGGCAGCGACCAGGGCCCGACCCCCGTCGAGTTCCTCCTGCACGCCTTGGCCGCCTGCCTGACCAGCGGCCTGGCCAACATCGCGGCGGCCCGGGGGATCCCGCTGACCGAGGTGACGTCCACCGTGGAGGGTGACATCGACCTCCAGGGCATCCTGGGCCTGAACAACGAGGTCCGCAACGGCTACCAGGCCATCCGCGTGACCTTCGAGATCCGCGGCGACGCCACCCCCGAGCAGCTCGCCGCCCTGCTCACCCAGTCCCGCAACCGGTCGGCCGTGTTGGACGTCCTGACCAACGGCGTGCCGATCGAGATCAAGATCAACACCCCGGCCGCCGCCGCGCCAACCCCGGCCTGACCCCACCGGCGTCGACCGCGATAGCGTCTCGACCCCTTTGCTCTGAGCGCGTATAGGCACCACCCCTCGACCCCCTTGCTCTGAGCGCATATAGGCAACACCCCGCGCCGGACCGCGCTGCGGTCGATCGCCGTACGTCCGGCCGCCGCGGAGCGAAACGCCGTCAGGGCCGGCTGAAAGCGCCGTCGCCGGCGGCCACCAACGAGATGCCGGACACCGCCACCAGATCGCGGACCGTCGCCGAGGCCAGGAAGCGCCCCGGCGACGCGCGGTCGGCGAGTCCCACCGCGACGTCGACACCGGGGCCGTCGACGATCCCGCCGTCCCGGGCGATCTCCGCGATGTGCAGACCCAGCCGAGCCTCACCGAGCGGCTTGGCCAGCACGTCGCGGATCGCGGTGGCCGGACCGTCGTACACCGCGATTTTCACCCCCGCCGGTGTGTGAGCGATGCGTACCGCGGCCAGCGGCGGCAGCTCGCCACGGATCGCGAGCACGGTGCCCAACGCCAGGTCGGGCGGCGACGCGGGCGTGATGTCGGACAGGAACGACTCCAGCGGATCCAGGATCTGGTTCGCGTCGATCGCCACGAAGTGATCCGCGCCCGGCAGCTCGACGAATCGCGCCCCAGGGATGTGCTCGGCCAGGTAGCGCCCCTCCTCGGGCCGGCTGTCCCGGTCGCCGCGGCGGTGCATGACCAGCGTCGGCACCCGTACCGAAGGAAGCGCGTCCCGCACGTCGACCAGCGTGTTCATCGCGATCAGCGCCCGTACCGTCGACGGGGTGGCCGCGGCCCGCGCCCGCTGCCCCCACCACCGCGCCATCGCGTCGTCGGCGGACGGCGCCATCACGCGCATGTCCGCCTCCCAGCTCCACTCGACCGCGAGCCGTTCCACGTAGCGTTCCCGCTCCTCGCGGGTCGGCGCCCACGGGTAGTCGTCGGAGCGCTCACGCTTCGCGTACGAGCCGTAGAGCGCGAGCGCCTCGACCCGGTCCGGGTGCATCGCCGCCAGCAGCGCGGCCATCGGCCCGCCCTCGGAGTAGCCGAACAGCACCGCCCGCCGCGACCCGGCCGCGTCCATCACGGTCAGCAGGTCGTGCATGCGGGTCTCCAGGTCGGGAACCTCCCGCGGCCGGTCGGAGAGCCCGGTGCCGCGTTTGTCGAAGCGGATCAGCCGCCCGAAGGTGCCCAGCCGGTCGAGGAACGCGGCGTGCCGCGGGTCGGCCCAGTCCAGCTCGAGGTGCGACACGAAGCCGGCGATCAGCACGATGTCCCGTGGCCCGCCGCCGGTGACCTGGTAGGCGATCTGCAGCCCGTCGCTCTCCGCATAACTCACCGGCTCATGCCGGACAGCCGGTGACGCCCCGCCCAGACGCACCGTGCCGACGAACCGGTAACCCTTCCCGTGCACGGTCCGGATCAGCCGCTGCGCCTGCCCGTTGTCGCCGATCGCCTGCCGCCCCTGCTTGATCCGGCTGGTCACGGCCGATTCGCTGACGAACCGTCCACCCCAGATCCGGTCCATGAGCTCTTCCTTGGGCACCACCCGGTCCCGCTGCGCGACGAGGTAGGCCAGAACCTCGAAGACCTGCGGTTCGACGGGCACGCGGACACCCGCCCGGCGCAGCTCGACGCCGTCCGGGTCGATCTCCATGTCCTCAAAAGCCCAGGTCACAAGGGCAACCTATCGTCGCGGCGTCACATGCCGCTACCGATGTCACCGCCGCTGCTGACCCACCCCGGTGGTGGCGGCGTCGAATACGGCCCTTTGCCGCCGGTGGCGCGTCCCGGCCCGTCGAGATGCTGGAGGCAGACGGCGCCCGGCACCGTCCAGCACTGCCCGCGCCCACCGCAGTCGGCGAGGTACCGCCGGGCGTCCGGCACGTCCACCGACTTGTCGACCCGGAAGAGCAGCGGAAGGCCGTCCGCCGGCTCTTCCCGAGCCTGCCGGTAGGTGACCGCCAACTCGTGGCCCGTTCCTCCGGACTCCACCCCGCCGGCCGCCTCGGCATGCGGAACCGGCCGCCCGACCGCGGCCGCGATGAACTCCGCGTACTCCCGCTCGTGCCGTACGAATTCCCGCCACCAGTCCGCGACCAGCACCGACGGCATGGAGCGCGCCCCGCGTGGATGCCGTGCGTGCAACCGGAACCACTGCCGCGCCGCATCCTCCACCATGGTCAGGTGCGCATCGGTCAAACCTGGCCGAGACGCGGCCAGCCGCTGGCGCACCCCCGTCGGGAACACATAGTCATCAACCGCGGCCACCCGCTTCGAGGCGCCGCCGAACACCCGGAGAGCCATGCGCCTCAGTGTGCGCCGGCGAACGGTCCTCGGACAGCGGCCCATTGGAGGAGCATGATGGTCTTGGCGTCCGCGATCCGCCCGTCATGACACATCGCCAGCGCTTCCTCGAACGGCAACTCGACGACGGCGATGTCCTCCCCGTCATCGGCCAGCCCGCCGCCGTCACCCGTCCGAGTGCCCGAGTCGTAGGGCGCCGCATAGAAATGCAGCCGCTCGGTGACCGACCCCGGGCTCATGTAGACGTCGAACACGTGCTGAAGCGAGCCCACCTCAACGCCCAGCTCCTCGGCCGCCTCCCGCCGGATGGCCGTCTCCGGATCATCGTCATCAAGCAGCCCCGCCGCCGTCTCCAGCAACATCCCGTCCGGATGATCATTCACATAGACGGGATACCGAAACTGCCGAGCGAGCAGAACCGTCCGCCGCGCCAGGTCATAGAGCAAGATCGTCGCCCCGTTCCCCCGGTCATAGGTCTCCCGCTGCTCCGTACTCCAGGTCCCATCCGCATGCCGGTAGTCATAGGTGGTCTTCCGCAGCACGTGCCACCCGCTGGCCACCAACTCCACCCGCCGAACCACAACATCCGGATTCCGATCCAGCCCCAGGCCGGCCCGATCCAGCCCCGTCCGCCCCCGATGATCAGGCACATCAACCCCGGCCACACCCATGCCGCCACCCTACGTTGATCTTCAAACCCATCCTTTTGGTACGCCTAGAGCACTCCCCGCCCGTCCGACCGCTGGCCCTGCTCCGAGCCCTCGCCGGGTCGCGTCGTCCCCTCGCGTCAGCCGTCCTTTGTCCGCCTCTTTCGCCGAACGGCCTTCCTTCGTTCGCCGATCGGCACACCTCGTGGACGTTTCTGCCGCATCCATCGCACGGCGCAACTCGTGGCCGGAGCGGGACTGGGTGGGTGATCGCGCTCGGTGCGGCCGTGGCGACCTGTGCCTCAGCCCGCGAAGGCTTCGCGGCAGTGGCGGGCGAAGGCTGCCGCGGCCGGGCTGGGTCGCGGCCGCCAGACAACGGCGAGCAGCGCCGGCAGCTCGATCCCGTCGATCGGCCGCGCGACCAGCTCCGGGAATCCAGCGGCCATCGATCGGC
This sequence comes from Actinoplanes sp. NPDC051470, assembly GCF_040682035.1. Classification (NCBI taxonomy): domain Bacteria; kingdom Bacillati; phylum Actinomycetota; class Actinomycetes; order Micromonosporales; family Micromonosporaceae; genus Actinoplanes; species Actinoplanes sp. NPDC051470. The sequence goes on from NZ_JBFBAA010000031.1 coordinate 105,153, forward strand.
TCAGCACCGCGACGCCAAGGCCCCGCGCACCGAGATCTGCGACCGCGCCCGGTGCGGACGCTTCGAGCGCGATGACCGGCCTCAGCCCGGCGGCCGCGCATGCCTGATCGAAGGCGCTGCGGATTCCGGTCCCCGAGGGCAACGACACGATCGGGTGTTCGCAGAGCGTCGCCAACGGCAGAGCCGACCGACCGGCGAGCGGATGCCCCCGCGGCACGATGGCCGCCAGCCCCTCACTGATGATCACCTCGGCCGAGAGCCCGTCCGGTGGCTCACCGGCGATCCCGACCAGCGCGACATCCGAGAGCCCCGCCCGCACGTCGGCGATCAGCACATCCGAGTTGCCCTCCCGCAGCGCCAGCTCGATGCCCGGGTGCTCGTCATGGAACGCGGCCAGCGCCCCGAACCAGGGCTTCACCTCGCACCCCTGCACCATCCCGGCGACCAGCCGCCCGCGGAGCAGCCCATTCACCTCGTCAACGGCGCCGCGCAGCTGCTCGGCGGCGGCGAGCGCCTCCCGGGCGAACGGCAACGCCGCGCTACCGGCTCCGGTCAGCCGCGCGCTCCGAGCCGACCGATCGAACAACTCAGCGCCAAGCTCATTCTCGAGCGCCCGTACCTGCGCGCTGACCCCCGGCTGACTGATGTGCACCCGTTCAGCGGCCCGGGTGAAGTTCGCTTCCTCGGCCACCGCCACGAAGTACTCGAGCTGCCGCAACTCCATAACCACAGATTCTAGCCACTACAAGAACTATGAGTTGGATTTGTAGCGACAGCCGATGGAGGGTGAACTCATGAGCGAACGAGAGAAGGCCATGAAGCCGGAGGACCTGACCCGCCTGTTCGTCGAGCGCGCGAACGCCAAGGACGCCGAGGGCTTGTCGCTCCTGTACGAGGAGAACGCCGTGATGGCCTACCCGCCCGGCGAACAAACCGTCGGCCGAGCCGCCATCCGCACCCTCTGGGAGAACGCCCTGCCCCACCTGCCGGCCTTCGAGCCGGAGGAGCCGCTACCCACCCTGATCAGCGACAACCTGGCCCTGACCTCAACCCCGCCCAAGGACGGCGCAGGCGCCCGAGCCCAGGTGGTCCGCCGCCAGCCCGACGGCTCCTGGCTCCGCGTCCTCGACCAGCCGGAGTTCACCGCCCCCGCAAAGTCCCGCTGACTCAGCCCCCGGGTCGCGTGCCGCGTGGCCTCCGCGCAGCGGCGTCAGAGGATGACGCCAGCCTGAGTTCACCGCCGGCGCGAGGTTCCGCTGACCCGGGCCCGGATCGGGCGCCATGCAAGCTTCGTTGGCGGCCTCAAAGGGCGACGACCAGGCGTCGGTCGGCGGTGCCGGCCGCCTGGCGGGACCAGGCGTCGCCGATGTCGGCGAAGGCGACCGTCTCGTAGTCGAGGGTCAGCCGGCCCGCGCGCACGTGCTCGGCGATCACCGCGAGCGCGTCGGCCCGCTGCTCCTTGGTCAGCTCGGTGTTGGTGTAGCCGAGCACGCTCAGGTGCTTGCCTCGCAGGGTCGCCGAGTCGAACGGCGCGTTCTCGCCGGCCGAGCTGCCCAGGTTGACCAGCCGCCCGCCGGGGCGCAGCGCGTGCAGCGCCGCCACCGCCGGCGCCCCGAACACCGGGTCGACCACCAGATCGAACGGGCCGTGCTCGGCCAGACGCTCGTCGAGGGCCGGCCGATCGATCCGGACCACGGCTGCCGCCCCGGCCCGCTCGGCCCGGCGCTGGGCGGCGTCCGACCGGCACCCTGCGATGACCCGGCCCGCCCCGTGCAGCCTGGCCAACTGGATCGAGGCTTGCCCGACGACCCCGCCGCCGCCGAGGACCAGCACCTGCTCGCCCGAACGAAGGTCGCCACGCCAGGTCAGCGCCATCAGCGCGGCCACCGCCGACAGCCCGAGGGCCGCGATGAGACGGTGGTCAACGCCCTCGGGCAGCGGCACGACGTCACCGTCCGCGGCCACCGCCCACTCGGCCATGCTGCCGTTGCCGGGGAGCATGCCCGCCGACGTCGCGAACCACACGGGGGTGCCGTCCGCCAGCTCACCCACCCCTTGCACACCCGGGACGTACGGCGTCGCCGGCACCCCGAAATACGACGTCCCGGACGCGCACAGCAGGTCGAGCGGCGTGATCGAGGCGGCGGTCACGCGCACCCGGACCTCGCTCGGGCCGGCCGCGGGCTCGGGGCACTCGGCGACCGAGGGCGGCCGCCCGCAGGTGTCGACGACAGCGGCGCGCATCATGTCGCGATGTCGGGGTAGGGCAGGTCGAAGTGCTTGAGCCGGGCCCCGAACGCGATCTGGTATTCCAGCGGCCCATGGTCACGCTCGAACATCGCGATGAACAGGGTCAGCGTCAGGAACGGGTGTGCGCCCAGCTCGAAGAGCTTCACGTGGTCGTGACCGGCGAGCGCCGCACGCTCTTCGTCGGTGAACTTCAGCCAGGTGCTGGCCTCGCCGGTGTGGCAGTTCAGGACCGCGTTCGCCCGCTCGGCCTCCCACCAGCTCACCGTGCCGGCCGGGTCCTCCCGGTAGCGTTCCACCAGTTCGGGATCACGGTCCACCGTGTACAGAAACTTGTCCACCAGGTACTTGCTCACTTGGGCGCTCCGTTCGGGTACCAGGTGAAGTACGCCTCCATGGTGTGGAAGAGGTCGAGGCTGTCGACGTAGTCGGCCTTGGCCCCGGCGCCCGCCACGCCCATCATGAGCATGAAGTCCATGAACCCGTGCGTCGCGTTCCCCGGCGCGTGCAGGCTGTCGAGCGTCACCTCGGAGAGGCAGCTCTCCAGATCGCCGGTGGCGATCCACTCGACGGCCTTCCGGTCGAACTCCGGGTCGGGCCCGTGCTCGCCGAACTGTCGCGGCCCACCCAGCTCGAGCGAGAGATGGCCGGTGCCGATGATCGCCACCCGCAGGTCGGACGGCCAGGACTCGACAATCTCCCGGATCGTCTCGCCCAGCTGCACGAACCGTTTCGGCCGGGGGAGCGGTGGCGCGAAGATGTTCGTGTAGATCGGCACGATCGGAAGGTCGGCCTCGGGCCGCAGGGTGATGATCGGGCACGTGATGCTGTGGTCGATCCGCAGCTCGTTGCTGAAGGCCAGGTCGAAGTCGCGGTCGATGCCCTGGCGCAGCAGATGGGCGGACAGGTCCTCGTCGCCCTTGAGCAGCATTCGCGGCAGCCCGAACTCGCGCTCCTCGTTGTACCAGTTAGCGTCGTAGAACGGCGCCTTGCCGATCAGGAACTGTGGCATGTTGTCGAGCCACAGCTGGTGGAAGTGGTCGGAGCCGACCATGACCAGCACGTCCGGGTTGGCCCGGGTCAACGTTTCGCGGAACGCGGTGATCTTGCGTACCCACTCGTCGGCGAAGGGCGGACGATCTTCGCCGGTCGCTGTGCTGGCCCGGTAGTAGAACGGGTGGTGGGTGGAGGCGATCACCGCTACGACGGTGGCCACGGCGGCTCCTCTCTGTGGTCTGTTCGGGCGGTGGTCTACTCGGCTTGGTCGAGGTCGGTGTAGACCGCGTTGCGGTCGACGGTCAGGTAGATGTCCATGCCCAGCGGGCGGCGCCGTTCCTCGGCGAGGTGGCCGAGCAGCCCGGCCGCCCGGGCCAGCAACGCGAAGCCGCGCAGCAGGTCGACCGGCAGGCCCAGGTCGGCCAGCGCCGCCCCGCACACGCCGGCGCCGTTGAGCGGGAGCGTCCGGCCCAGCACCTGTGGATGCACCCGGCCGATCGCCTCGAACAGCCGCAGGTGTGGCCCGCGCAGTCCCTCTTCGTCGGCGATGCCGATCAGCACCGGCGTACGCGGATCCTGAACCTTGTGAACGGGGTGCCCGAGCCCGGGGATGAGCCGCTTCGCCGACCGGGCGGCCCGGACCGCCTCCAGCGCGACCGCGTCCCACCCGGCGTCGTCCTCGGGTTGCGTCTCGAGGCCCCGAAGCGTGTCGTGCAGGAACCGTCCACAGTCTTCAGTGACACCGAGGAACCGGGAGCCACCGCCGAGGAGGCCGGCCGCGAGGGCGCCCTGCAACGACTCGGGCGCGCTCAGGTAGGTCAGCCGGGCCGCGATCGCGGTCGGCGTGAAGCCGTGGTCGGCCAGGGCGACCAGCACCGCCTCGAAGACCCGCGTCTCGCCCGCGGTCGGGCGGTGCCCGGCCACCAGCCAGTAGGCCAGCTCGCCGAACCCGACCTTGCCCATCAGATCGGCCGCGAGGTCGTGGCCGAGCAGCCGGATCTGGTCGGCGTCGGACGTGCCGATCGAGGTCGGGAAGCTCAGTTCTCGGTCAGCCACGCGCGGATCTCCTCACCGTGCTCGTCAAGGGCCGGGGGCGGCAACTCGTATCCCGCCGGGGTCTGCGAGAACGTGATCGGGTTGCGGACACCCGGCACGTCGCCCACGGTCACGACCGGTTCCAGGCCGAGTTCCTCGGCGAGCGCGAACCCGCCGTCGATCGTGTTGATCGGAGCGCACGCCACGCCGGCCGCCAGCAGCTCGCGGAACCACTCGTCCTTGGTGCGCTTGGCCAGCCGCTCGACCAGGATCGGCCGAAGCTCGGCGCGGTTGGCCGTGCGGTCCTGGTTGTGCGCGAAGCGCGGGTCGTCGGGCAGCCCGGGCAGATCGAGCACCTGGCACAGCTTGCGGAACTGGCCGTCGTTGCCGGTGATCACGATGAGGTCGCCGTCGGCGGTGGGCAGCGGCTCGTACGGGAACAGGCTCGGATGCGCGTTTCCCATCCGGAACGGCACAGAACCGCCCGCGACGAACCCGCTGCTGTGGTTGACCAGCCCGGACAGCGCGGACGACAGCAGGTTGACCTCGATCCGCTGGCCGGTGCCGTGCTCGTCGCGGTGGCGGAGGGCGGCCAGGATGCCGATGCTGGCGTGCATGCCGGCCATCACGTCGAACACCGAGATGCCGGCCCGGTAGGGCGGGCCGTCCGGGTCGCCGGTCAGGCTCATCAGGCCGGAGATCGCCTGGACCATCAGGTCGTACCCGGGATAGCTCGCGCCCTTGCCGGTGCCGAAGCCGGTGATCGACGCGTAGATGATGCCGGGATTGGTGTCGCTGACCGTCTCGTGGTCGAGACCGAAGCGCTGGAGCCCGCCCGGCCGGAAGTTCTCGATCAGCACGTCGGCACGGCGCGCGAGGCGCTGGGCGACATCCAGATCATCGGGATTCTTCAGATCGAGGGCGATGGAACGCTTGTTGCGGTTGACTCCGAGGTAGTAGGTCGCGATGCCGTCCCGGACCGGAGGCATCCAGGTGCGGGTGTCGTCACCGCCCGGGCTCTCCACCTTGATGACCTGCGCGCCGAGATCGGCGAGCAGCATCGTCGCGTACGGACCCGCGAGGATCCGGGAGAAGTCGGCCACCACCAGGCCGCTGAGAGGTCCCATGTCCGCCCTTCATCGCGTCCGCCAGGCGGACGATCGTCCGCTGCCGAGAAGTCTTCTCCTCTCGCGGACGCGATGTCAACCGCCTCGTGACAGCCCGGAAATCTGGCCTTGACACACGGTTAGCGGCGGGAGCAACCTGATGGCCTCACAGCGACCGCCAGACGGACGACTGTCCGCCGAGGCTCGAAGGGGAGTGAACGGCGATGAGTGAAAGCGTGGTTTTCCGCAACGGCTTAGTGCTCACCATGGATGACGCACACACCGTCCTGACGGGTGCGGACGTGTTGGTGGTCGATGACCGGATCGCCGAGGTCGGCGTCGGCCTCACCGCGCCCGAGGGCGCCGTGGAGATCGACGCGTCCGGCGGCATCGTGATGCCCGGCATGATCGACACCCACCGCCACATGTGGCAGACCGCGATGCGGGGGTACGGCGCCGACTGGACCCTGACGCAGTACTTCGTCTGGTACTACCTCGAGTCCGGCAAGCTGTTCCGTCCCGAGGACATCTACGCCGGCAACCTGCTCGCCGCGATCGAGGCGATCGACGCCGGCGTCACCACGACCGTCGACTGGTCCCACGGCCTGCAGACCCCGCAGCACGCCGACGCCGCGGTCGACGCGCTGGAGGCGGTGCCCGGCCGGTTCGTCCTGGCCTACGGCAACATCCAGCAGGGCCCGTGGGACTGGTCGACGAGCGACGGCTTCCGTGACTTCGTCAACCGCCGGATCACCAGCGGCAACGACATGCTCGGCTTCCAGATGGCGTTCGACGTGACCGGCGACCCGGCGTTCCCCGAGAAGGCGGCCTTCGAGGTGGCGCGTGAGCTGGGCGTGCCGGTGACCACGCACGCCGGCGTCTGGGGCGCGACCAACGACGACGGCATCCGGCTGATGCACGAGAACGGCTTCATGACGCCACAGAACATCTACGTGCACTCGGCGACGCTGAACCAGGATTCGTACAACCGCATCGCGGCCACCGGCGGCTCGGTTTCCGTGTCCACCGAGAGCGAGCAGAGCGCCGGCCAGGGCTACCCGCCCACCTGGACGCTGCGCGACCACAACATCCCGGTGTCGCTGTCGATGGACACCAGCGTGTGGTGGAGCGGCGACCTCTTCTCCGCGATGCGGACCACCCTCGGCGCCGACCGGTCCCGCGAGCACATGGCGGCGCACGCCAACGCCGAGACCGTCACCCACCTCCACCTGCGCGCCGAGCAGGTGGTCGACTGGGCCACCCGCGGCGGCAGCAAGGCGCTCGGGCTCGACGACAAGGTCGGCAGCCTCGAGCCGGGCAAGAAGGCCGACGTCGTGCTGATCAAGAACGACGCCTCGCCGGTGATGTTCCCGATCCTCAACCCGTACGGTCACGTCGCCTTCCAGGCCCAGCGCGGCGACGTGCACACCGTGATGATCAACGGCCGGTTGGTCAAGCGTGACCACCGCTTGGTCGACGTCGACCTGGCCGCGGCGCGAAGCAAGGTCGAGGCCACGGTCGACCATCTGATCGGCCAGATGGGTAAGGAGGCCTGGGAGAAGGGCATGAACCCGGACGTGCCCGAGACCAAGGTGACGGACAACCCTTACACCTACACCGAGTGGGACGCCGGATCGGCGCAGTGGAAGCATTGAGCCTCATGGGACTCGAGGGAGGCAGGATGGCGCGCGACGACGCCGGCCCTGACTTCATCGAGGCCTTGGCCCGCGGGCTCGAGGTGCTCCGGAGCTTCCGGCCGGAGCGCCGGGTGTCGACGCTCAGCGAGATCGCCGCGGACACTGGCCTCGCGCGGCCGACCGTGCGGCGGATGCTGATGACGCTCATCGCGCTGGGTTACGTGCGCAACCACGACCGCGGGTTCGTCCTGGCGCCCCGGGTGCTCGAACTCGGCATGACCTACATCAACTCCCTCGACATGTGGGATGTCGCCCGTCCCCACCTCGAGAAGCTGGTCGCGCAGACGAACGAGTCGAGCTCGATGGCGCAGCTGGACGAGGGCGACATCGTCTACGTCGCCCGGGTCGCGGTGCCGAAGATCGTGACCCTGGCGGTCTCGATCGGCACGCGCTTCCCGGCGATCGCGACCTCGATGGGCAAGGTGCTGCTCGCGGCGCAAGACTTCAACACTCTCGACTTCCTGTGGGAGGAGCCGAGCCGGTCCGGTGTCACGCCGCGCTGGCAGCCGACGCCGAACGAGCTGTTCCGGGAGCTGCGCGAGGTCCGGGCGAAGGGCTGGGCGCTGGCCGACCAAGACCTCGCGCCCGGCATCCGGTCGATCGCGACCGGCATCCGGGACGCCGAGGGCGAGGTGGTCGCGGCCGTCAACATCACGGTGCACGCCGCCGAGACGCCGGTGGAGAAGCTGACCGGCGATTACCTGCCGCTGCTGCTGCGCACGGCCGCGGACATCAGCCACGACTGGGCGATGTTGGGCAGCCTTCCGGTGAAGACGATCACACCCGGCAGTGGTGGATGAGTAATCTTTCATGGCTTTCCTGCCGATCGGCACTGGCCGGAAGTGGCTCTTTGACGGCACGATCGACAGGTGACGACCTTCGGGCGCGTTCCCTTCCCGATCTCGCTGACCGGCGAGGGCGTCCAGCTGCGCGAATGGACCTCGGAGGACCTCGACGACCTGGTTGAGCTGCTGGACGAGCCCGACATCGCGCGGTGGACGCCGATGCCGTCACCGTTCGACGTGGCGGCCGGGATCGCGTACCTGAAACGGGCGCAGCAGGGCCGGATCACCGGGCAACGCCTCCAGCTGGCGATCACGGCCGACGGGCTCCGGCCGCTCGGCGAGGTGCTGCTCTTCGGCGTCGACCCCGGCCTCAAGGAGGCCGAGCTGGGCTATCTGATCGGCGCGCCCTTTCGCCGCCGCGGGCTGGCGTCGGCGGCGCTGTCACTGCTCTCCGGGTACGCCCACAGCACGCTCAACCTGAGCCGGCTGCTGCTGCGCATCGACCCGGCCAACACGGCCAGCACCTCGGTGGCGCGGCATTGCGGTTACCGGCTGACCGGCGAGCCGCCGATCCTGCAGGAGGGGCCGTACGGTCCGAGCAGCCTGGACACGTGGGAGCTGGTCGAGGCCCACACGGGCGCCCGCAGGGAGCGGCTGCGCAACGTGCCGACCCGGCGCTACGGCCGTCGCCCCTGACCGGGCGCCACCACCGCGACGGCGCGAGGACCGGCCGATGGCGCCGGGCCCGGGGTGAGACGAGCGGCGGCCGCCTCCGTTACGACTGCCGTCCTTGACCTGGGCGTCGCGCCGCAACGGCGCGAGGACGGCCGAGGTGGCGGGCGCGGAGGACGAGCGGGCGGGGCCAGAAGGCGGAGGGCGGCCGAGGTGGCGGGCGCGGAAGACGGGCGACCGGGACCGAAGAGGCGGGAGAAGCTGACAGGCCTTGTCAGGCACGGCGGTCTAGGGTCGGCGTCATGGCTGTTCAGCAGGTTGATCGCGAGCGGGTGATGGCATTCCGGGTGGCGGCTGTCGGGCTGGCCGAGCGCGGACAGGACCGGCCGGGGGATCTGCCGCTGCTTGATCTCGGGGTGCAGGAGTACACGCCGGGGTCGGTTCGGGTGGCGCTGGCCGCGCGTACCCAAGCTGATCTTGAAGACAAGCGACTGGTGATGGTCTGGGCGGCCCGGGGAGCGCCGCATCTGCACCGGAAGCGGGATCTGTGGGATCTGGCGCGCGCGTTGTGGCCGGTCAGCGACGCGGATGCGACGGCGCGGATCCAGAGCGGGCAGATCCGTGAGGGGATGAAGCTCGGGATCCGGGCGTTCACGGCCACGGCCGAGGCCAACCGCAAGGTTGTCACGGGCTCGATGCCGCGGGGCGAGGTCAGCACCCAGGTCAGCAAGCTGGTGCCGAAGGAGCTCACGTACTTCTGCCGGACCTGCGACGCCCAGCACATCGCGGGCAACGTGTGGCAGCACGCCGGTCTGGCCGGCGGCCTCCAGGTCGAGTCGCGGGGCAAGGACGCGACGCTGGGGCCGATCAAGGACTGGCCCGGCGTACCCGAGGAGAACGACGGTTTTGACCGATTGATCCGGCTCTATCTGCGGATGCTCGGGCCGGCCGGGCCGCTCGAGGTGGGGAAGTACTTCGGCAGTTCGACGGCCGAGATGAAGAAGGTGTGGCCGGACGATCTGGCCGAGGTCGGCGTCGACGGACGCAAGGCGTGGCTGCCCGCCGACGCGGTGGACGACCTGGTCAAGGCGAAGGCGCCGAGCGGGGTGCGGTTCGTGCCGCCGATGGACGCGCTGCTGCAGAGCCGCGACCGCGACCTGCTGGTGCCGGACAGGAAGCAGCAGAAAGAAGTGTGGCGCACGCTCGGCAACCCGGGCGCGCTGCTGGTCGACGGGGAGGTCGCGGGCGTGTGGCGGGCCAAGATGGCCGGTCGGAAGCGGGTCGATCTGTCCGTGACGGCGTTCGGGGGAGCGCCGAGCGCCAAGGTGCGGAAGGCGGTCGAGGCCGAGGCGGCCGAGGTGGCGCGGGCCCGGGAGGTGCCGGAGGCGAGCGTCGCCTACAGCTGATGGTCGCCGGGCCGGAAGCGACGATTGCGGTACGCCAGCGACGCCACGATCACCGTCGCGCAGGCGGCGGCGACGCCCGCCCCGATCCACCAGCCGCTGACCGCCAGGATCAGCGCGGTCACCCACACCGCGACCGCCACCATGATCAACAAGATCGGCGGGCGGCGGCGGCCCGGGCGGCCGCCGGCGGCCATGCGCTCGCAGAACTCCGGGTCGTCGCGGCGCAGCTGCCGCTCCAACTGCGCAAGCCTGCGAGTGTCTTCTCTGCTCAGCATGTCGCCACCTCTCGGTCCGGTGCTCCCGGTTCCCAGACGCATCGACCGGGCCCCATCGCAACCCCGGTGATGACATTGTTACCCGGCGGTCGCAAGACCGGTACTTCCGGGCCTGCCGAGATGATGCCCGATCGATGCCCGCAGGACATCGCACCGGAGGTGTGATTGGGCTGTTCAGGCCGCCCGGAAGACCCAGATGCGCATCAACAGGAACCGCACGCCGGTGGCGACGGCGTTGGCGGTCACCAGGACGGCCAGCTCCAGCCAGGCCGCCGGGGCCGTCGTGGTCGAGTGGAGCAGCGCCAGCGAGCCACTGGTCAGCGCCAGCCCGATGCCGAAGACGACCAGGCCCTGGGCCTGATGCCGCCAGGCGCGGTCGTTTCCGCGTACCCGGAAAGTGAGCCGGCGGTTGGCCGCTGTGTTGGCCACCGCCGTGAGCAGCAGGGCCAGCAGATTGGCCCACTGGGCGCCGAGACCGACCCGGAGCAGGGCAAAGATCACCAGGTAGGCCAGCGTGCTCGCCAGCCCGACGCCCGCGAAACGCAACAGCTGCCCGGTCAGCCCGGCCGGCACGCCCGCCACCGGCAGCGGATAACGCCCCAGTTGCTCGCGGAGCGCCGCCAGCGGAATGCGCCCGCTGCCCAGGCCGCGGGCCAGCCGCACGATGCCCTTGAGGTCGGCGATCGCCGTCGACACGATGTCCACCCGGCTGTCCGGGTCGTCCACCCAGTCCACCGGCACCTCGTGGATGCGCAGGCCGGCCCGCTCGGCCAGGACCAGCATCTCGGTGTCGAAGAACCACCCGGTGTCCTCGACCATCGGCAGCAGCCGGGCCGCCACGTCGCCGCGGATCGCCTTGAAGCCGCACTGCGCGTCGGAGAACCGCGCCGCGAGCGTGCCGCGCAGCAGCAGGTTGTAGCCGCGCGAGATGAACTCCCGCTTGGCGCCGCGCACGACCCGGGATCCGCGGCTGAGCCGCGACCCGATCGCGAGGTCCGAGTGGCCCGAGATGAGCGGCGCGACCAGCGGCAGGAGGGCGGCCAGGTCGGTGGAGAGATCAACATCCATGTACGCCAGGGCGGCCGCGTCCGAGTGCGTCCACACGTGCTTGAGCGCCCGTCCCCGCCCCTTCTGCGCCAGGTGCACAGCGGTGACCTCGGGCAGCGCCTCGACCAGATCCGTGGCCACGGCCGCGGTGGCGTCGGTGCTGGCGTTGTCCGCGATCGTGATCCGGAACCGGTAGGGGAACCGCGCCGACAGGTAGTCGTGCAGCCGGCGGACGCATGGCTCGAGGTCGATCTCCTCGTTGTAGACGGGAACGACGACATCGAGGACCGGAGCGTCCAGGCGCAGCGGCGCGGTCGCGGGCTCGGGCAGCGTGGAAAGGCTCATGCCACCAAGGTCGACTGCGGTGCTTTGCCCCGAATGTGGCAAAGCTGTGCCGGCCCTATGAATGCTGCGTCACCGGCCAGGGCAGCGTCATCATCCGCGCCGACCGCCTGCCCACCCGGCCCGGCGCCGACGCCGTCGTCGTCCGCTTCGAAGTCACCGACAC